>CAVFQD010000051.1:0-12332 GCA_963624605.1 Eshraghiella crossota | reverse complement strand
CTGCTGCGGATACGCCGAATTCTTCCTCTACTGCTTTAACGAGCTCAGAAAGCTCAAGAACTGTAAGAGCTTTGATTTCTTCAATCATAGCTGCAATTTTCTCTGATGCCATTTTATTTTCCTCCAATAATAATGAAATAATTTTTAAGTTGTACAGCAAAAATTATTCTGCTGCGGGAGCCTCCTCAGCGGGAGCTTCGCCGCTCTTGTCAACAACTGCCTGAATAGCGCGTGCAAAAGCTGCGATGGGTGCGTTGAACGCACTGCAAACTGTAGCGAGCAATACTTCTCTTGACGGAAGCTTTGCAAGGCTTGAAATCTTTTCAAGAGAAATTACCTCATTGTCGAGGAAACCACCCTTAATGTTGAAATTCTCATTCTTGTCAGCGAATTTCTGAAGAACTCTTGCTGCTGCAACATAATCGTCATCAGATGTAGCGACAGCTGTTGTTCCCTCAAGAACGCCGTCGAGCTCTGCAAGATCAGTGCCGTCAATAGCAAGATGGATAAGTGTATTCTTTGTTACGGTGTACTTAACGCCGGCTTCACGGAGTTCCTTACGGAGAACCGTATCATCGGCAACGGAGATACCCTTGTAATCAACGATTACACCTGCGCAGGCATTGTCAAATCTTGTTTTAAGGTCTGCAACCTGCTGCTTTTTGATTTCTAAAACTTTCTCACTTGGCAAACGAATTCACCTCCTATAAAAATGTTACGCTTGCTTTATGAGATTAAAAAACCTCTCCGCAAAAGACAGAGAGGTTCAAAACTTCAATAATAAGTTCCATTCCCTCGGTAGGCAGTCAAAAACTTTACGCGTAAATGCACCTACTGTCTTCGGCAAGCGGATATTATATTAACATACCCTTTCGGGTTTGTCAAGCACTGTAATTAAACAGAATACTTGTTTGAGTTAATCTTTACACCGGGGCCCATTGTTGTTGCAACAACGCAGGACTTGATGTACTGACCCTTGAGCGCCGCGGGCTTAGCCTTTACGATAGCGTCCATAAGGGTGTTGAAGTTCTCAGCGAGCTTCTCCGCACCGAATGAAACCTTACCGATAGGGCAGTGGATGATGTTTGTCTTGTCAAGACGGTACTCAATCTTACCTGCTTTTGCTTCGGTAACTGCCTTAGCAACATCGGGTGTTACGGTACCTGCCTTGGGTGAAGGCATCAAGCCGCGGGGTCCGAGAACCTTACCGAGACGGCCTACAAGACCCATCATATCGGGTGATGCGATACATACGTCAAAGTCAAGCATACCGCCCTGAATGTCAGCGAGAAGGTCCTCAGCGCCGACAATGTTAGCGCCTGCAGCCTTAGCCGCATCAGCAGCGTCGCCCTTAGCGAAAACCGCTACTCTTACATCCTTACCTGTACCGTTGGGAAGAACAACAGCGCCTCTTACCTGCTGGTCAGCGTGTCTTGAGTCAACGCCGAGACGGATGTGAGCTTCAACAGTTTCATCAAACTTGGCAGTTGCCGACTTGCAAGCCAAATCAAATGCTTCGTCTGTATCGTAGAGCTTTGTTTTTTCAATCAATTTTGCGCTCTCGTTATATTTTTTTCCGTGTTTCATAATTTACTTTCCTCCTATTAAGTGGTTAATCGGATTTTTCCTCCCACGAAGGAGCATCAGTCTTCGACAGTGATGCCCATTGAACGAGCCGTACCTGCGATCATGCTCATTGCAGTTTCAACTGTAGCTGCGTTGAGGTCGGGCATTTTCTGCTCTGCGATCTTCTGAAGCTGTTCTTTCGTGATGGTTGCAACCTTTGTCTTATTCGGTACGCCTGAACCGCTCTCGATGCCGCAAGCCTTTTTAAGAAGGACTGCTGCAGGAGGAGTCTTTGTTATGAATGTGAACGAATGGTCTGCATATACAGTGATAACAACGGGGATGATAAGTCCTGCGTCGTTCTTTGTGCGTTCGTTGAATTCCTTTGTGAACGCCATGATGTTAACGCCGTGCTGACCGAGTGCCGGTCCTACGGGCGGTGCCGGTGTTGCCTTGCCGGCAGGGATCTGAAGCTTAATAAAGCCTATTACTTTCTGAGCCATTTTAGCACCTCCAAAAATCGTGGTAGTGGCGGAATAAGTGGCTTCGCTTATCCCTCCCACAGCGCATATGCGCTATAAAAAGCGAACAAGTCGCTTAATACCGTTTTTACTGTTGTTTTTCAACCTGATCGAGCTCAAGTTCAACCGGCGTTTCTCTGCCGAGCATGGAAATGATAACTCTGACCATATTGTTTTCCGTGTTTACTTCGTCAACTACACCGATAATGCCGTCAAATGCACCGTCGATAATGGTAACCATATCGCCCTTTGCGTAGTTTACTTCGATAACACGCTTTTCAACGCCGAGAGCGGCAATTTCACTGTCCGAAAGCGGAACAGGCTTACCCTCGGGACCGACAAATCCCGTAACGCCTCTCGTGTTGCGAATGACATACCAAGTGTCATCTGTCATTTCAAGCTCGCCCGTGTCCTCGTTTTCAAAGACGGCAAGCTTAACAATAACATAGCTGGGGAAAATTTTTCTTTCAATTTCTTTCTTGGTTCCGTCGTCCTTAATCTCGGTAACGAGCTCGGTCGGCACCTGAACGTCAAGAATATAGTCGTGCATTTTGCGGTTCTCGACTACCGTCTCGATGTTTGCTGCAACCTTATTCTCATAACCTGAATAGGTATGAACAACGTACCACTTGGAGATTTCTGCCATTAGACATCCCCCTTATAAACCTAAGAATCCGGAAATAATCGAACCTGCAACGGCTGTTGTCGTTTCGGTGTCAGCCGACGCATTTTTCGCGGCATTTACAAGAAGCTTGATAAGTTCCGAAAGACCTGTATCGATACCCCAGATGATTACGCCGAGGACAAACACACAGAGCAAAACTACGCCTGTGCTCTTCCAAACGGTTTTCGCATCGGGCCATACGACCTTTTTGCACTCGCCCCTCAAATCCTTGAAGAACTTTTTAATGCTCTTGCCGATGTTGGCAAAAACATTCTTTTTCTTCTTGGAATTATCGGACTTGTCTTCTTTCTTGGACTTTTTTGCGGGAGCTGCGGCAGAATCTTTTTTAATTTCGTCAGCCATAGTTTTTACCTCCGCTTACTTCGTTTCTCTGTGGAGAGTGTGCTTCTTGCAGAATCTGCAGTACTTGTTCATCTCCAACCTGTCCGGTGTGTTCTTTTTGTTTTTCATTGTGTTGTAGTTGCGCTGTTTGCACTCTGTGCAAGCCAATGTAACCTTTACTCTCATTTTTCGGCACCTCCGTTATTAGCGTTATACGCCTGTTTAGCCTACCTCAAAAAAGCGGGCACAAAAAAAGAACCCTCTTTCAGAGGTACAAGTAATATACCATAAACAGAAGATTAAGTCAAGAAAAAATTTTTCAAAAAGTGTTACACCGTCCGTTGAGAACCGTTTTACGGTTACGGGTGGCGTCCGACGGTATTACGAAAAAGAAATCCGTTTGTCAAAATATATATCAAATAGATTAGACTTTTTCAAAATGTTATGATATTATTGCTTTAGCCCGTATAAAATCGGGTTATCATTAACATATTGAGGAGGATTTTTATGAAATTTGGCACAAAAACACTGTCGGTACTGCTGAGCGTACTGACGGTTGCGGCAAATCTTTTGTGCTTCGGCATAAACTCGTTTGCCGAGAGCTCCGGGGATTTCACATATTCCTTGTGCCCGGACGGTAATGTTAAAATCACGAAATATACGGGAACGGAAGAGCGTTTGGAAATTCCGTCTGTAATAGACGAAAAATGCGTAACGGAAATAGGCAAAAAGGCATTCTATGACTGTGATACGCTGGAATCCGTAATTATACCGCAGAGCGTAAAGCAAATTGACGCCTACGCATTTGCCGACTGCGACAAATTAAGCTCCGTAACCATCCGCGAGGGTCTTGAAACAATCGGCGACGCGGCATTTGCTGTCCTGCCTCAGCTTTCATACGTTTCTCTTCCCGATACGCTTCATTCAATCGCCGCTGTGGCGTTTTTCGAATGTCCGTTGCTCACAAGCGTTGAAATCCCTGCGGAAACCGAGGAAATCGGCAATCGTGCCTTCGGCTACGGCTGCGAGGATGACGAAGGGCACATTATGAAATATTCCACGCTCGAAATTGCAAGCGCATACGGCTCTGCAGCTCAAGACTACGCCGCAGAGCACGGCTTTGACTTCCGCTGCAATTGGTTCCCCGATGTGTCATACGGCGAGTGGTACTTTGCTGCCATAAAGCACAATTTCAAAAACGGCTACTTCCGAGGATACGGCTCAGGCTTTTTCGGAATTGCCGATAACATTCAAAGGCAAGACTTTGTCGTTGTATTGTCGAAGATAGCAAAAGCCGACCTTACACCGTATTCGAGTCAGAACGGCGGTATGAGCGATGTGCCGGTCGGCGAATACTATTCCGCCGCTGTAGCGTGGGCGGTTGACAAAGGAATTGTCAGCGGTTATCAGTACGGAGGATTCGGCGTGGGAGACCCCATAACAAGGGAACAGGTCTGCGTTATACTTTATAGGTATGTCAAGAACTATCTCGGCGCCGATGTTTCAGTATCGAAGTCGGCAGACGAGCTGCTTGCCCCCTACACTGACAGGGCTTTCGTCAGCTACTGGGCAACGGACGCTGTCACATGGGCTGTCGGTAACGGCATTGTCGGCAACAATTCGTCAACTCTCAACCCTGCAGGCAATGTTAACCGTGCGACAATGGCGCAGATAATCTGCAATATGTCCACAGGCGGACTTATCTGAAAAAACAAAACAGTATAAAACTGCCCGAAGAGAAGCAAGACTCTTCGGGCAATAATTTTTGCTTTATTCAAACAGCGTGTTGAGGTCATATGGAGTTTTCTGATAGACGAAATAGTTTAGCCAATTCTGGAACAGGAGACTTCCCACGCCGCGCCATGTGATGGGAGGAGTCTTTTTCGGGTCGTTATCGGGGAAATAGTTATAGGGCATTTTAATGTTCATCCCCTTGTTCAAATCCCTGAAATACTCCCTTGCAAGGGTGTCGCTGTCATACTCCGAATGACCCGTGCAGAAGAAATTTCTGCAAGCCATATCGGAAATCAGATGCACGCCCGCCTCGTCGGAATAGGACAAAATCTGCAAATCCTTGACCTCGGCAATGTCCTCCCTGCGCGTCTCGGTGTGCCTTGAATGCGGCACATAGTAAACATCGGAAAAGCCTCGCAGCAACGGATGATACAGGTCAAGCGGTCTGTGCTTGAACACGCCGAAGAGCTTTTCGTCAAGCATATGCTTCGGAATGCCGTACTTATAATACAAAGCCGCCTGTGCGCCCCAGCATATATTATAGGTTGAATATACATTGGTTTTTGCCCAGTCAAAAATCTCACAGAGCTCGTCCCAATAGTCGACCTCTTCAAACGGCATCATTTCAACGGGTGCGCCCGTGACTATCATACCGTCAAATTTTCTGTTCTTAACATCGTCGAAGGTCTTGTAAAACTTGAGCATATGCTCCTGCGAAACATTTTTCGCAATATGCGATTTAACCTGCAAAAGCTCAATATCGACCTGAAGCGGAGAATTGCTCAAAAGACGCAAAATCTGCGTTTCGGTCTCGACCTTGGTCGGCATAAGGTTAAGAATGATGATATGAAGCGGACGAATGTCCTGCGTTATTGCTCTGTTTTCGGGCATAACGAAAATGTTTTCAAGCTCCAGACTGTGCCTTGCGGGCAATTGGTTGTCTATTTTAATGGGCATCTGTCCACCTTCTTTCTTTTAGAATTCGGAAAATCATTTTAACACAATCTTTTTAATATAGCAACCTTGAAATCACAGTATTTGAAAGCAAAAATCCGTTTCGGGTAAGCCTTATTCCCTCGGAGTCGGAAACAACAAGTCCGTTTTTTTGCAGAAATTCCGCTTCGCGGCGCATTTTTTCGGGTATCGGAAAGGAAAATCTCTCTTTCGTCCGAGCCTCGGTTATACCCTCTTTAAGCCGTAGCCGAAGCATTGCGTACTCGCAGAAATCTCCGCCCGTACCGTCGTCGGCATATACGAATTTATCCGTCCGCTTTTCGCAGTAAAAACGCCTGCCGTCCATAAACGAATGAGCGGAAGAGCCTATGCCGAGGTATTCCTCGCAGTTCCAATATTTGAGATTATGACGGCTCTCGTACCCCGACCTTGCGAAATTTGAAATTTCATACTGATTATATCCGTGCTTTTCGAGATGTTCGCACATAAACAGGTACATATCGGCAACGGCATCGTCATCGGGCAGTGAGAGCGAGTTTTGCATTTTATAAAACGGCGTATTTTCCTCGATTTTGAGTATATATCCGCTGATATGCGGCACGCCCTGCGCTATGCAGAAGTCGAGCGTGGATTCAAGGCTTTGACGAGTGCTTTCGGGAATACCGAGCATAACATCAAGTGAAATGTTTTCTATTCCCGCCGCCCTTGCAAACGAAACGGCGTTTTCAACATTTTTTTTGCCTGACAGTCTGCCGAGCTTTTTTCTTTCGTTGTCGTTTGCCGATTGCAGCCCGAGCGACACCCTGTTGACGCCGACAGCAGCAATTTTTTTGAAAAATTCAGCCGAAACGGAGTGCGGATTGCACTCAACCGTTACCTCTGCGCCGCTTGAGAGAAAAAAGTTCGATTTTACACATTCAACGATTTTGCAAATGCGCTCAAAGCCTATACATGACGGGGTTCCGCCGCCTATGTAAAGCGTATCAACTTTACAGTAGAATTGCCCTGATTGTCTCTTGATTTCTTTGCACAAATCGTTTACATACAGCTCTTTTTCGTCCTCTTTACAGCGGAAAGAATAGAAATCGCAATACGGGCATTTTGAGTCGCAGAACGGAATGTGAATGTAGAGCCCTATCGCCTTTTTCATACCTTTATAAAGCGGACCTCGTGCGAGGTACTCTCAACATATCTTACGGCGTCGTCGAAGCTTAAAAACAGCGTGGCTGTATTGTCGTTCGGGTGGAAGCCGAGACGGGGAAGCTTTTTCAAATCCTCGTCAAGGTAAACCTCAACCGCTCCTGCCGTGTCGTTGATTATTCCGAACAGAGAAACCGAACCTTTTTTGACATCAAGGTATTTAAGAAGTCTTTCGTCCGAGGCAAAGCTCAGCTTCGTAGAGTTGATTTCATCACGGATAAGCGCCAAATCGGCATGCTTATCCCCTCTCAATATTACAAGAGCGTGCCTTTTGCCCTTGTAATCACGCAGAAACAGATTCTTGCAGATTTCGTTGTTTTCGTTGAGCTTCAGTGAGTCAAGCTCGTCCATTGTGAAAACGGCAGGGTGCTCCTTTAATTCGTAATCAACGGAAAGCTCTTTTAACCTCTCTAAAATATTCTCTCTGTTATTCATCTAATTTCAACACCGCCATAAATGCCTCCTGCGGAACCTCTACGGTACCGAACTGACGCATTCTCTTCTTTCCTTCCTTCTGTTTTTCAAGAAGCTTCTTTTTTCTCGTTATATCGCCGCCGTAGCACTTTGCAAGCACATCCTTACGCATTGCCTTGACGGTCTCACGGGCGATTACCTTGCCGCCTATGGCTATCTGAATGGGGATTTCAAACATTTGTCTCGGAATATTCTCTTTGAGCTTTTCAGCTATCTTCCTTGCCCTCGCATATGCCTTGTCGGAATGAATAATAAACGAAAGCGCGTCAATCACATCGCCGTTCAGAAGCACATCAAGCTTGACAAGCTGTGATTTTTCATAGCCCTTCATCTCATAGTCGAACGAAGCGTAGCCTCTGGTTCTCGATTTGAGGACATCAAAGAAATCATAGATAATTTCATTGAGCGGCAGAATGTATTTGAGGTCAACTCTGTCCGCGTCAAGGTAGGTCATACCCTCGTAAGTGCCGCGCCTGTCCTGACACAAGTCCATAATTGCGCCGACATATTCGGGCGGAGCATAAATGTGAGCCTCCACAACCGGCTCCTCCGAGTAGTCAATAGTAGCAGGGTCGGGATAGTTCGACGGGTTGTCAATTTCAACTACGGACTTATCCGTAAGGTGAATTTTATATACAACGCTCGGGATTGTGGTTACAAGGTCGAGATTATATTCCCTTTCAAGGCGTTCCTGAATGATTTCAAGGTGAAGAAGTCCGAGAAAGCCGCAGCGGAAGCCGAAGCCCAATGCGCCTGAGGTTTCGGGCTCAAAGGAGAGGGCGGCGTCGTTCAGCTGGAGCTTTTCAAGTGCGTCTCGAAGATTTTCATAGTCCGCTCCGTCAGCCGGATAAACTCCGCAGAACACCATGGGATTGACCTTTCTGTAACCGGGTAATGGCTCTGCGGCAGGTCTTTCGGCGGTTGTTACGGTATCGCCGACACGCGCGTCCGACACGGTTTTAATTGAAGCCGTGATGTAGCCTACCTCGCCCGAGGAAAGTCCTTTTGCCGATTCAAGCGAGGTTGCACGCATATATCCCGTTTCAACAACGGTAAATTCAGCGCCCGTAGCCATCATACGCATGGTGTCGCCGGGCTTTATTTTGCCGTCCATAACTCTGACATAGACAATTACGCCTCGGTAGCTGTCATAAACCGAGTCGAAAATCAATGCTCGCAGCGGCTGCGAATCCCTGTCCTCGGGAGGGGGAATGAGGTGTACAATCTCCTCCAAAACCGCTTCGACATTTTCTCCCGTCTTTGCGGAAACCCTCGGAGAGTCAAGGCACGGAATGCCGATTACATCCTCTACCTCGTGAGCAACACGCTCAGGGTCGGCAGCAGGCAGATCAATTTTATTTATTATAGGTACGATTTCAAGATTGTGGTCAAGCGCAAGATATGTATTCGCAAGCGTCTGCGCCTCAACACCCTGCGAGGCGTCAACGATAAGCACCGCGCCCTCGCAAGCCGCAAGTGAACGTGAGACCTCATAGTTAAAATCCACATGACCGGGAGTGTCAATAAGGTTGAGCTCGTATGTCTTGCCGTCTTTTGCCTTGTAGTCGAGCTTTACGGCGTGAGCCTTTATTGTGATGCCTCTTTCACGCTCAAGGTCCATATTGTCAAGAAGCTGATCCTCCATATCTCGCTTTGCAACCGAGTCGGTAAGCTCCAGAAGCCTGTCGGCAAGAGTTGATTTACCGTGGTCGATATGAGCGATAATAGAGAAATTTCTGATGTTTTCCTTTTTTGCCATAAACTACCTCTTATATAAATTCACAGTTTTTCTTTATTAAAGCCGTTGCCGAGAATATCGTCGGCATCGGTAACTATCATAAATGAATTCGGGTCGATTTTTCCGATAAGCCTTGAAAAATACGGAACCTCGTTTGCCCTGACGGCGCAGAAAATTATCTGCTTTTCATTGCCCGTATATGCGCCCTGCGCACGAACCGAGGTTACGCCTCTGCCGAGGGAGGAAAGAATTTCCCCTGCTATTTCCCTGCCGTTCTCCGTGACAATAAGCACGGTTTTCGAGTGTGAAAAGCCCGAGTTTACAAGGTCAACCGCCTGCGTGGAAACAAAGACCGTAACAAGCGCATAGAGTATCGCCTCAACGCTTTTATATGCAAAAAACGACAGCAAAACTATCGCAAGGTCAATTATAAAAATAAGCCTGCCCATTGACAGATGCGGATAGCGAAGCCGCAAGAGCTTTGCTATTATATCCGTTCCGCCCGTGGTAGCTCCGTGTAGAAAGATAAGCCCGAGCCCCGCTCCGAGCAGGACTCCGCCGAAAACGGCGCTTAGAAGCCTGTCACCCGAATAGCCTTTCATAAAGGTCGCAAACAGGTCTATGAAAAACGAGCTTTCAAAGGTTGCTATAACGGTTTTTATAATAAATTTATATCCTAATTTTATAAACGCCGCAACAAAGAACGGCACATTAAGGACGAATACCGACAGACCTATCGGGAAGCCGAAAAGGTAATTTAATACCGTTGCGATACCCGAAAAGCCGCCGACGGTAATGTCATTCGGGGCGGTAAAAATGTTTATCGCCGCCGCAAAGAGCATACTGCCGAGAGTCCACCAGAAGAAGTCCTTTAATGCGTTTTTTATATTATCCCTTGTCGCCGTCCGTTTCAGAATCAAGCACCCCGTCGCCGTTGATTATTTCAAAAAGCTCACGGAGTCTTTCATTCTCCCCCAAAAGGTACAGATAGCCGAAAAGCGTTTCAAGACCCGTGGCGTAATGATAATCGCCTTCGGTCTGATTTTTAGGAGTGTGGTTGGTGTGGGCGTTCCTGCCGCGCCTGAACACATCGGATTCGTCCTGAGTCAGAACAGGTAAAATCTTCTTCGCACCGCTTGCCTGAGCGGCGGCGTTTACCTGCTTTATCGAAAGCGTATGTAATACTCCCGCGGGTCGGTTGCATTCGCGAACAAGCTTTTCACGCACCATAATACCGTAAACCGCATCGCCCAGAAACGCCATAGCCATCGGGCTGTAATCGGATATGTTGTTTTTGTTTACAGTGTTATTATTGTCCATTTTTCACCTGATATAAAAAATAGGTTGTTTATAGGTTATTCATATTTATTGACGGACAGGGGCAAGCCCTGTCCCTACGGTAATGTTTTAATCCGTGCGAAGCACCCGCACCTCTTCCCTATTCACTATTACCTCGCCCAAAGGGCGCTGCGCGACGGTGTATGTAGATACTCCGAGCGTGCAGTAACGCTGTATTACACAAAGCCAAAAAACAAATTTCGAGTGATTTTTTATACAGAGCAAGGCGCAAACACGCGAAAAAACACAACTTTGATTTAGTGTGATTTTTGCGTAAGACAAGGCACAAGCGCGACGGTGTATGCAGATACTCCGAGCGCGCGGTAACGCTGTATTACACGAAAATCGCCTAAATCAGGGAATGTAATCGAACTCGAGGTCATAAATCGATACCGTATCCCCTTCGTGAATACCCTGCTTAATAAGCTCGTCGATTATGCCGCTGGATTGAAGAACATTCTGGAAATATTGAAGAGAAGAATAGTCGTCGGGGTCGGTTTTGAGAAGAATTTTGTAGAGCCACTCGGCTTCGACAATGTAAACGCCGTCCTCAACGGTAACCTTGAAGCCGCTGTTTTTCTTCTGCGCCATAACCTCAAGCGGAATTTCCTCCGACTCATACTTTTTGACGGGAGGAAGCGTTGCAAGCTTTTTGGCAACGGCGTTGATGAGCTCCTTGGTGTTGTGACGGATGGGAGCGCAGATTTCATAATATTCGTAGCCCTTACCCTCAATGTAATTTCTGAAGGCTTCAAGCTGTTCGTCCGTGGCAAGGTCTATCTTGTTGCCCGCCACAATCTGCGGACACTTCGCAAGCTCGGGATTGAACCTGACAAGCTCCTCGTTTATCTTTTCGAAGTCCTCTATGGGGTCTCTGCCCTCACTGCCCGCAACATCGACGATATGCACAAGCATACGGCAACGCTCGACATGGCGCAGAAATTCATGACCCAAGCCGACGCCGTCTGCCGCACCCTCGATAAGTCCGGGAATATCGGCAATGACAAAGCTGTTTTCGGGTCCCATTGAGACAACGCCGAGCACGGGGATTATTGTCGTGAAGTGATAATCGCCGATAATGGGCTTCGCCTCACTGACAACGGAGAGGAACGACGACTTGCCGACATTCGGAAAGCCTAAAAGTCCGACATCCGCAATAAGCTTCAATTCAAGGCTCACCTCCCACTCCTCGCCGGGAGCGCCGCTTTTGGCAAAACGGGGCGTCTGCCTTGTGGGGGTGGCAAAGTGGCAGTTTCCCCAGCCGCCGTTACCGCCCTTTGCGGCAATGAACGGCTCGTCCGAGGACATATCAGCCATAACGGCACCGCTTTCAACCTCACGGATTACGGTACCCCTCGGGACTTTTATTATAAGGTCTGGCGCTTTTTTACCGTTGCAGCGGCTACCTCTGCCGTTTTCGCCGTTTTGCGCCTTGTACTTCCTTTTATAACGGAAATCGGCAAGGGTCGAGATATTGTCGTCAACCTGAAAGACGATATTGCCGCCTCTGCCGCCGTCGCCGCCGTCGGGTCCGCCGGAAGCTACATACTTTTCCCTGTGAAAAGCGACAGCGCCGTCGCCGCCGTTACCCGCCTTTATAAGTATTTTTGCTTTATCGACAAACATATTGAAAATTCCTTTACTTTTTCTTACAGTTTTTGTTCGGAAAAAGGCGAACAAAAAGCACAAAGATTTTATCAAGATATTATATCAAATATCAGCGCATTTATAAACAGAAAAGGCAAAAAAAGTTATAAAAATTTAGAAATTCGGCATAATTTGTGTTTACATTAGTTGACAA
>CAVFQD010000050.1:0-12693 GCA_963624605.1 Eshraghiella crossota | reverse complement strand
GATATGGGCAGAGGAAAACGGTAAGGATTACGAAATATATATAGGCTACGCATAATAAGGTTTAAATTACAATTTTAAGCATCCGATTAGAAAAAATCGGGTGCTTTTTTATTTGGAGGAACGACTATGAAAAAAGATATTTTTAAGAGGATTTTGTCCGTCATTATGGCGGTCATTTTATGCACGGGTATGCTCGGCGGCTTTTCCGCTTTTGCGGCAGGCGAACAGGTCGAGAATTACCAGTTGGCTTTTCCCCGCAGGGGAGATGTGAATTACAGCGATAAATGGGGTCACGGCAAGCTAAAACATATGAACGGATGGTTTTCGGATGAGGCTAAATACAATACGGTATTCACAATAGGCTCATACAGTGGGCCTGCCTGCTACTGCATTGAACCCGGAACACCGATAGAGAATAAATATAAGCTCACAAGCCGCGACGAAAGCTATTGGGATAACTTCCCGTCCGAATATAACCACACCATTACCGTGCCGGATATTAAGATATTTATAGGCAGAATAATGCAGTACGGTTATACGGGAAATGTATCAATAAACTGGCGCACCCAAAACGAGGCGGACGCGGACAGCTTTTCGCTGTATTACGCAACCCAGCTCCTTATATGGGAAACCGTGGCAGGGGAAAGGGACAGTGATTTTAATCATATAACGCCGGTCGGCTGCAACGCAATTCTGGATAAAATAGGGGCGGAGCATCCTATGAAAAGCAGAATAATGTCCCACTACAATAATATTGAGGCAGGAGTTAAAACTCATACGACAACGCCGAGCTTTTGCAGTAAAACTCCGTCAGGCGGGGAAACAAAGGAGCTTAAATGGGACGGCTCACAGTATACGGCAACATTTACGGATACAAACAATATCCTGCAAAGATTCAGCTTTTCGGCAGATAACGGTTACACCTGCCGCGTTGCAGGCAATACCCTTACGGTAAGCGGCACGGCAGCGCCCAAAGGTACGGTTACGGTAACGGCGGTAAAAAACACGGCGGGCAGAAAAGGCATTATAGTATGGGGCGACGGTATAGTAAAGCCGGGCGTGGGTCAGCAGGACCTTGCAACCTACGCCGCAACGGTCAAGGACCCGGTAACCGCGTTTTTAAAACTGCGGGTAAGCACGGGAAACATTAAGATAGTGAAAACAAGCGAGGACGGAAGAATAGACGGCATTACATTCCGCATTAAAGGGAACGGCGTAGACAAAACGGTTAAAACCGAAAACGGCGGCAGTATTACAGCGGATAACTTAGCGCCGGGCGAATATGCCGTAACGGAAGAAACACCGGAGGAATATGCAGAGCGTGAGGTGCAGCACATTACCGTTGCAAGCGGACAGACGGCAACCGTCAGCTTTAATAACATGCTTAAAAAGTTTAAGTTAACCGTAATAAAGGCAGACACCGAACGGGGCGCGGCACAGGGAAACGCATCACTTGCGGGGGCTGAGTACGGTATATATAAAGGTAATCAGCTTATAGATACCTATACGACCGATGCGGACGGCAGGTTTACCACCAAATACTATGTATGCGGGAACGATTGGTCGCTTAAAGAGCTTACTGCGGGCGAGGGTTATCTTGTAACCAAGGGCAGCGAACATATAGGCGCAGAACCGAAGAATTATACCGCCGAGTATAACAGCATTTCCTTGAATGTTAAGGAAACGGTTAAAAAGGGTAAGATTGCAATAATAAAGCATTCGGACGACGGCAGCACAAAAATAGAAACGCCGGAAAAGGGCGCGGAATTCGAGGTGTTTTTAAAGTCTGCGGGAAGCTATGCGAATGCCAAAGAAACCGAACGGGATACACTTGTCTGCGATAAAAACGGCTTTGCAGAAACCAAGGCCCTGCCTTACGGCGAATATACCGTAAAGCAGACTAAAGGACAAAGCGGCAGAGAGTATATAGCCCCCTTTAATGTGTTTATTAGCGAGGACGGTGAAACCTATCGCTTTTTAATAAATAACGCGGTGTTTAAGGCGGCGGTAGAGATAGTGAAAAAGGACGCGGAAACAGGAAAAATAATCCCTGCGGCGGGTATCGGCTTTAAAGTAAGGAATACCGATACGGGCAAATTTGTTGTGCAGCATATAACCTACCCGACACCTGCGGATATAGATACCTATTATACGGACATTACAGGCAAACTTATGCTGCCCGAAAAGCTGCCATACGGTAATTACGAAATTATAGAGCAATGCACGGCATACGGATATGTTCTGAACACCGAGCCTTTGGCATTTAAAATAGACGGCAGTAAAACGGTTGTAACCGTTGAAAAGCGCAATATGCCGCAGAAAGGTATTATTAAACTTTCTAAAAGCGGTGAAATTTTTTCTTCCGTTTCGGAAACAGACGGCGTATACAGCTTTGTATTTGCAAACAAGGGCCTTGCGGGCGCGGTTTATGAGATTACTGCCGCCGAGGATATTATTACGCCTGACGGTACGCTCCGTTATGCAAAGGGAACGGCGGTAGATACCGTTACAACAGATAAAAAAGGCAATGCGGCAAGCCGACCGCTGTATCTCGGAAAATACACCGTAAGAGAAACAAAAGCGCCTTACGGTATGGTATTAAATGATGAAGTGAAATCTGTTGAATTGACCTATGCGGGAGAAACCGTAGCGGTGACCGAAACGGCGATAGAATTATATAACGAGCGCCAAAAGGCAGAGGTGTCGCTCTCTAAAATTCTTGATAAAGACGAGATTTTTAATATCGGGAATAACGGCGAAATTTTATCGGTACAGTTCGGACTGTATGCGGCAGAGGAAATGACTGCGGCTGACGGCTCGGTTATCCCGACAGACGGTCTGCTCGAAACCGCAAACTGTGCTGAGAACGGCAAGCTGACCTTTAAGACAGATATTCCCGTAGGCGCAAGGCTCTATGTAAAGGAAATTGCAACAAACGAACGATATATTCTGTCGGATGAAAAATATCCCGTTTTGTTCGAGTATGCAGGTCAGGAAACCGCACTTGTAAAAATTAAGGTGAACGGCGGCGAAGCTATTAAAAACAATATCCTTTATGGCTCTGTAAAGGGTTTAAAAACAGATAGTGAAAATGACAGTGTAATTGCGGGCGCATTGTTCGGGCTTTTCCGCAGTAACGAAACCGAATTTACCGATACGAACGCGATTTTAACCGCCGAATCCGACAAGGACGGTATTTTTACATTCAATAACATTCCTTACGGCGGTTGGATAATTAAGGAGCTTAAACCCGCAAACGGATATTTGCCGAACGATGAAATTTATTCCGTTTTAATAAATGAGAACGGACAGGAAATAGAAATTAAGGTTGTAAATAATCGCGTTCCGGAAATACGGACAAAGGCCGCCGTGAACGGTGAGAAAACCGCAGTCGCAGACGGCGAAATTACGGTTGAGGATACTGTATATTATAATCACCTTATACCGGGCAGGGAATATACCGTAAAGGGCATACTTATGGATAAATCCACAGGTGCAGCGCTGCTTGTAAACGGGAAAGAAATTACTGCCGAAATAACCTTTACACCCGAAAAAGCGGAGGGAGAAGTAATTGTCCGCTATACCTTTGACGGCAAGGGTATAAACCGTAAGACGGATATTGTGGTTTTTGAAGCCTTGTACTGTGACGGCGAGGAGCTTGCGGTTCATGCGGATATTGATGATACCGAGCAGACCATAACGCTTACCGTGCCGCCTGTGCCGTATATTCCCGCCCCGAAAACAGGGGATAATTCAAGACTCGGCTTTTGGATAGGTCTTGCCGCCGTTGCGCTCGGCGGAGTTATATCCGCAGGCATTATCCGTATTAAATCCCGAAAGGATGACGACGAATGATGAAGTGCGTGTATATCTGCGCTCCCCTCGGCGGAAATACGGAAGAAAACCTAAAAAGGGTAAGGCGGTATACCGAATATGCTTTAAGGTGCGGTACGGCTCCGGTCGTGCCGCATTTTTACGCGGAGTGCCTTGACGACGCAAAGCCCGCGGAACGGGAAATGGGTATGTCGGCAGGGCTTGCGCTTTTATGGCTCAGCGATGAAATGTGGGTATTCGGGGATACCGTTACAAGCGGTATGCAGAATGAAATACAGTTCTGCAAAAACCTCAATATCCGCGTTCGGAATATTGCAGACGAAGAAATTATAAAAGTAATCGGAGGTAAAAAATATGATTAAGAAAACGGCAAAAATCCTTTTCTGTGTTCTGCTTGCGGCGGCGGTTTTGACCGTGTTTTCGGTGACCGTATTTGCGGCGGGCGATGTGGCGGGGGCTATTGAGAATACATGGAATGCAGCCAAGGGTCAGATTCAGACCATCGTTAATAATGTGGTCTTTCCCGTGTGCGATATGATACTCGCAATTCTGTTCTTTGTAAAGGTAGGCACGGCTTACTTTGACTGTGCGCCCGTAAAGGTGATGTAATAATTCTGATTTTGCAAATCAGTGGGTAAAAACTCAATAAACCCATTATCAACCGGCTTACCTGAGAGGGAAACCTCGTAAGGGAAAATAGCACACCGGTAAACCCATAAGTTGAATAGTTGTCAATTCACGACTGAATGGGGAGATAAAACAGATGATATGAGGATAAAAGCCATACTGCCTGAAGTGCAGTCCGAGAGGTTAATATAGGGACTACGGCGTAAGACAGCTATTGCCGTACTGTATATCTGCAATGAAGTAGTCGAGCATATGCAGGAGAGTTTATATACAGCTCAGCTCCGTTTGGAGAAAAGGACGGAAACACTATCCGACAATCATCTATGCAATTATTATTTTGCTAAACGGGGATTGCCTAACCCGAAATGCCGAGTAATCGGCTATGTGTAATGCCTGATGGTGATAAATTTCAAGATTTTATCAAGAAAGATGACACTGAATATTCGGTATGGCAACGGAGTCGCCATAGTAGTCTGAGTGCGGTAACGCCGCATACACGGCAAAGGGCGACAGCTTGTTATTTCAGCATTAAAGAAAGGAAAGTGTGTGATACACTATGAGAAATCCAATCAAAGTGTTGAACAGTTTACAGCAACACAGCGTTGATAAGTCATATGGTTTTGAGCGTTTATACAGAAATTTGTATAATAGAGATTTATTTCTGTTAGCATATCAAAATATATATTCATCTCAAGGAAATATGACACAAGGCGCAGATGGCAAAACCATCGACGCAATGAGTTTAAATCGCATTGACAGACTTATTGCAAGCCTTAAAAATGAGAGCTACAAGCCTCAGCCATCAAAACGAGCCTATATTCCTAAGAAAAACGGAAAAATGCGTCCATTGGGTATTCCGTCATTTGACGATAAACTCATTCAAGAAGTAGTACGGCTTATTCTGGAGAGTATATATGAGAATAGTTTTTCAGGATACTCTCACGGTTTCAGACCGAATTTAAGCTGTCACACTGCGCTCACACAGGTTCAAAAAACCTTTACGGGTGTAAAGTGGTTTATTGAGGGAGATATTAAAGGCTTCTTTGACAATATAAATCACGATATAATGATAGGAATACTATCAAGGCGCATTAAGGACGAACGCTTTTTAAGACTTATTCGTAAATTCCTTAAAGCTGGATATTTAGAGGACTGGAAATTCCATACCACTTATAGCGGTACACCGCAGGGTGGTATCATCAGTCCTATTCTTGCAAATATATATCTTAATGAATTGGACGAATATATTGAAAAACTAAAAACAGAATTTGATAAAGGCAAACACAGGAAAGTTTCCCCTCAATCAACAGCAGTTGTAAGACAGAGGAAAAAACTGATTAAAGCAATGCAAATGTCAAATGATGAAAATGAAAAGCGCTCTATTTCTAAGCAGATAGCCGAATTGGAAAAAATAAAAATAAGTATTCCTTATTCAGACCCCTTTGATGAAAACTTCAAAAGACTTGTTTATGTAAGATATGCAGATGATTTTTTGATTGGTGTAATCGGCAGCAAGCAAGACGCAAAACAGATTAAAGAACAAATTAAAATCTTTATATCTGAAAATTTGAGACTTGAAATGTCTGATGAGAAAACACTGATAACACATTCGGAAAAGAAAGCAAGGTTCTTAGGCTACGATATTTTTGTTCGCCGTACAAATGCAACAAAAACAAATAGTCTCGGATATTCACGCAGATTTTTGAATGGTACAGTTTGTTTGGAAATGCCAATGGAGATTATGTGTAAGAAATTACTTAATTACAACGCAATGAAAATTGTTAGAACCATCAAAGGTAAGGAAAAATGGAAACCGATAGCAAGGAGTTATATGGTAAACAATGACGACCTTGAAATTATAGAGCAGTATAACAGTGAAATTCGAGGTTTCAGAAATTATTATAGTATTGCGAACAATTCGGCTTATGTAGGCTCTTTCGGTTATATTATGCAATACAGTATGTTTAAAACATTTGCAGGAAAATACCGTACAAGTATGCGAAAAACGATTGCTAAACTCCGTATCGGTAAAAATTTCGGCATTAAATATACTGATAAAAGCGGTAAAATTAAAACAAGATTTTTCTACAATGATGGTTTTGCAAGAAAACCAATGCAGAAAAAATCTATGGTAGATGATATTCCAAATACAGCTAAATACTCTGCAAAAACAAGTTTGATGGATAGGCTTTCTGCACGACAATGCGAGTTGTGCGGAAAAACAAATACGGATATTGAAATTCATCATATCCGAAAGCTCAAAAATCTTAAAGGAAAAGCACAGTGGGAGCGCTTTATGATTGCAAGAAATCGTAAGACCCTTGCTCTATGTGTTGATTGTCACGAAAAATTACACGCTGGTAAACTGAACTAACAAGGGGAGAGCCGTGTGCGCTGAGAGGTGCAAGCACGGTTCGCGGGGCGAGTATTTGGAAACCTGTTGCAGTAATGCAATAAGGCGTCGGGTACTTAGCCTACACAGAAAGCATGGACAATTTGAGTTTGCGGCGCCTTGTATCCTTTTTGCCTGCCTTATTTTCTGCCTTACCGCGCCGCTGTATATCTGGTCTGTTATTTAGTCATTGTTCATGTGCTTTTTCGGAGGTGAAATATTATGAATTGGTTAAACGACCTTTTTGCCGGACTGAGTGAAAAAATGTCCGGCTTTATCTTTGATAAAATGCTGCAATGGATATATCTTGCGGTATACAGCGCCGTTGCGGAATTTTTTAAGCTTATGGGCAATATGGGCGCGGATATGTTCGGGCTTGAATGGGTAAAAGCGACGGTAAAGATGTTCGGGCTTTTCGGGTGGTCTTTGTTCGCTGCGGGAACGGTTGTCGCCGTGTTTGATACGGCAATAGAGTATCAGTGCGGCAAGGCGAATATAAAGACTACCGCGCTTAATATTTTAAAGGGCTTTTTTGCCTGCTCCCTTATAGGCGTACTGCCTGTGGAGCTGTATAAGTTCTGCATAACACTGCAAAACACATTTTCGCGGGATTTAGCCGCATTAGCTGCCGGAACTAAGAGCACGGGACTGTCCGAGCTTAGCTTATCTGCGCTTACAAATTTATTCTTAACGGATATAGAGGCTAACATAAGTCTTTTCAATACGCTGTCATTGGTCGCGTTCGCGTATTGTATTATAAAGGTGTTTTTCGCAAACATAAAGCGCGGCGGAATATTGCTTATACAAATGTCGGTAGGCGCGCTGTATATGTTCAGCGTACCGAGGGGATATGCGGACGGCTTTAATCAGTGGTGCAAGCAGGTAATAGCTATCTGCCTAACGGCGTTTTTGCAGACAACGCTGCTTTACCTCGGACTTATAACCTTTTCGGCAAATATGTTAATGGGGCTTGGAATTATGCTTGCGGCGGACGAAGTGCCGAAAATAGCGCAGACCTTCGGACTGGACAGCTCTGTAAGGGTCAATATGATGAATGTCGTTCACGCCACGACTACGGCGGTAAATCTTACGCGCAGCGTGGCAAAGGCTGTTTGAAAGCAGGGAGTATTATGGAATATTACAAAGAGGCAAACAAATTTTCAAAGAAATACGGTATGGACGCATTTAAAATAATTGCCGCATATGAAGAAGCGGCAGACATTCCGCAAAACGAGCAGTATGCCGGCTGGTACGGAGATTACGGTATATTCGAGCCGTCATTAAACGAGGATATGACCTATGATAAGCTCCTCTCCCGTTACAAGGCAGGGCTGAAATATCTCGGCATTATCCATGAGCAGGCAAAAGCAGTATGCAGTCAATTCCTTTCGGATCAGCTTGCGGAGCATATCCGCGAACAACTGAGCAACCATAATGCCGACGCGGAATACCGACCGGTATCTGTTATTACAAAAATGGATACGCCGGAGTTTACAAAAGAAATGCTCGAAGTTGATCGGGATATGGAGGTTGACTGCGACATATGCAGCGAGATAACCGTGGTTTTCAGGTGTTGGTTTGACGCGGACAGGAAATTCGCATTGCACATAAATGATATGGACGATGTATGGCTTAATATGTACGGGAAATATGACCCGTATGCCGATACATTGCGCATTGAATGTGAAATAGATAAGCTCAACGGCTGCGTGTATTTTGATTATGTTCCGACCGACGCGGAATCAAAGCTTATAAAGGATATGATAACGCAGAAAATCCGTGAAGAATACAGACAGACGCCCAAGGAATTCTGTGAGGAAGCAAGAGAAATTGAGAACGGGGGAATAACGCAATGACGAGATATATCTATCCGCAAAATCTGAAAGCCACCGCCAATCTTTGGCTTTGGAGTATGCGCGACTTTGTAATCATAGCTGTGGCTGTGCTTTTGTCCGCAGTTATATTAGTGCAGCTTAAAACGGTTATGCCCGCGGCAGTAACGCTTTGCTACGGTTTTCTTACCATTCGTATGGACGATACCGCCGTGCTTGATTTTATGCGTTATGCCGTAAAATACCTTATATCTACACAGCAATATTTTGAATGGAGGTAACGACAATGAAGCAGCAGAAAAAAGGCCGTTCGGTGCAGGAGCTTATCGGCATCAGGAACTTTACGAAATACGGACTTATGACAGGCAGGGGAGAACTGCTATTTTTCCGTGTGGCTCCCACCAATATATCGGTGCTGTCGCATGCAAATATTGAAGTGAAAATACGCCACCTTATGATGGTGCTGTCGGCTCTGCCGGATATTGAGATAGTCTGCACCGATTCGTCCGAATGCTTTGACGACAACAAAGCCTATCTGACCGCTCGGCTTGAAGCAGAGGAAAACGGCAGGGTGAAGAAGCTCATAAAAAAGGATATAGACTTTCTCGATACCATTCAGGTGGAAATGGCTGCCGCCCGTCAGTTTTTCTTTGTTGCAAGGCTCAAAGGACAGAAAGAAAAGCAGGTATTTGAGGCCGCAAACCGCATTGAGAGCAAAATCTCCGGCGAGGGCTTTGAGGTGCATAGGCTTAAAAAGCCGGAAATTAAACGGATTTTAGCGTTATACTTTGACGCGAGTATGCAGGGAGATACAATGCCGGATATTGACGGGGAACAATTCTATGAGGCGACGGACAGCGAAAACGGCAGTAAGGCAATAATTGATGTTTTCAGATAACCTACATATACGCAAAATTGTAGGTTATCTGAAAATTATTTGAAATTCTGCGTACTGCCGGGAAAGGAAAACTATGTTTAAGAAAAAACCGAAAGTATTAACGCCGGGGCAGGCAGAGGAAATCCGCACCAAGGACTTCTTCGATATGATCCTGCCCGGCACCATTAAATTTTTATCCGACCATTATATTGTTGGCGACAGCTACCGCTGCGTGTGGGCAATTCGTGAGTATCCGCCGTCCACCGAGGAACAAGCAATTCTCTCGCAGCTTGCCGACCGCAACGGTGTGACACTCCGCATCTACCATAGGCTTGTTGAATCTATGGAACAGCGTAAAATCATTCAAAATGCCACTCGCCGCAACCGACTCAAAAGCGGCGGCAATGATGTGAGTGAAACCATTGAGGCGGAGGGCAATTTGCAGGATGTTATCGAACTTCTCGCCAATCTCCGCAAAAACAAAGAGCCTCTGCTCCATTGCTCGGTGTTCATCGAACTGAAAGCCAAAAGTATGGAAAAGCTCAAGGAATTACAGAGCGACATTGCAATGGAACTCACTCGTTCCAAGATTTCCGTCGATAGGCTGACCTTACGGCAGAAAGAGGGCTTTCTTTCTGTTCTGCCCGTGGGCGCCAATCAGTTCGGCGCACAGTATGAACGAGTGCTGCCTGCGTCCTCGGTCGCCAATATGTACCCGTTCAATTTTTCGGGCAAGACAGATCCACACGGCTCATATATCGGCAGAGATAAATACGGCACAAATATCCTTGTGGACTTCGACCGCAGAGCCGAGGACAAGACCACAAGCAATATCCTTATTCTCGGCAACTCCGGTCAAGGCAAGAGTTATCTTCTGAAGCTCATCCTCACCAACATCCGTGAATCGGGCAAGCGCATCATCTGCCTCGATCCCGAATCGGAGTACGAGGATCTGTGCAATGCCCTCGGCGGCTGTTATATTGATTTTATGTCAGGTCAATACACCATCAATCCGTTAGAGCCGAAAGCATGGACAGACAGCGTTGAGGATGTCGACGCTACAACTCCCGAAGCGTTCAAGAAAGTGACAAGGCTTTCGCAGCACATTGCCTTTCTGAAAGACTTTTTTCGCAGCTACAAGGATTTTACCGATTCGCAGATCGACACCATCGAAATCCTGCTCTCCAAGCTGTATGCCCGATTCGGTATTACCGACACCACAGACTACAGCGTAAAGAAGCCTTCGGACTTTCCGGTCATGCAGGACTTTTACAAGCTCTGCGAAGAAGAATTTATGACCTATGACAAGCAGAGAAAATACCTCTACACAGAGGAAACGCTCCAAGAGGTCTGCCTCGGAATCCATTCCAGGTGCGTTGGCTCTGAAAGCAAATACTTCAACGGCCACACCAACATCACCGACTCCAACTTCCTCGTGTTCGGTGTAAAAGGGCTTATGGATACCAACCGCCGACTCAAAGACTGTATGCTGTTCAATATTCTGTCCTATATGAGCAACGAACTGCTCGGCAAAGGCAGCACGGCGGCATCGGTGGATGAGCTGTACCTCTTCCTCTCGAATATGACTACAATCGAATATTTGCGTAACTGCATGAAGCGTGTGCGTAAAAAGGACTCCTCGGTCATTCTGGCAAGTCAGAATATCGAGGACTTTTTGATTCCGTCCATTCGAGAATTTACAAAGCCGCTGTTTTCCATTCCCACGCACCAGTTCCTGTTCAACGCCGGACAGATCAACCCGAAGGAGTATATGGATGCCTTGCAGGTCGAGCCGAGCGAGTTTGAACTCATCAAATATCCCGAACGAGGTACCTGCCTCTATCGCTGCGGTAACGAAAGGTATCTGCTTCAAGTTATCGCACCCGAATACAAGGCGGCTATTTTCGGAAAGGCAGGCGGGCGGTGAGCCACCGCAGGCAAACGCATAATAAAGTTGCTACAAAGCGCAGGCATTACACTTGCGCTTATATTTTTTGCGAAAAGGAAGTGATTGCTTATGAGTGCAACGGTTGCGGCGGCACTTAAAAGAATAGCCGTTGCAGTATTTACCGATAAAAAATCCCGAAAAACGGTGATAGGGCTGATACTCGGCATTATAGTTGTAATCGCAATGCCGATTGCGGTATTTATTTCGGCTTTAAATATGAGCGCGGATATGGACTCCGAGGACCTCAAACGCTTTGTTTCCGAGACACTGACAGACGAGGAAAAGGCTGAATTGCAAACGGTTGAGGATACGATGAAGGCCATTGAAACGGCTATGACCGAAAAGGGCTTTACGGCAGAAAGAACAAAAGAGGCACAGGTGCTGTACACCCTCGCTCTGTATGACCATTCCAAAGCGGACGGCTTTGTGGAAAGACTGGTTGGGTGCTTTGCAGAGGATCAGACAGACGAGCAGCTCATCGCTGCCGTCAACTCTGCATTCGGCACGGAACTGAAATCCGAGGACTACAGCAAGGTAATGAATTCGATCAGAGCCAACAGCATCAACACCTCCGGCTTCACCGATCCGCACAGCAAGAACAATCTCGACCTTGTGGAATGGGCAAAGCAGGCGCAATCTCACGGTTGGGGCTATGTATGGGGCAGCTACGGCGAAGTGCTTACGCAGAAAACGCTGAACTCAAAAGCCAAGCAATATCCCGATGAGGTCGGCAGCAAGGCAGACTTTATCAAAACACATTGGCTCGGCAGACGGACTGCGGACTGCATCGGACTGATAAAAGGCTACGGTTGGCTGAATACCCAAACGGGTGCTATCGAATACGGCACTAACGGTATGCCCGACATCGGTGCAGATACGATGTTCAACAATGCCACCGAAAAAGGTACGATTGACACGCTCCCCGAAATTCCGGGACTTGCTCTTTGGCACAGCGGTCACATCGGAATCTATATCGGCGGCGGCAAAGTGATACACGCCGCCAACACCCGTGCAGGCGTTATTATCTCCGATGTTTCAGGCAGCGGTTTTACGCATTGGCTCAAGATACCGTATATCACCTATACGGAGAATACCGAATAAAAAAACTCAGTGCGGCGGGAGTGATCCTACCGCACTGAACATAGCAGTTGATTTTTTCACGATTCGGTGGTATAATTAATTC
>CAVFQD010000049.1:0-12724 GCA_963624605.1 Eshraghiella crossota | reverse complement strand
GCACAATATATTGTGGTATTATACTTTCAGGATAGATCATATAATGAAAACAAGATTTTTTTATATTTTTCAAAAAAATATAAGCAAAGTCCGTTTATCGGTACTCTGCTATAAAAATTTTCGAACATTTGTGTTGACAAATAAAAAATGCATGCTATAATAAGGGTGTAATCAGCAAGAACGAATGTTCGGCAGTGAACGGAGGAAATTATTATGTTAGCTATTTTCGCAAAAACAGGCATTGAATTGGCGGTTGTTTTACTTCTTATATACGGTTTTATTCACGAAAAAGAGGTTATCAAGTTTGAACAGTATGTCAAGATGGTAATTGTCGTAAACTACCGCAGATATAAGAAAAGAAAGAAACTCGAACAGATGAGAAAGAACAGAGATTTCCGTGTTGTAAAAGGCAGAAAGCCCCATACGGACAATACCCCCCATTCTTTCGATGTCGCATAAGGCGGCGTAAGAATTATTTTGCTTTTCTCTTTCCATAATAGATTTTTCACACACAGACAGACGGGAACGGTTTTTTACTGTTCCCGTTTGTCTTTTTTCGGTAATTGTGATACAATACTCCCTCGTCAGGAGTGATACCGTTGAATAAAGATAAAAAATCAACCGTCAAGCTTATACTGCGCCTTGCTCTGGCGTTTACCGTCACGGCGGTTGCAATAATAAACTATGACAAGCTTTCAAGCATAGACATAAGAAGCATTGTCGCAAACTCGCCGTCGGTCGCGCTCGCGGTGTTGAGCGTTCTGGGCATTTACGGCGTTAAAGGGGCGGTGTTCGTAATCCCAGCTTCGCTTGTGTACATTTCGGTGGGAATGGCGTTCCCTACCGCACAGGCAGTAATAATCAACCTTTGCGGCATTGCAATAGAAATAACGGTATCGTATCTTTTCGGGCTGTTGGTCGGCGGCGAATATGTAAACAATCTTTTGAAAAAGAGCAAGGGCGGCGAAAAGATACTTGCGCTTGAGGACAAGAATAAGTTTGCCTCAATTTTTGTAATAAGATTTTTACCCGTGTTTCCCATCGACTTTGCAAGCCTGTTTTTCGGCTCAATGAAAATACCGTTTGCGAAATATTTTCTCGCTTCGCTTCTCGGAATTGCGCCGAGGGTAATACTCTTCACGGTGCTCGGCGACGCGGCATACGATTATATACCTATGAAGCTTATTATCGGACTTATAATCTGCGCCGTGCCGATAAGTGCTGTATACATTATTATAAAATGGATAAAGGACAGAAAAAGCAGGGAAAAATAACGCTCGCTATTGTAAACGGGCAAAAGCAATGCTACAATATAGAAAACGCCGCACGGGGGAATGAAAATGATATATGAAAGCATAAAGAAATTAGTAACTTACGGACTTGAACACGGTCTTATAGAAGATTGCGACAAAATCTACGCTACCAACAGGATTCTCGAGGCTCTGCGCCTTGACGAGTACAAGGAGCCGGCGGAAACGGTTGAAAATGTCGAGCTTGAGAGCACGCTCAGGGAGCTTCTCGACTTTGCCGCAGAGAACGGAATAATCGAAAACAGCATAGTTTACCGTGATTTGTTTGACGCAAAGCTTATGGCTTGCCTTATGCCTATGCCGCACGAGGTTATAAAGAAATTCCGTGAGCTCTACGGCGAAAGCCCCGAAAAAGCCACAGACTGGTTCTATAAATTGAGCGGTGACTCTGACTATATAAGAAGGTACAGAATTAAGAAGGATATGCGCTGGTCTGTTCCGAGCGAGTACGGCGATATTGACATTTCAATAAACCTTTCAAAGCCCGAAAAGGACCCGAAAGCCATTGCCGCAGCCAAGCTCCAAAAGCAGAGCGGCTACCCGAAGTGCCTGCTGTGTAAGGAGTGCGAGGGCTATGCGGGCAGGGCGAATTTCCCCGCAAGGCAGAACCACAGGGTTATCCCCGTAACCATAAACAATACGGCGTGGGGCTTCCAGTATTCGCCCTATGTTTACTACAACGAGCACTGCATCGTCTTTAACGGCGAGCATACCCCGATGAAGATTGAAAAGGCTACTTTCATAAAGCTGTTCGACTTTGTAAAGCAGTTCCCGCACTACTTCCTCGGCTCAAACGCAGACCTTCCGATTGTAGGCGGCTCTATCCTCTCTCACGACCATTATCAGGGCGGTCATTACACCTTTGCAATGGCTAAGGCTCCGATTGAAAAGCACTTTACAATAAAGGATTTTGAAGATGTCGAGGCAGGCATTGTAAAATGGCCGCTTTCGGTCATAAGGCTTCGCAGTGAAAGCAGCGACAGAATTATTGAGCTTGCAGACATAATTCTTAAAAAGTGGAGAAGCTATACGGACAAAGAGGCGTTTATATTTGCCGAAACAGACGGCGAAAAGCACAACACGATAACGCCAATCGCAAGAAAGGTCGGCAGCACCTTTGAGCTTGACCTTGCACTGCGCAACAACATTACGACCGAGGAGTATCCGCTCGGCGTTTACCATCCTCACGACAAGTACCACCACATCAAGAAAGAAAACATCGGACTTATCGAAGTTATGGGTCTTGCGGTGCTTCCGTCAAGGCTTAAAGAGGAGCTTGCAATTCTTGCGGATTACATTGTAAACGGCAAGGACATACGCTCGAATGAAAAGATTGAAAAGCACGCGGATTGGGTTGACGAATTCAAGCCGAATTACGGCGAAATCACGGCTGAAAATGTTGATGAAATACTCAAAGCCGAGGTCGGCAAAGTGTTTGTCGGAGTGCTTGAGGACGCAGGCGTTTACAAGTGCACCGAGGACGGCAGAAAAGCGTTTATGAGATTTATTGAAAGCATATAATTAAAAAGAGCACAATATTAACCCACCGTTGTCAGCGGTGGGTTTTGTTTTTGCAGTGGATTTTAAGCGGAGTGCCAAGCCGCATTTTCATATCAATTTCTATTTGTGCTTTCGCCCCATCGGAATTAGAGCAAGACTTCTCGGATGATTTGATATAAAACAACGGCGGGAGCAAATTCTTCCGAATTCGGGCACCCTTTTGTCCGCTTACGCAGACATTTCCCCTGTCAGGGGAATCACCCCCGCCCTACGCTGTTCGCTATAAATTTTAATCCGTGCGAAGCACCCACACCTCTTCACTATTCACTATTCACTCTTACCTCGCCCGTAAGGGCGAATAAGCGCTCATATTGCTTTTTATTTCAAAAACATATATTTCACAACAAGGGCAACGGGTCCGATATAATCCGCCTTATCCTGCAACGGAGCGACGGAAATGAATTTCTCCGAATACTCCTCATAATAGCCCTTACAATACGAAATGAATTTTTCAACCGTTTTATCCGTGAACATATTGCCGAACAGCATTACGCCGTCGGGATCAAAAAGCGTTGCGGCGTTGACCACCGCCCTTGCCATTCGGTTTATACGGCGGTCGATTATTTCCCTGACGCTTTTATCAAGACGGATATTCGGGTCGAAAATCATATCAAAGGTGATGTTTTCCGCATTGCCGTCGGTCAGCTTATAAAGCCTCGGTGTGTTTTCCTTTGAATAGCTCTGCCTTATTCTGCCGAGTATCGCACTCTTTGAAACATGGGTTTCAAGACATCCTCTGCGGCCGCAACGGCACGGTGTTCCGTTCGGATGGACGATATAATGTCCTATCTCCGCCTCAGAATTTCTGTTGCTTGAAAAGACCTCGCCGTCAATGACGATTGCCGAGCCGACGCCGGGTCCCCATTTGATAAACAGCTTGTTTTTGCCCTCGGTTTCGCCTGCAAAGACGGTCTGCGCGAGCACAAAAGCCTTGATGTTGTTTTCCACCCTCACATTTACTCCGAGGGCACTTTCGAGCACCGATTTTATATTTACGCCCGAGTGCCAGAGTCCGTATTTCCCGACAGTCTCGCCGTTTTCGTTGACCGAACCTACCGTTCCGACGCCTGCACCGATTATTTTCTCACGGGAAACGCCCGATTTTTCAATAACCGCATTAACTCTGTCGGAAATTTCCATTAAGAATTCTTCGGGCGGTATTTCATGGTCGAATTTAATTTTCTCGCTCAACACCCGTTCGCCTGAAATTTTGAAAACACCGTAGGTGCAGAAGTCAGCTTCAAGGCTTATTCCAAGCGCAAAAATGCCGTCGGAATTGAGGGAGAGCAAAATCTTTTTTCTGCCTGCCTTTTGGTTTTCCTCCGCCTCGCCTATTTCGATTATCTGCCCCAGTGACAAAAGCTCACGGGTTATTTTTGTTACAGCGGCAGGCGTAAGCCCGAGCCTTTCCGATATATCCTTGCGTGAGAGCGTTCCCTCACGGTTGAGCAGATACAAAACCGCGGCACGGTTAGCGTTTTTGAGATCGTTAAGGTTTATTCCCGTCGGTTTCATATTCCGCCCCTTTCTTATTTTATGAACAGTGACGCACCCGAAATCACAAGCAAAACATATGTGATTTTCATAAACAGCTCACGGCTCATTTTCTTGTACAAAAGGTTGCCGACAGCCATACCGACAAACAGCACAACGCTTGCCAACGCCGACAAAATCAGCGTATCACGGGTAAAATATCCGTCCCTGACATCGGAAACCAGTATTATTGTATTCAACACTATCCATATAGCCGAAATTGTAGCTCTAAAAGTCTGCTTGTCCTTGAGCTTGCCCGTAAGATAGCTTACAAGCAACGGTCCGCCGCACACGAACATACCGTGTACCACGCCCGAGGAGATAAGCAACAGATACGATACAACCTTGTTCTGCGGCTTATCCGTATCGTTTTTTTTGAAAAAAGTCTTGTACACTCCCGAAAAGCCGACAAGCATTACTATGCCGCCGAGGATTTTATAAAGCAGACCCGCATTCCCCGTGAAAAGGGATTTCAAGAATATGCCTGCTATAATTCCGACGGTCATAACGCCCATACACTTAAAAAACTCTTTTTTGTCGATATGCCTGTACGAAATCGCAACTACATAAATGCCCGCCAATATTCCGATTAAATTCAGTATAGGCTTCGCAGTATCAAAGCCTACCGCAAGCACGCTCGGCGGCATTGCAAGAACCGTTCCCGCAAAGCCGGTTATGCCCTGAATTATGTTTGTGAGAAAGACTATAAGTAAAAAAATTGCTTTTCTTAACATACCGCTCCTCAATATTCGCAAACTTCGAGGTTCAGCATCTCCGAAAGCGCAACAAGCTCATCGTAAATGTCGCTGTAAGCGACTGCAAAATGCGGCTCAAATCCTGCCTTAACGCTTGATACTACGATGTTTTTCGCATCGTTTCGAGTTTTCACGACAACCGAAGTTCCGTTAAACTGCTTTGGCTTGTCAAGGGCTTCGCCTTTACAGACGAATACACGAAATTTTCCCTCTGCCGACTTGCCTATCCTGAACACCGTTACCTGTTTTGACGGCTTACATCCGAACTCCATAGTCGGTCCTATCTTACGGTTGCAATGAACGCCGATCTCGGCGCCCGTATCCTCCCTTGCAAGCGAGCAAGCCGCAGTGCCGCAATGCCAAAAGGTTATTGTATTTTCCTTTTCGTCAAGCGAAACGGGGTCGCCGAAGAAAACGGGAGAGCCCGTAAGCTGTGCGCCGATATACATTGAAAGCGCTCCGTAGGTGTCCGCCTCGCACGAAGCCGCAACACCTAAATCGTTGAGCATGGCAAGCACAGCGCACACGGGAGTGCCGAATGCCGTAAAGAAATCGGGCCAACAGCGTGAAGAGAGCGCACCGATATTGTTGTCCTTTACAAATTGCGCATAAGCCTTATAAAGCCGTGCAAAGTCCCCGCGGTTCTTATCGGGCGTGTTTTCAAGCCCTACCGTACGCTTTTCGGCATCAAGAAGATATTCGTTTACTTCCTCGTCCGTATATCCCTTGGCGGTATCTATAAGCTCCCTTGCCTCAATCGATATAAGATTTGAGCCGAAGGTCTTTAACATCTCGTTGTCAAGCGCCCTGCCGAAGCCGAAACCCTGCGGGGTATGACCTACCGACACGATGTTGAGCGAGCGCAGCTGTTTTTTCATTTTCGCCGCGCGGATAACCGAATTTATCTGCTTTCTAACATTTTCCTCATCCGGAGAGCCGAAAACATACTGCAATGGCTCGTCTCTGAACTGCTTTATTGTGTTCGCCGCCGAATAAGCGCCCGTGAGGGAGTTGAGACGAAGTCTGCCGCCGTCAATTACGGGCTCGCGAAGCGTCCAGAGCAGCACGGGGCAGTCGAATTTACGCATAATTTCCGCAGTATAGGCGGAATTTGCAAAGGTTATGTTCTGCAAAATAATCAAATCGGGAGCTTTGCCGTCCAAAAACGCGTTAAGCTTATCTATCGACAAGAGCATTTCGTCGGGAACCTCTACCGAATCGGAAAGCGACCTTAACAAATCTATTGATTTTTCAAACTGTATCTGCGCGCTTTCAAGATGAAATGTCGGCACGCCTATCGGCACATATGCCGCCTTAAATTCTGTCATAATTTCAGCCTCTCAATATTTCAATTCTTTGTTTTCGCCTATCACGCCCGCAACGGCACCCTGCTTTATAAGGGGCTCACGCTCGGGGTGTGCGATTACCCACTTGTTTTTCTGCAAAAGGAGCTTTGACTCGCTGTCGGTAACCGTTTTGCTTTCAAGCGGTGTGTTCGTACCCCTCGGCAAAATCACTATAGCCTTAAAGCCCGTGTCATCCGTCCTGCACGGGGAGAGATGCAGCGTTGTACCGTACATTTCTATCGCCGTGCCGCAGGGAACGAAGAACACCTTTGCCTGTTCAACACGGTAGGTGTTGTCCTTTATGTCATAGCTGTGGCCGAGCACAAGCATAAAATCCGTTAAAGCCACATTTATTTCAGGCGATTTGTGATATTCAAAGCCGTTATAGGTTGTGTTCCTGCCGTTGCAGTAGCCTATCTGTATCTCGCTCTCGCCGTAAACCGTGTTTTTGATTTTCTCGGCTGTTTCGGTTTTTTCCATCTCCGCTACGGACGGCACATAGACATTGCCGTTTTCGGGGATTGAGGTATGCTCACGCATATATTTTTCAAGGAGCGTAAAATCATAGCCCGTTATTACCCTGCCGTAGGGGGCAAATTCCTCGGAAAATACCGAATAAACATTTATGTCGTTTACCGTATTTAATCTGTTTAATTTATCTGACATCTCATTACCTTTTTTCGACAATTTTATATGTAGCCCTGAAATCTTCCTTGCCTATTCCCTCGTTCATACCCTCGTCGTAAACGGCTTTTGCGTTTTCCATACCGGGCATCGGGAAGCCTGCGCTCTTTGAAAGGCGCTGACAAATTCCGAGGTCCTTATGCATATTTTCAAGCGAAAATGCGGTTGTCCAGTTTTCGTTCTTGATGTTCTGCGCCTGACCGTCAAGGTAGAAGTTCTGACCTCCGCCGTAGGAAATTGCGGTTGCGAAATCATCAACCGAAATACCCTCTTTTCTTGCGAGTGCAAGGGTTTCGTTGACGCCGTTCTGAATTTGTGCGACAAGCGTGTTGTGGCATATTTTCATCACAAGCCCCTTGCCGTTTTCGCCCATATGAATTACATTGTTGCCCATATAGGAGAGTATCGGAAGCGCCTTTTCGTAGGACAAATCGCTGCCGCCGACATAAATTCCGAGCGTGCCCGAAATTGCCGCAGGCTTGCTCTTTACGACGGGAGCGTCAACAAAATCGGCGCCCGTTTTCTTTACAAACTCCGAAATTTCAACCGAGACATCGGGGTCGATGGTGCTCATATCAATGCAGAGCTTGCCCTCTGACAAAAACGGCAGAATTTCCGTATAAACAGCCTTTGAGTGCTCCGACTTCGGAACCATGGTGATTATCACATCCGAATTCTTTGCGACCTCCTTGTTGTCCGCACAGGGTACTGCGCCGACTGCGGCAAGCTTTTCAACCTGCGAACGGTTGAGGTCGGACACAAAGACCTTTCCGTCATGCTTTTTTACAATATTTTCACACATTGACTCGCCCATAATGCCGAGTCCTATAAAGCCTATATTCATAATTATCTCCCGTTCTTTATTAAGGCGGCGTACTCACAGCACACCGCCCCTTATGTTTTATTCTGTTACCGTGTTATCCCAAGCCGCCTGAAACTTTGCAAGACCGAAGTCGGTATAAGGGTGATAGAAGCTGTCCTTGAACACCTGAAGTCCTGCCGTTACAATGTCGGCACCGGCAACGGCACAGTCAACTATCTGCTTGCCGTTACGCACTGCGGCGCAGATTATCTCCGTCTTGCCGTAGAAGCCGTAATTCGAGTAAATGTCGACTATGTCCTGAATGTACTGCGTGCAATCCTCTCCGCTGTTCTCCTTCCAGCCGATAAACGGCGAAACGAAAAGCGAACCGTTCTTTGCGGCGATAAGAGCCTGCGAGGGTGAGAAAACAAGTGTAAGATTTGTTCTCACGCCTTGCTTTTCAAGGCGTCTTGCGGCTGTAATTCCAGCCTCGGTACAAGGGATTTTAATTACGAAGTTTTTGCACATCGAAGCGATTTTCGTACCCATTTCAATCATTTCGTCGGCGTCGTCAAGGTGAGGATTTATCTCAACGGAAATCGGGAACTTATCCCAGCCCTCAATTCCTTTTTCCTTAACGAAGTCGGCAAGCTCGCCGATTACCGTGTAAAACGGCTTGCCCGAGTTCATAATATGATTTGGGTTTGTCGTAACGCCGTCAATGCCGAAGGTGTCGTAAGCCTCACGGATTTCATCGATTTTGGCACTGTCCAAAAAGTATTTCATATCTGTATCTCCTTCTTATTCGGCGCTTCTCTCTTGAGCGAGCTGAACCTGAAGCTCTTCAAGTCTGCTCTTTGAGAGCTTGTAGCCGAATGTCAAAATTATAAACATAATTAAAAGCACTATCGCGGGAATAAGCGTCGTTATATCATAAAGGCGTTCGAGAACCTGCTGATTTTGACCTATGTCAACCTTACCGACATCATAACCGATAAGAGCAAGCAAAGCCGAAGAGCCTGCGCCTGCCGCCGTCTGACCGAGTTTTCTCGTAAATGAGAAGAAAGCATAGCTTGTACCCTCTTCCCTTCTGCCGGAAAGCAGCTCCTGATAGTCGATAACATCCATAACAAGCGCCCATACCTCAAGCACGAGGAAGGTCTGACCCATTCCGCTGAAGAATGTGAGCACGAGGAAAGCGTATGGATTCATTGCAAACGGTGTGAATTTGAGGAAATACATAAGCAGGTTGACAACAGCCGCAAAGCCGAGACCTACCGCACAGATTTCCTTTTTGCCGTATTTGCGGATTAGCTTACCCATAACAGGCAGGAACATTGCCATAGGAAGATATGTACAAACGGTTACGAACGAATAAAGTGCCGGTTTACCGTAATAGTTCTTAAAAAGATAGTTGTAGTTGGTCTGCGTGTACATCTGGAACGCTATGAGAAGCATTGAAACGCCGCAGAGTGCAAGGAACGGCTTGTTTTTAAGCAAGAATTTTACGGTGTTGAAAACATTGTAGCCCTCCTGCTTCTGCTTGGGCGGAGGAGCAATTCTCTCCTTGGTACACTTGAAGTGAATGTAATATGTTATTGCCGTAAGTACCGCAAGGATAAGCACCGCATAAAAGACCTTCATCGGGTCAAGCTTTTTGACTGTGCTGTCGCCGACCGCAACGGTGGTATAAACGAGCATTGGCATAAGAATCTGTGCGGGAAGTCCGCCGATGCCTGCGCCGACCGAACGCCACATTGAAAGAGAAGAACGCTCAATTTCATCGTCGGTGATTACAGATGCGAGCGAGCCGTAAGGAATGTTAGTTCCCGTGTACATCATACCGTAGAAAATATAAGTAACATACGCATACGCAAGATACTGTCCCTCACTCCAAACGATATTCGTTCCGAAAAAGTTGTTTATGACAAGCGGCAAATCCGTGAACATAAGCAGTGCCGAAATTGCAAGCGGAATTGACGCACCGAGGATATACGGGCGGAACCTGCCGTATTTTGTGGGTTTTCTCGAATCGACAAAAGCGCCCCACATCGGGTCGTTTATCGCGTCCCAGATTCTCGCAATCATAAACAGTACCGCAACCTTAGCCGGAGTGATACCGAGTGTGTCCGTGTAGAACACCTGCAAAAATGAGGATATAAGCGCAAAGGTAAGAAGTCCCGCCGTGTCGCCGAGAGCGTAACCTATACGGTCTTTTGCGCCTATGCCGTGAGTTGAAGATTTTTCAGCCATTACAAAGCCCTCCGTTAAATATTTTTAAGCTTCAGAAAATCATCCTTAAACGGACTGTCTTTTCTGATGAATACGGGGATTTCGCCGAGTTCGGCAGGAACGGTATGCTCGCCGCCCCTGTATTCTCTGCCCGACCAGAGGTGTATCCAGCTGTCCTCGGGCAAATAAACTTTTCTGTTGTGCGCCTTGGGTCTTAAAACGGGACAGACAAGTATATCCCGTCCCAAAAGATATTCGTAAGCCTCGGTGTAAGCCTTTTCCTCATCGTAATAGAAGAAAAGCGGTCTTACGACGCCCACGCCCTTTTCGGCGTTGTATTTTACCGCCTGTTTGAGGTACGGTTTGAGCTTTTTATGAATATTGCTGTACATTGCGCCGTGCGACAGCACCCGTTCGCTTGCGTCAAACTGGGCGTTGAGGTCGGGATTTAATCCCTCATGACCTCGCAGCACGGGCGAAAATGCGTTCATCTCACACCAACGCATAAACAGCTCCTCGCTGCGTTTGAGATTGAAAAATGTGGTGTAGCCGCCTATATCCGAATGTGAAAGACCGTAGCCGCTGCATGTAAGCGACAGCATTGCGGGAATTACCGACGGCAAACCGAAGTCAACAGAAAAGTCAACATGGTTGTCGCCGTTCCACATCATTGTGGAATACTTCGGCGTTTCGCTGTACCCTGCACGGGTAAAGAACATTATCTCGCCGAGCTTGCCTGCCTCCTCGACAGCCTCACGGTTGAGCCTTGCCCACCGAGCGGGCCAAGTGTTATGAACAAGCTCCGCATCTTCTCCGCTGTAAAGCACTGCATCCGTGGGAAGATACTCGCCGAAGTCAGCCATCCAGCCCGAAAAGCCGAAGTCTATCATATTTTTCTTTATAATGCCTTTAAGCCATTCGCACGCCTCGGGGTTGGTCAAATCAACAATCGCCGCAGGGAAGGTGGTAATCGTAACATAGTAGTCCTTGCCGTCCTTATCCTTAACGCAATAGCCCTTTTCGCTTGCGTATTTGTAAAGCGGCTTCTCAACCGCCAAAAATGTGTTGCAGTAACCGAGAACCTTTATGCCCTTTTCGTTTAGCTCCTTTATCTTTTCGGGTAGGTCGGGATAAAGCTCCGAGTCGTGCTCCCAATTCCAGAATAGCTGTTTGCCGACTGCCGTAACACGCCTGCCCTCCCAGTCCTGTATCCATACGCCGTTTACCGCCATATTGTTTGAAAGTGCGGTATCGACCTTTTTCATCATAACATCCGTGCCGCCCTGTATGCCGAGTATCTCGCCGTCATACACCCAATCGGGCAATTCGGGCTGTCTGCCGAGGGTCAATGAAAGCTCCGATAAAGCATCTTCAAAGGTGTCGCCGAAGCCGAAGCAGAAATCCGCAATTTCATCAATTTTAACAGTATGACTGCATTTATCGGTAAAATCAAACTCGCACCGAGCGGTGGCAAAGGTGTGGAAGAAATATTTTTGAGAGCTTAAAAAGGTCGGTTGAGCGTAATAGGTCTCATAATTCGAGAAACGCTGTTTCCGCATTGAGTCCCGAAAGCCGAAAGCCTGCTTTACAAGCTTCTTTGCAACCTGCATTGCGTTTATGTGCTCGGCAACCCAACAGTTGACCTTTTTGCCCCTTAAATCAAATTCCGAGAAAATCTCGCCCGTGCCGTAAACATGCTCATCGGGCAAGGCGGGAATTTTAATGTAAAGCCTGTTGTATTCCTGTAAGCCGTCCATATGAACGAACAGCCTGTCGCCGTCAAGCGAAAGCTCGGCGCCGCATTTTCCGAAACCGACCTTGAGCGTATCGCCGTCAACATTAAGGCTCTTGACTTCAAGCGCTACGGGCTTTGAGACAGTCTCCTTTATTTTGAATGTGCCGTGGCTCATTGCGTAGGTGTTTTTGCCGTTACCGATACAAATGGGCTTATCCCCTTTTGCAAGCGAATAAAGGCAAGTTCCGTTTCTGATTATTTTAACCGCATTGTCTTTTAACTGAAAGGTAAGCATAAAACTTCTCCCGACATAATTATTTAACTGCGTTAATCAATTATATTTTACATTTTATCCGCTTCGCTTGTCAACAAACGCCGACAAAAAAACCGTACAAAATTGTACGGCTGTTTTTGTCATAATATACAATGAAAATTTATTTAAGCTTTTCAGAGGCAAGTTTTTCAACACATATTGCGCAATTATATCTTTCCATATATTTGTCAAAGCCCTCAACATCTCTCGGGTCGGGGTCAACGCTCACGGACTCGGAGTGAGCGAAAATCTTTCTGTCAAGATAATCCTCCAGGCTCTCACTTCCCTTTTCGAGCATATAAAGAGCCAGCACAGCCATACCCCACGGTCCGCCCTCGCCTGCGGTTTTCATAACGGTGACCCTTGTGTTGAGAGCTGCCGCAGTGATTTTCTGACCCACGCCCTCTGTTTTGTAAAGTCCGCCGTGGCCGGAAATGTTATCAATGGTTATGCC
>CAVFQD010000048.1:0-12768 GCA_963624605.1 Eshraghiella crossota | reverse complement strand
CAACACTCTCGCAGAAGATGGAAAGAGCCGTACAGCTGTCGTTGGGAATATCACTGTTTCCGTATTGAACAAGGAAATCTGTGGTAACGGGATTACCGGCAGCCTTATCTTTTGTGGTATAAAGCGCAACCCACTGTCTGCCCGCATCGCCGTTGAGGTCGCCGAAATCGTCAAGTAACTTTGTGCTGTCGGTTACCATATTCTGTTCCTGTCTGTTACATTTAACCGCTGTGTAGTAGGTAAAGGTCTTTTCGTTATTTGTGCCTACTCCTTCGTTTACCATATGCATAGGTATGGGAGTGAATTCGGCGTTGTAATATTCCTTTAATTCGTTATATGTATTCCAAGCTGCAACGCCCATAATAATAAGGGTGATAACGGTCATAGTAATTCCGACATACTTGAATACCGTTCCCCATGTCCTTGATGTACCGACCTTTGTAGTTGAGCTTTGGAAGGATTCAGCCAATTCTGCATCTCTTGTGATTTCGCCGGCCTCGGTTAATTCGCCGAATTCATCGAAATCAAACCTTTCTAAGGTTGCTACCGCTCGATTTCCCGCATCACCCACATTATTTGCAACCTGTGCAACTCCGGCCGAATTGCTCACGGTTGCAGCTATTTCCGGAACTGATCTAAAGCCGAGATACAGCGTTGTAGCACTTGCGATAAGCGAAACGAAAAATGAACCCAAAAGAACATAGGTTGATGTGGAAAGATAATCGCTCATTCCTTTAACGGCACTTTTTTCTGTTGAATTCTGAAGCTTGTAAGCCTCGCCGGTAAGCGCTACGCCGTTTTCAAAAATTGTGCGGTCAACGCCGTCATAAATTGAAATTTTGCCGCTCTGTTTGTCAAATACCTTTTGGAAATATTGTATCGCGTCCTTGAATGAGGTGTCGTCGTTGATACCGAGAGAAACTATCTGATACATCGGTAAGAAGTCGAGGCATGCTCTCTGACCCTTTGTCAATACAGATGCAAGGGGATAGAGAAGATATCTGTCGGCATTTTCAATATCGTATTCGTCACTTGTAATTAAATCGTAAAGTGAAATGTCATCATTCTGCAGAGCATTCAGTGCTATGTACTGTGTGCCCGCCGTTGACCAGTTCAAAAGGTTGAAGCTCTCGTTTGCCTTTTCGTAAGCAGCGATTTCTTCCGGAGTATTCTCAAGGCTTATCGGGGATTCTGTATATACCTTAAGGTATTCCTTATAATCTGCAAATTTTGAGGCAATAGCCTTTGCGTCTGCGTCATATTCGGCGGCAAGCTCCTTGACGGCTTGATCAATCGTGAGATTTTTATTCTCCATAAGGTCTTCAATCATTTCGTCATAAGTTTTTGCCTGAACGTATCTTGCCGACCAAAGTGTGTCGTTACTGTCCGTGGCAAGTGATATAAGCTGCTCCAAAGCAAGAACCGATGTGGAGTTCGACTGCATAAGTATGGTGGTAAAATCGGCAATCTTTGCCTGCTCCTCCGATGAAAGAGCGTTGAGCTCTTCGTCGGTATATTCCTCCTTGACTCTGTTGAGGAATAAATCTCCGAGGGGCTGGTTTGTATCGTCGTCATACATCATATTAAGCATATCATGAGCGGCTGTTGCACGCTCCTGACCGTTATTATAATTTGTTCTGTATTCGTTTACCGCAACTATGAAATTATCAATAAATACCCTTATGTTTGCTTTCTGTTCGTCAAGAAGCATCTGATAATCTTCAAAGCTGTAGTTTCCCTGCATATTCATAAGGCGCATATCCGTAATAGCTTCGTCGGCATTCAAAGTGGTTTTATAACCGAGATAAACCGCTCTTTTGGTTGAAATAATATCATCTGCACCTTCGTTAAGGTTGTTGTCGATGATTTTATATCCGTTGTCCTTGAGCCAAGATTTTGCTCCGTCTGCCGTGTCTCCGTAACTGATAATCATTTCTTTTACATAGGCTTTGCCGGTAAGGGTTGCAGCCGATGCAGTTATCGGCTGAAAAGCAAAGATTACGCAAAGGACAAGAGAAATGATTACTTTAATTGTTTTTTTCATTTTTGCTTTCCTTTCTTCCTTTTGATTTTGTATAAATGACTGCTCCGATTACTGTAAGAATTACAATAATCAATAAGCAGATAATTGCTTTAACGCTTCCGTTGCTGATTACGGACGCGGTTGAGTTACCTTCGTCGTTATCGGTTACTTCTGTTTGTTCAACAATTTTATCAATATCATAAAATTCATCCGTTGCAGCCTCCGATGAGATCGTGGTCTTAACGGTTGCCGGTTCGGTATAATTTGATTCTACACTTCCGAGATAAACTGCATAAACACCTGAGTTGCCTGTAAGAACGCAACTGCAAATTTCCTTACTGCCGGACAGTGCCTTGTACGAGTCAGAGTCTTTTGAAACCGATTTGTCGGAGGCGATATATATACCGGCCCATTTTCCGAGTTCAAAGGCTTTATCGAACAGCTTATAATCGGAAATATCCAAAAGATACGAGTTAGATTGCGCTGATTTTGTATATTTCAGGTCAGAGCCGTTTATGTCGATATGAGATATTGCATCGCTTTTATCGCTTGTTCTCCGGTAAGCTATGTAAGAAACGGTATCACTGTTGTTACCAGACATATCGTAATCGAGGTAAAAATCGCAGCCTTTTGATGCCGCTGTGTTTATCGCCTCGGATTTTGTGGAACCCGTAACGACATAAGCATCGGCAATGTACTGCCGTACAGCTTCGCTTCTGTACATAATAAGATAAAGCTTGCTGTCGGAAATGCCGCTGTCAAAATTCGCAAGCGTTCCGTCGCTCATACGAACGGGTGAGGAGCCGTCATTTTTTAACGAGATAACATCATCCTTGTCGGAAAAGCCCGAAACCGTATCTAGGGAGGTGATTTTATTTCCCGCAGAGCTGTCCCTTGTGCTGTACAAATAAATCGGAGTTCCGTCCGTGCCTTCGTTAAGGCTTACATCAGACACCAATGCATATGTTGCCGATTTGTAGGTGACAGTATCGCTTTTTTGACTTGATACAACAAAATCGGTAATTGCATTTGACCCCATTTTGTAGCCTAAAACGACTGTCGAAGAGTCGTCTGAGATAAGATTCATACTCTGAAACAGTACGGTATAACCGCTGCTTTCCAAGCTCTCTCTCGCATTTTCTCCCGCGGCAACCGTAACCTCCGAAACATACCCTTTGGCAGCAAATGCGCTGATACAAAGGCTCGTAAACGCGAGAATAAGCGACAGAGTAAAGCAAGCAAGCTTTACGGCGTACCTACGAAAGATTTTTACCCCTTTCAGCATCGCTCATCACCTTTCAAAATTATACTTGTTATCCACTTTTATTTTATTACATTTTAATATGTCGTGTCAACGCTTTTCGCGCTTTATTTCACTGTGAGTTTTGCTCTTTTTTCTGCCGTGTTTTTAAAGATTTTTGTATAATTTTTTGAAGCGGGGCAGGGGTGTTACGGTAGACGGTAAAACAACCGAAAAAACGCCGTGCAGAGTATTAACACAGCGAATACTCTGCACGGCGTTTTTATAACGGCATTACGCCGTAATATACGAAGTATAGATAAAAAATCAATACAATTTGAAGAACTGTTATAACGGGAATTCCCAACATAAATTTTTTATGCATTGTTTTGTGGCGTATTTTTTTCATTGTTATGTACATTGCAAGTGATCCGCCGAGCAAGGAGAGAAGCATCAGCGTCGATTCCCGTATCCTTCTTTTACCTCTTTTTGCCGCTTTTTTGTCATAAACGGTCACAATTACGGAAATAAGTGAAATTGCCGCAAGGTAAGTTATATAATAAATCATTTCATCACCGAATATATTATAGTGTTCCGAATATTTAGTGTCAAGAAGGTGATAAAATGCGAAAATGCATCATTATTTTGGTTGCGTTTGTTTTTTTGCTGACATCCTGTACAAGCACAGAAAAAGCACAGCCGAAAGATGAAAAAGCTCCGCAATCGGCAGCAGAGGGAATTAACGCCGTGTGGATAAATTATAATGAGCTTGCTATGAAGTCGGAGACTGATAAAAGCGAAGCCGCTTTCAGAAAAAAGGCTGAGGAGATAATGAAAAACTGCTCGGAGTTCGGCTTTGACAGGGTTATTGTTCATGTTCGTCCGTTTTGCGACGCCTTTTACAAGTCGGATTTGTTTCCCGCAAGCGAATACCTCAGCGGAAGTCAGGGCGTTTACATAGGCTATGATGCATTGCGGATAATGTGCGAATACGCACGCAAATACTCTCTTAAAATCGATGCCTGGTTAAATCCCTACAGGGTGTCGTATAAATCAGATATAAATGTTTTATGCGAGGATAATATCGCAAGGAAATGGTATTGCTCAGAAGATAACAACAGAAATGTAATTGTGCTTGCAAGCGGGATATATTTTAACCCTGCAAAAGACGCAGTGCATAAGCTGATTGTTGACGGCGTGCGTGAAATCTTGAACAACTATGATGTTGACGGGGTGCATATAGACGACTATTTTTACCCGACAACAGACGCAAGCTTTGACGAAGCTGAGTATTCCGCCTACACTTCATCCGGCGGCAAAATGTCCCTGGACGAGTGGCGGCGTGAAAATGTTAATTCATTGGTAAGCGATATACATACCGCCGTAAAGGCAAAGAATGAAAATCTGATTTTCAGTATAAGCCCGTCGGGAGATATAGAAAAGAATGTTACGGATTACTATGCGGATATTCCCGAATGGTGCGAAACGGGAGGGTATGCCGATTGGATAATACCGCAGATGTATTACGGCTTTAACAATGAAAATAAGCCGTTTGAAGAGGTCTGCTTAAAGTGGCTGTCCCTTGAAAGAAGCGAAACGGTAAAATTGAGCTTCGGTCTTGCCGTTTATAAATACGGCAGGGAGGATAAATATGCAGGCAGCGGAATAACGGAATGGCAGGAAAATACAGATATTATTTCACGCCAGATTTCATACTTCAAAACTCAAAATATCAATGTGGGGTTTGTTTTGTATTCTTACTCATATATTTTCTCGAAAAATTTTGTAAAAAGTTATGGTATGGAGTTGCAAACAATAAAAAATATGATACAATAGCAACTGAATAAATTATCTTGGAGCGCGGAAATGAAAAAACAGGTAATTAAATTTATTCAGATTGCAGTTTTAACTGTTGTAACGACAGTCATTTGCTTAGTCGGCATCGGTTACTTAAAAGACGCCGAAATTAAGTCAGCGGTTGACGAATCGGAAAATATTGCACAGGCTGTTGAAGAGGTAGCGGCGCAGGAAGCCACTCTTGTTATTACCTCTCCGACTGATTTTGTAATTACCGTAAATGAGCCGAAAGTGACTTTTACGGGCGTTTGCAGACCCGATTTGCCGCTTTCCGTTAACGGCATAACCGTTGAAAAGGCTGAAGACGGAAGCTTTTCATATTCTTTGCCGCTCAATGTGGGCGAAAATATAGTAAAGGTTACCAACGGAATTGAATCCTATGAATACAGGGTAACATATAAATTTACAATTATAAATTCCGTTTCGCCGAAGGATAAGGTGTCTGTTGACGGCGGTACTGAAATTACTCTCAATGCGGAGGCTCTTAAAAACGCCGATGTATATGCGACAATAGGTAAGGAGAAAATTCCGATGGCCGTTGTAGCTTCGGGAGATGTGTTTGATACATATCAGGCTGTCTTTACAGCTCCTGCTTCGGCAACAAAGTCCGTAAAGCTCGGCAAAATAACCTTTTATGCAACGCTTGACGGAATACAGGACAGTGTGACGGGAGGTACCGTTACGGTAAAGCCCGTGTCTTCTGCTAATGTTAATATTGAAACTGGTAAAGGCACTGTCATAGCACCCGACATTGGAGCAAACGGCGTGGTTAATGTACTTTCTCCCTATGATGATCATCAAAAAGGCAGTGCTATGATGTGCGTCGTTACTGCCGATTATGCGGAGACTGTTCCCGGCAGCACTGCCGATGACAAGTCTGATCCGGAGTATACGCCTTACTTAAAAGGCACAGTTGATTACATAAAGAGCGAGGCTGTTTACGACAACAAGGAATATTATATTTTGCTTTCCGGAACGAAAATTGAAAAGACGGATGTAACCTCATTCAGCGGATATGTAATGCCTACCAACACTGCGTCGGCTTCCTCCGGCGAGCAGAGCACGGCGGTAATTACAATGAATTGGAAAGCTCCGTTTTGCTCCGTTCTTCGAAATCAGTCGTATTATACAGGATATTCGGGCAGAAAATTCAATGTTTCTTCGTTCACATCAAAGTATATCGATTTTGTTTTCAGATATACAAATGCCGCAGAGGGCAATGTTAAATTTTCGAACAGCTCCGTTGTAAGCTCGGCAGAGTGGGTGGATGTCGGAAACGACGGCACTGCAACCTTCAGAGTTTATCTTAAAAATCCCGGTAAGTTTTACGGCTATAAGGCTTATTATTCCTCCGACAACCGTCTTGTGTTGAAGTTTAACGAAAAGCCTCCCGTAAACGGCGCAACTGTAGTGCTTGATCCGGGACACGGCGGCAACGACTGCGGTGCTATTGCCGTTAACGGAACATATGAGTCGCGTCTTAACCTGTCGCTTGCCCTTAAAGTCAAGTCTGACCTTGAAAGCAGGGGATTCACTGTTAAAATTCTTCGTACCGGAGATACAGCGAAATCTCTTGACGAACGGCGTGCGCTTGCAAGAAGTCAGGGTGGAGATATTTTTGTTTCTCTGCACCACAATTCGTCGACAAGCTCATCCTTAAGCGGCACTGAGGTATATTATTACAGGGCTTATTCAAAGCAGCTCGCATCAAGTATTCATGCAAGACTTGCAAATGAATGGAGGAGTGTATATTCGGGAAATGCCGAAATGTATAACAAGGTTGTTGCGGCTGACGGAGGAGTAAGATATTATCCGTTCAGGGTAACAAGAATTGAGGAATGTCCGGCGGTTCTCGTGGAATGCGGCTATCTTTCAAATCCGACTGAGAGTGCGTATGCTTGCGATGACGGTATAAACACCCGTATGGCAGGGGCAATAGCACAGGGTATTGCGGATTATTTTGCCAATGCATAATGTGCTGTTAAATGTTGAAAAAGCGGGGCAAATATTATATAATGAAAAAAAGTGTGAAAGGATGTTTTGATGAAAGCTAAAAAAATTCTGTCAATTTTTATTATAACAGCGGTGCTTGTGGTATTGTTTGCAATCTCTGTATTTGCAAAGACTACGGGCGTTACAAGCGGACAGGTTAATGTCCGTTCGGGTCCGGGTACAAAATCGTATGATGTTATTTATCGTGATTTGCCTGCGGGCGTAACGGTGAATATCCTTGCAACCGAAAATTGTAACGACGGTTCAACTTCAAAGCCGTGGTACAAGGTTACTTTTACATACAACGGACAGAATTATGAAGGCTATATCAGCTCGGGATATGTTTACAATGTTACATATTCCGATGACGATGATACATACACCACCGAAGTCCCCGCTGAATACGCTTCATATATTTCGGCTCTCAAAGCAAAGCATCCGAATTGGACTTTCAAGTTCTATAATACGGGTCTTGAATGGAGCGATGTTGTTGCAGGGGAGACAACGCCCGGTAAAAATGCAATTTCGGGTACGAAGCCTATTTCTTACCGCTCGACATCTTATAACTTCTCGAACACAGCAAGCTCCCAGGAGGGTTATGTATCTGGAAGTTATATAGTAATTAACGGCTCAACCGCTACGGTTAAAACATCAGGCAACAATTTGAATATGCGATCCGGAACAGGCACAAATTACAGCCTTATTTGTACAATACCAAACGGCAGCTCTCTTGAGGTTTTGGAGAATGCGGGAAACGGTTGGTATAAGGTAAGATACACTAACGGAAGTTATACTTTTACACCGATTGAGGGCTCAAGCTGGTATCAGGCGCACGGACAGGTTGTGCAGTATTATCTTGACCCAAGGAACTTCCTTGACGAACAGTCGGTATTCATGTTCGAAAATCTTAGCTTCAATGCATCTGTGCATACGGTAGCAGGTGTTCAGAATATACTTGCCAAGGCTGAATGGGCTAAAGGTACTGTTCAGACAACGGACGGCAGAACGATTACTTATGCAGAAGCTTTCTATGAGGCAGGTCAGAAATACGGCGTATCGCCGTATCATCTTGCTTCAAGAGCGGTTCAGGAGGTCGGTACAAGCGGTTCAAATGCGGCTTGGGGAAACAATTCAACCTATCAGGGAATTTATAATTTTTACAGCATAGGCGCCAATACCGGCATGATGGACGGATTAAAGTGGGCAAGTGAGAGCGGCAGCTACGGCAGACCGTGGAACACTGCCTATAAATCAATTGTCGGCGGTGCGGAGTTTATAGCAAAAGGTTATATAAGTGTGGGCCAGTCAAGCCTTTATTTGCAGAAGTTTGATTTGATTCCGACAGGCGGACTTTATAATCATCAGTATATGTCCAATGTTTCCGCTCCTGCGAGTGAAAGCATCGGTGTTTATAACGGATATAAAAATGTCGGCGGCTTGGAGACAGGCTTTGAGTTTGTAATTCCCGTTTTCAAAAATATGCCGATTCTTGCTTGTAAATTACCTGCATCTTCTGATTCTCCGAATATGGCAAAGGACACCGATGTCGCAGATATTTTCCCTGATGTTACAAGCGGAGAATGGTATTATAACGCAGTTAAATTCAATGTCGAAAAAGGCTATTTCAAAGGCTATGCGAGCGGATACTTTGGACCTGCCGACAATATTCAAAGACAGGATTTCGTAGTTGTTCTTGCTAAAATCGCAAACGCAGACCTTTCGGCATATAAGGGACAGAACGGCGGTTTTGCAGATGTACCTACAAACGATTATTATTCTGCGGCGGTAGCATGGGCGAGAGATAACAAAATTCTCTCGGGTTATGTAGACGGTCGCTTCGGCGTAGGCGACCCGATAACAAGAGAAGAGGCTTGCGTGATTTTCTATAATTACTGCCACGGTTCTGTTTCGGGCGATGTCAATGCAGTGCTTGCAGGCTATCCCGACGGCGGTAATGTAAGCGATTGGGCAAGAACGGCGGTAGCTTGGGCGGCACAGAACAATGTAGTCGGCGGTAACGGTAAATTAAATCCCGTAGGCAATGCCAACAGAGCAGAAATGGCACAAATCATTATGAATATGTCGAATAATGGTATACTTTAATTGACATTGTAAACAACATACTCGTGCCCCTAACAGATTTCCGTTCAGGGCATGAAACTATATATCTAACCTTCGGATAGCGTAGGGCATGGGTGATTCCCCTGACAGGGGAAATGTCTGCGTAAGCAGACAAAAGGGTGCCCGAATTCGGGAGAATTTGCTCCCGTCGTAAATAAATAACAAATTAAAATGTTCGCAGAATCAAGCCTTCCTCTGACGGGCAACATATGCGACCGCCGCCTGTGGCGGATAAAGGGAGCATCTGTTGGCGTAGCGGTCGATTTGGTTTATAAAGAGCCTGCTGACAAAACAGACCTACGGAAACGGAAATTATATATTCTACGCCTATGACTCTCTTGACCGTTTGGCAGAAAAGTCATATAATGATAAAAACGGTAATTCTGTTGCAAAGAAACAGTACCTTTACGGCAATGACGGAAATATCGCCGTGACCGTTGACTTTGCTTCAGATTCGTACACAAGGTATAACTATGACCTCTCGGGCAGGACTGCGAGCGTAAGGGAATATTCGGGAACGGACCTTTCAAGCAATATTCCGATTTCCTATACCGAGTACAAATACGCCGATAAGACCAATTACCTTACCAATGTAAAGCATTTCTCACCGCTCGGTACACAGAACATTGCGTACAATTACGGAAATATCAATAACGGTCAAATGCCCGACCAAGTATATTCCATATCGTGGAACGGAGTTAATAAGCTCGAAAACAGCTTTGACGCGCTTTCAAGACTAACAACGCGCAAGGTAAACGGACTTGCAACAAATTATACTTACAAGGACATCGGGGAAAATCAGACCACAACGCTTGTAAAGTCAATTGAGACTTCGGGAATAACCCACACATACGAATATGATGCTTTGGGCAATATAACCTCAATTTATGACGGCTCAAGGACGACAACCTACAAGTATGACGACCTCAACCAGCTTGTCCGTGCGGATAATCCGTATGAAAACAAAACACATATCTATACCTATGAAAACGGCAACATTACCGAAGATAAGGTTTATGCTTATACTGCCGGCACAAGCGAACCCACAAATCTTAAATACACCGTTAAATATTCTTACAGCAACGAAAAATGGGCTGATGTTTTAACGGGTGTTGAAAAAGTCTATCCGCAGAACAGCGTTAATGCTATATCGCTTGAGCAGGAGGAAACACCTGAAATCGTAACCCGACTTTTGGGCGAAAACGCTCAGCGTTATGATATGAAATCACGGCTTTTGCCTAATAGCGGAATATCTCTTTTAAGCTTAGGAGATAATGAAAATTATTATTCCGTAACAAGTGATGAAATAGGTAATATCACAAGCTATAAAGGTTCAACCTATACTTGGGTCGGTCGTCAGCTTCAAAGCGTAAGTAATGAAGATTATACATCAATATTTTCGTATAACTCCGACGGGCAGAGAATAGGTAAAACAATTTCCGTAAACGGAGATTCGACTTATAATTACGAATATTACTACAACGGAGATATTCTTTCGGGCTACAAGCTTGTAATTACCAAATCGGACGGTTCGTCAACAACTCATAATGTTACGTTTATGTATGACGAAAACGGCGAGGCATTCGGCTTTAACTACAACGGCAACGATTATTACTATGTCCGCAACGCTCAAAACGATGTTGTTTTCATAACGGATTCGGATAATATAGGCGTTGTCCTCTACCAATACGACGCTTGGGGAAATATTACCGCTTGTGCCGATGTGTCCGACGGCGGAATGGTGAGCATTGTCAACCCGTACACTTACCGCGGTTATTTCTACGAAATCGAGAATAACTCGTATTTCTTGAAATCAAGGTATTATAACCCTGAGTTATGCAGGTTTATCAGTGCGGATAGTTTGTTGGATAATAGAGATATTAACCGTTTAAACCAATTTGCATATTGTGCAAACAATCCAATAGCATTTGTTGACAATACAGGGAAATTATTAATTGGATGTATAGTTGGTACTGTTGTAGGCGCAACATTAGGCGCAATTACAGCGGCAGCAACAGGAAAGTCTATTGTTTCTGGAGCACTTTCAGGAGCTTTTGTTGGTGGAGTTAGTGGATTGATTTGTGGCGGAATAGTTAGTGCGATAGGAATGGGCGCAGCTGCACTTGCAGCGTGTACTGTAGCAAATGTTGCAGTTGCAACAGTCGGTAATGTGATGAACCAATACGGAAATTATCGCTATAACAAAAAGAAAAATGTAATAAAAGGAACTCCGAACAATTCCCCAAAAAGCAACCAAAGAGGAAAAAGAATTAAAAATGCAGCCGCATCATTTAAGAACGAATTAAATGATTTTAAAATGACAATTGATTATAAAAGTATAGGCGAATCTGCTGTATCTGCTGCTGTATTTACACCAATATCATTTGGATGTGGAAGTATAGTGAATAACTGTTTTCAAACTGGCGGAAAAACAGTACTTTCCGAAATGGTTGTTGAATTTGCGATAAATGGCAATTTGGCATCTGTGCAAAGCGTAATTGAGTTATTCTCGGATACGGAGTAAATTATGAAAACAATTTATAATCCTTTAATGCGTTTTTTAGATGCAATAACGCTATTTATACTGTAAATCGGTGCATTTGTTTATATGGTGGTTGATTTTAAAGCGTCATATGAAATATTCGGATTTGCAAATTTGGTCGTTTTTTATTTGGTGATTTGCTTTTTCGCAACTCCAATGTTTATTGGAGCAGTATTTATATATAAGCATATGTCTATCTATGTGAAAACAGACGGCAAGAAATTTTACGCTTACAGATACCCGAATGTTTTACTGTACGAAGTTGACATTTCCAAACCTGTTTACTATAAAATCGGAAAAACAGGATATAACTCAAAGTATATCGTTTTTTCAAATGATAACTTTGAGTTTAGGGAATTAAGTAAGAAAACTACAACGTTTTCCTTGCGATATGACGAAAATAAAATTATTTTTGTCCGATATGACACAAATATTACTCACTATTTTCCGTTGTGTGATTGGATAGAGGCTGAAGATAGAACGGGAATGTTACCAGAAAAGCAAGTGGGTAATACCGAACATATTATTTTGAAATTTCCTAAATTCGCTAAAATTGCATTCGTAGTTTTTTCTCTTATTGCTTTGGTTTATATACCGATTGTTATGCCTTTTGGTATTCCAATGTTTGTGCTTCTCGGGGCAATTGTATGTGTATGCTTAACCGGATTACTTTGTTGCTTATTATGGAAAATTGAATTTTATGATAATCGAGATTATTTTGTTTACAGTTCATTTATCGGAAGAAAAATGAAAGTGAATTTTAATGATTGCGAAAAAATAGTGTGGTTTAACAATTATGGATTTTTCCGAATTATAACTGTAAAAGGGAAGAAAATACATGTCTCATCAATGGTGTCTAATTACGAAATGTTAAGAAGAAAGTTGTTGCAAAATGGAGCTAAAGAGTATAACACAACCGGCAAGAATAAGTAAGGCAGTGGACCGTCCGTTGTGTTTCCCAACAGTAACATAACACAGGGGACTGTTCTATCT
>CAVFQD010000047.1:0-13045 GCA_963624605.1 Eshraghiella crossota | reverse complement strand
CTGTATTTCCTCCGGTTTACTGACCGATTCTGTCGGGGCGGGCGGTTTTTCGCTTTCGGTCTTACGGGTTTCCGGCTCTGTCAGTGTTTTCGGTTTCTCCGTTTTTTTAGGTTCGCCGTTGTTTTGTGTTGTACTTTCTGTGAGATTATTTATATTGCTTCTCTCTGCCGGTGCGCTGCTTTCCGGCTTTTCCGTTACTTCCGCGTTTTTATTGCTTGATGTGTCGGCAGGGGGTTCTGATATATCGGATGCCGTTTCGGTTATACTGCTTTCGGTATTTACCGCCGCGCTGCCGGCATTATCCTTTTCTGCCCTGCACCCCGCAAGACCGAACGCAATTATTACCGCGATAACGGCAAGGATCATTTTATTCTTTAACATACTATCACCTCTACCTATACAATACAGATTTTTCACGGAAAGTCCAGAGAAATTTTTATTTCCTCCGAAAAAGCTACATACTTTGCGTAGGGCTTTCGTCCTCTGATTCCCCCAACGCCTCACGGTAAGCGTCTATAACGGCGTCCTCGATGCTGTGCCTTGCCGAATCGGTTATGGCAAAGGCAATATCCGAATACTTGGTTTCGCCGCCCGAACTTTTGTATGAGCGAAAAGGCATTATTAAGAACATTCCGTTTTGACCGCTCGCGACGGCGATGCCTTTAACAACGAATTCACCGCCGATATTTATGCTCGCATATGCTTTGACCTTGGCGTCCTCACGGTCAATCATGCGGTCGATCTTTGCCGTGACCGAAAACTTGGGTTTTGATTGAGTTTTTGATTTCTTGGTTGCCATAATAAAATTCCTCCTGTTACATTGAATAAACCATAAAGCCGGTATCGGCTTCTACTTCTTCCTGACTGATGTTTTCGGGTTCAGCGTACTTGTTCATATATTTCTGCACTTCTTCCTCGGTCAATCCTCTGAAATCGTCCTCCGTGAGTCCGCAGACAAAGAACGGTCCGGCGATTATGGAATGAGCGTCATCCAGATAACGGTTGCCCTCCATACCGATGAGCTTCGCCTCCTCATTTCCCACAAGGCAGGTTTCGTCATCGTTGTATATGGGTTCGATTAACCCTCCGACCGCTTTCTGTTCGGCTTCAAGTGTATGGGCAATTTCGGTTACATACGGTGCTTTATGGGGTTCAACATAGACCACCGTCATAAGGTTATCCGGCTTTTGGGTTTTTGCCTCGTCGAAGTCCACCTTTAGAAAGCCCACGCTGTCGCAGTAGTAAGCGCCGTCTTTTGTAACGACAATATCCGAAACGGAGAGCGAATGTCCGCGGTGCAGAGGGTGTCCGTCTGTATTGAACCTACGGTATACATCCTCCAACTCCTCACAATCCACATCCCCGCGGAAAACCTCGTCGTAAATCGAGGCGTTGATCTCCTTGGTTTCCTGAAAATTGTCGAGATGCTTATAGTGTAGAAACTTGACGAAGTTTTTATCTCTGTCCCGGTTTATCTGATAGATCTTTATTTCCATTCTACATTCCTCCCAAGGTCATGCCGCCGTCCTCGGCAGGCTCATCGGATTTAAGATATTTTTGTGTATTTTCCTTTGCCCATTCGGGTACAAATTCTTCTTTTAGTGCGCCTATAAAGTCGGTGCGGCGGTAATAACCTTTTTCTCCGTCCGACACATGAAAACCGAAAACCTTTGTGCCGAGTGAATCGGGTCGGCAGCCGTTTCCGTGTTCGGCATAAAAGAGCTGATCCTGCGGCGTCTTGCACTCGTCCTTTAAAATTGACGGTTCTAACACCAATATCCGGTCGGTATAGTCGAGCTGATTGCCGCTTTCATTTTCGCAATGGCTACTGTTAAATAATCCGAGCCTATCCCATAATCGTCTTGCGTCGGCAACAAAAAGATTAACAAGTCCTGGGTGACTGCGGACATTATATTGCCACGCGTTCTCCTTATCCACAATCTGAAAGCGCCTTGACCACTTCTTGTTGTCCTCGGAATATCTTCCGTCCGAAATTCCCTGACGCACGGTGGCGGCAAGAACAAAGTTAACGCGGTTAAAGCCGTATCTATCGATGACTCTCTTTGCACAGGAATTAAGGCATTGACCGTCATAGTGTTCGTCAATGGCTCTTTCAATGGCACGGGCGCAGTCGCAGTTTTCAAGATAACTTTCACGCCATTCTTCCCTTTCTCCCCATTCCACAGCTTCCTTGAGGGAATAGAGATATAACGGTTTATGCTCCGGCATTTTGTTCACCCGCTTTCTTTTCCGCCCATTTTACGGACAAATGTACAAGCGCCACGCGCTGCTGCTCGGCAGATAGGCTGTCGAGGAAATCTTCAAGCGTCATTTCGTTGTCCTTTTCCGTTTCTTTTGTGCCGGAGCAGTTATCGCATATCTTCTCTCGCTTAACTGTTACGGTTCTGCCGTCCGGTGATTCGGTGAAAGACAGCACATCGTTATATGAAAATCCGACCCGCTGCCTTATTTCAAACGGAATAGTAATTCTTCCCCGCTTTCCGAGAATACGGTACAGCTTTGTCATATCAGTTCGCCTCACTTTCATCACAGTTATTATTACAGGGGCAGCCCTCGCAGTCGCCGTCACAGTCGGTATCTGCAATGGGACAGTTTTCACAATCGTTATCGCAGACAAAATCTTTTGCGTCGTCAATATTTTGAATAACTATCTTATGCCCGTCCGCGTACATCTGCATCGGGTCACCCTCATATATCCCGGCTTCGAGCAGCAGTTCTGCAGGCACGGGAATCATAACGGTTTCTTTGTCTTTTATCTTTTCATTCTGCATATAATGTTCTCCTTTAATATTTTTTCGTAGTCAACAGGCTTGTTTATAGAGTCAAACAGCGTCAGCTGATACGGCTTCTGCCGTTCCCGTTCAAACAGGTCATAATTGGCTATAAGCAGTTCGGGAAATTCCTTTCCCGCCTCATATTTCTGCGCCATACTGTGAACGCGATTGAAATCGAAAAAGCTATATTCCTTATATAGCTCCCTGATTTCGGGGCAGTCGTTATATGACAGCAGAAACTTGCCTTTCATACCCGCAAGGGCGTGATACAGCCTTATATGATCCTCCCAAGTAAAGCCGCAGTCGTACACATATTCGCTTGTATAATACGGCGGGTCGCAGTAAATAAATGTTGTGGGTCTGTCATAGTGTTTTATGAGGGTTTCAAAGTCCTGATTTTCTATAACCACATTCTCGCACCGCTTTGCGAAGTCCTGCACAAGCGTAAAAAGTGTACGCAGCGAAAACGGCTGACAGGCAAAGGATTTGCAGCTGCTTGAATAGCTGTAACGGATGAGTTTTAGAAACATAACCGCACGGCGCAAATCGTGGTCGTTTCTTGCCGCCGAATAAAGCGTCCGCACTTCTTTGGCAGTCACTTCGGGCAGCATTATTTCAGTCAGATCAAGCTGTGCCTTTAGGTATTCCTCTGTAAATTCCTCTTTCTCAAAGAATTTTTTAAGCACGGCAAAATCGTCGCGGGAATTAAGACTTAAAAAGCCGAGTTCACGGATAAATTCCATCGGTCGGTCGCGCATACAGCGGAACAGATTGACAAGGTTATGGTTGTAATCGTTGAACACCTCGAATTTATCCGGCACAGACTTTCCGAGCAGCACGGCACCCGACCCGCCGAACGGCTCGACATAGCGGTCATAGCCTATGGGAAACAAGGCATAAAGGATATGCAGAATATTTGTTTTATTTCCTATCCAAGTTACGGGGGATTTTATTTCGCTCACCTCACTTTGAGGCGGTCAACCGTTCCGAAAACAAAAGCGGTATCTTTCGTTTCCGGAACGATTGATACCGCCATATGTTTATTTCATTATTCTGTTTTTAGTTTCAAGCTTGGCGCAGAGTATAATCTCACTTGCCTAAGATTGTATAACATTTAGTTAAAGTCAAGTTAAGGGGGTACAAATTGATTATTTTTATATTTTACCCTCGTTAAGTGGCAATATTCATTAAACTTAATTTGAGTAACCGTAAAGAAAATTATATTTCAGACTATAATTCTGCTCTTTTATTTGTCTTTGTTTTCGAGCTTTGCTTTCAGTTTTCGTATCTCGCTTTCATAGTCGTTATATCTGTTGATTATAAAGCACGACATTACCGTTAATGTCGTACAGCCGCCTGCAAGCAGACCGACTATAAGCATTACAATTTTCATATTACATTCCTCCCATCTCTTGTTCCTGTTCAAATTTACTGTTCATAAATTCCCCGATAGTCAGTTCTTCACCGGTAAAGTTCGGCTCGGTGTCCTCGTCAAACGGGATATATCCGCTTTCGCCGAGATCCAACGGTTCATTCATTATAATGCTGCCGCCGTAATTTATCGTTACCTTTGGCTCTGCGACCGCAAACCAATCTCCGTCATCACTCACGCGAAGATCATAGCAGAAAAAGCCTTCCGGAATATCTTCAGGGCAAATGTGTTCGTTGGAAAACAATGCAGGTTTTCCTAAAATTTCAATTAACCGGTAGCTATTGTTTTCGACATTTATATAGTCCGTTCCCGTGCTGTTTTTTACCAAATCAAGCTCCGGCGGTTCATAGTCCCATATTTCCAATGCAAATTCGATTGCCCGTATGCCTTCCGGAATAAACCAATCGGTGATTTCACCGCCGAGATAGCTCCGTTCTCCGCAATTCATCCCTATATCCTCATCCGCCCATTGATGCTTAAACGATATATTCGGAAACAGCTCCGAAAGTTTTTTAAGAATAGGATGCGGCACAGACCAAGCTGTTTTAAATGTCAATTCATCACAACCGCTGTAGTCGGTATATTCATCATACCCGTATGCGTTCCATTTTGTTCCCCAATTGGCGACAGACCACTCATACCATGTAGGTGAGCCATACTGCCGAATGTTCTGCCAAGCAATTTTTCCAAGCTCCCATTCCTCTTTTATAATATCTGTTCGCTGACTTAAAAAAGCATTTTCGCTGTCAACAGGTATATTTTCAAGCGCCTTTTCTGCTTCTTCGGCAAAACGCCCGAAAGTATACATATCTATAAACTCCTTATAAGCCTTGAGTCCGCGGTTGGTTTTACTGCCTGCCTCAATATTCAGACTTTCCGGCATAGGTATAATTTTATTGAAATCGACCGTGCCTATACCGTACTCATCGGTTTTTATTGACTCCAGCATAGTCCTGATATGCCGGGCGTCACCACTGTATTCAATATGATTTTCCACATGATTTGGCATATAGTTTTCACTCCTTGATAATTTTATATTTTTCACTTACTGCCTTGAGGCGGGGATAATATCCACAAGCACAGATCCCATAATACTGTTGCCAATCAGCTTATTGGCAGACAGTTTGAGTTCGTTTCGCAATTTATAAAACCGTGCATAGGTCATCTGACCGATACCGCTTGTTTTCTGTTTCGCCTCACATTCCCATAACGGGACTGTTGTCCTCATCCATATCCTCGCTGTCCGCCTGCTCCTCGGCAAGCTCCTCATCGGGAAACAACTCAGCGGTTCGGATCGCGTCCTCGCCGAGCCCGCGGAGCAAATGATTGAAGTCCTCGGTGTCACAGCAGAAACGGATACCGTAATCGGCGCACAAATCCCTGTAATAACCGAGTTCCATATCATCTCTGTCCGTAAGGAGATTTTCTTTCAGTTCAAGCCACGCCTTTTGCTTTTCCCAACATACGCAGAGTGAGGTCGGGAACCCGCCTGTTTGGTCGCACTGAAAATCCGGCGAAGTATATACCTCGCCGGATTCGTAAAATTCTGCGGTTTTCTGTTGCAATTCGTCATAGGTCATAAGCTCATACCCATTCCTTCCGGCTGCATGCTTTCGTCCTGCGTTTCTTCCTCTGCAAATTCCGCCGCTGTCATTGTTTCGCCCAAAAATTTCGGCTCGGCATTATCAAGCGGGATATATCCGTACTTGCCGAAGTCAAGAATATCTTTCATCAGCACAGTGCCGCCGTGGTCGAACACCACCTTCGGCCCGATGGATACGAAATTGCAATTTTCATCGTTGTAACTGAGGTCATAAGCATATAGGCCATCGGGAACCTGTTCCGGCAGGGGTTTGCGATTTGTAAACAACGCTTTACGCCCAAGCACCTCAACGACATACATTTTTTTCTCAGTCATACCTTGCGTTTTAAGTTCCGTTGTTTCCGGTTCGTCATACGGTACGGGCTTAAACAGATGCCCATTCCGGGCGGAAACCACACCATAGTCGGTCAGCGCTGCGCCCAAGCGTCTCAGGAGTTGTTCGCCCTTATGCTGCGCATACAGTCTGTCAAGCCATTTGCGCTCAAAACGAATGTCTGTATTCTTCGAGAGATATTCCTTGAAAAAACCGTCGGCACTGTGAGGTTCGGTGATAAATTCATACCGCTGCAAATTCCGAGCAATATTCAGCGCGTCCTGAATGCTGTCCGTCAGCTCGGATTCCAACACGGCTTTGAATTTCAACTGTTCGGCTTCGCTCATAGCAGAGATACGCTGTGCAAGCATGTTAAGCGTGTCGATTTCATCCATACTTTCAAACATATCCGAGGTGATCTGCGGGACAGATGAATAAAACTCGTGACAAAAGCAAAGGTTAATTTCCGGTTCTCCGCAGGCTTCTGTTGCTTTAAAAAGTTCATCTGAATCCGCAGGAAGGCGTAAGTCATAAAGTGTAGGCGCTTCTGTTGAAAAGCTGCTTTTCGGATATGCGCCGACTTTCAGCAAAAATATATCGCTTTCAGATTCTTCGTCCGGCAATGTCACGCCGTCATATACCTCCGGTCGCTTATAATGTGCGGTGGGAATATATAACTCACCTTCAAATACACCTTTATCTCTTTTCTGCTGTGCTTCGCCCAATCGCTCCGCATTCAGCATCGAAACGGCTCCTTGGGAAGTACCATCGGCGTCTTCAAACAATTCGTGTTTCAGCATATACCGACCGAGTTCGGTTGGGTTGCTGACATCGTAAATTACCGGAACGCTGTCCAAACCGTATGTGCTGTTTATAAGGTCCTTAATACTGACCGGTTTTTCATTTGCGTCGTCGAACATCTGCTTTGTCACTGCATAAAACACGGGCAGTTCCTCATTGGTAAGAGAAATGAGCCGCTTTGCAAAGAAGTTCAGTTCATCTAAGCTGAAAGTGTCCAAACGAACATTCTGTAATTTCGGCAGGATGTCGCATTTGAAAATGTTGAATTCAACAGTATTTTCTCTGCCGACAGCCCGAACCCTTTGCATAGCGTCTTTGAGTTCATAGTCCGCTGCAGGCAGCAACAGTTCGGTATAATAATGTCCGCCGTGAAAGGGATTTTCGACGGATAGCTCAATATCCATATTTTTTCTGTTATATATCATTCTCTGTTTTCCTTTCTGCAATTTGCTCTTGGTAGATTCTCTTTATTACAGCACCGACAGCAGAAACGACTGGTACGCTCACGGCGTTGCCTGCCATTTTATAGAGCCGTCCGTCTTTAAGACCCGTTGCGGCAGCTTTATCGAATTGTTCGTCCGTAAAGCCCTGCAAGCGCCAACATTCTCTCGGTGTGAGCTTCCGTACTCTGCCATATCGGAGAATTCCGTGTCGGTCCTGCACCGTAATGGTGAACATCGACTCATTGGGTTCTTTGATCCAACGCCCTTGCTGACGAATCGTTTTTTTACCGGGCGTCACAACTGCTCTCGGCTCGTCCTCAATAAACACGGCGGAGTGTTCGCCCTTGTGCTTGCTGATGCCGCTGTCCTGTCGGGCAGTAATGCACCGAGCCGTTTCAGTGAGCTTAGGGTCGGCGTTCATATCTATAAAAAAATAGCCCTGCGTATTACCCGGCATTACGGTATGAGCAATCTTTTTTCCTACCCGTCCCCGCCTTGTATTAAGAGTCGGATAGGAAAGCTCAATACTATCGCCGGGGTGTGCAAGCTGATAGCCGGATTTCGTATTTACCTTTATCGGCAGGGCTACATCGTAGAGTCCGGTTTTTCCGCCGAAGCCTCCGGCGTCGCTTGTGAGAGTAATACCGACTCCCTCATCAGAGTAAATTCGGGTTCCTTCCCTGCCGCCGCGGAGTTGTATAAGAGACGCTGCATTTGCCTCGCTGAAAGAAAGTATCTCTCCGGCACATCTTTCTCTAAGATATCCGATAATATACACGCGCTTTCGGGATTGGGGAACTCCGAAATTCTTGCTGTTAAGAATCTGCCACGCGACATCGTACCCCAATTCATCCAACGCACCGAGGATTGTCGCAAAAGTCCTGCCTTTGTCATGCGAAAGCAATCCGGGAACATTTTCAAGCAGCAAAAAAGCAGGTCTTTTAACTGCGGCAATGCGGGCGATCTCAAAAAAGAGAGTGCCTCTTGTGTCATCTTGGAATCCTCGTCTGAGTCCCGCAATGCTGAAAGACTGGCAGGGAAAACCGCCGCAAATAAGGTCGATATCCGGCAGTGTGTATGTGTCAATGGTTCTTGCGTCTGCAAAATATAATTCTCCTTTCGTGGGGTAGATGGCGTCATACGCCTGTTTTGCGTATTTATCTATTTCACAGTAACCGACGCATTCAAAACCGCCGAGCCGTTCAAGCCCGGAACGAAAGCCGCCGATACCTGCGAACATGTCTAAGTATTTGATCATTGGCATAGGTCATCCGACCGATACCGTTATTTTTTCTGTTTCACCTCACATTCCAATAACAGGACCGCTGTACTCGTCCATATCCTCGCCGTCCGCCTGTTCCTCGGCAAGTCTGCGCAAATGCTCGTATTCATTCATTGTATTTACCTCCGTGTTAATTCAAAGTTTATTGATCTGCGGTTTTACAATCATATCTGCATCCCTCCCGTCTGTGTTTCGGTATTTTGCAGATATTCACTGAACTCGCTCTCGGTCATCATGGCGTAATCGTCACCGCTGTGCCAAAAGGAAACAAACAGATTGCCGTCCATTGTATCAATAGGCTGCTGCTCGAAGCCTTCACCGAGGCCGTCCGAGCACTGATCGGTGATCCAGTAGCGGATAGACTCCGTTTCCTCTGCCGTAAGAGCTTCTTTGAGGCTGCAGTCTATCCGCCCGAACAACCGATCGCCGTGCATTTCCACCGACCATACAGCCGAGGTCAGTTTTTTGCTTACGACGTCATCCTCATAATAGTAAGCCGCCATGTCGTTTTCGTCATTTGCGGTATATTCCTTTAATGCGTCGGCAATTTTATCCGCACTGTCTGCAAGGTAGGAATCACCGACCGTGAACATATCCCCGTCGCCCTCGTCAATGTTTCCGACAAGCGGACAGAAAAATACCGCCTTTACCGGTCCTGCATCCTGCGTCATTTGGCGGACGGCGGCGACTACCTCATCCATAGAGCTGTATTGATCGTAGAGGATATTCTGTTCGAGTTCCTCTTTAATGTCCTCGCTTGCCGCCTCGACTACAAGCGTCAGCATATTGGCTTCGGCGATGGTGTTTTTCTCATTCAGTGTGAGAAGCAAATGCCGTCCTATACTGCTGTCGCTGTACAGCTTTACACCGATATCCTCGTCTTCGTTATCCGTCAGAGGGATTTGTTTCGGCGACTTCGCAATGCCGATAGATTGCAGTCTTTCGTAAAGATCATAAACCTCCCACGGAAACTCTAAAATAAGAGCAGCGTCTTTATTTCGTATAATTGCAGTTATCATATTTACATTTCTCCCATCGTAATAGGCTTGTCTTGATATAAAATCTCAGACAGGCTTGTAAAGGTATCGTTATAGATGAAATTACCGTCAATAAATTTGCCGCCGTATTCCTCGGCAATATGTTCTCCGAAGCCGTTAAAATCGAAGTAGTCTTCCAATTCGGGAGGCAAGGTATAACAATCGTTATTGTCGATAATATATCTGCCGACATCCTCGTAATCGCTAACATCTTCAATAACCTTGAAGCAACCGATATTTTCAGCAAGCCGTGCAAGCTGCCCGGCATCCTCGACCTCGGCGTATTCCGCAACCAACCATAATTTTTTCAAGTCCGTATCGGCGTTGTTTATAGCGTTTGCAAGCCCGTTCAGCTCATACACACCCTCATCTGCGGCAATTCGCTTGAACCTCTCAAACCATTTGGGATTGTTGATACTGAAATCCTCTAATGTAATTTTCGCATTTTCGGGTGTCGTTCTGAGCCTTGCCAACGCCTTGTCTATAGCCTTTTCCTCGCACGGCAGATACAGATATTCACTTCTTCCGTTATACTCGGCCCTTGCAATGCAAAGCACATCCGAGTCATACACATACGGCGGAAAGACCTCTCCGTCATACAGCTTTTGAAACGGTGTGTTTCCATCTACAAACAGTAAGCCATGTTCGGTAAAAACACCTTTGCCGGATTGAATCAGTTTTCGTCCAAATTCTGCATATTTCGGATCGTCCTCATCATCGGCAGGCAGACAGCCCTTTACCGTAAGCAGATATTCTCTGCCTATTTTGCCCATATCGCTTATGTCCCGAATAAGCGGATAACGGTTTAGATTGAAACTCAAATTGATGAGGTTGGGCAAGGTGTCAAAGCCCTCTGATTTCATCGCCTCATAAAATTGATATTCCTCATCGCCGAAGAAACCGTCCATACGCTTTCCGAGGAAGTTGACTTCATCGAGGTTGACGAATCGATCTTGAAGAAAGTTAAGTTCTTCGGGGAACACCACTCCGGTCACATACAATTCAAGCGGCGTAACATCCTCGGCGTGGATTCTTTCGAGTGCCGCGCTCATTTCCGTTTCCTTACAGGGAAAGCGAATGTCGATAGACTCATTACCGTATTTGATTTTCAGTTTTATCATGTTTTTTTCACTCCTTATAGCTTAACAGCGGCAAGCCCAAATCGGCGTATTGCCATTGCATTGCAAATAATTCTGAACAGAGCCGGCGGCACAAGCTTTATATCCGCTAAATCGGATATGGTTATATGCTTCGTTCCGAGCGTCAGATCCTTTGCCGCGCAATAAAGCGTATACGCCTTTTCCGAACAGTTCCGCAGCTTAATATTTTCAAAAAATATACAGCCGTTATTTATATGGTGCTTACAGCAATTCCACAGTCTTATATCCGCGGTAAGCAGATATATTGCCGACAGCAACGCATAATTTTCTCTCTCGGCATTTTTTACGGCAAGCACAAGCATTGCCATATGCTTCTCGTTTGAAAATGTCATAATGCTTTCCTCGCTTTCTATATATTCGTTAAATCTTTTTAAGAATGGCGGACAGCGTATCTGCCGCATGGCAGCCGTCAGTATTTCGGGCATTGCAGCGGTAATCACGGTAATTTGCGTTTCCGCAAAACGAAAACCGACGCCGCGCGGCTTGAAATTCGGTATTGCGGTCATAAGCCGCTCCATTTGTCTGCTGTGCGGTTCTTCTGAAAATATTGTCATGGCTCTGCTCCTTACGGTGAAATAAAAAAAGCCCTCCGATTTTTGTATAACCGAAGGGCGATTGATAGTGTTACATATTCTGTTGTGGGGCTGCCGTATGTTCAAAGGTCGGCTGCTCGGCTTCAAGGGACGGATATCCGTCCGTGAGCTTTTCTCGAAGGTTATCCAACTGCCGTTCCTGCTCATAGGTCAGCGTTTCGCAGTTGGCTATTGCGAAATCTACACAGCGATAAAGGTCTGCCGCTTCTTTCTCGGTAAACAGCCTGTGTTCGCTTATAAGCCCCGAACGCATGGCGAATGTTTCTTTAGCACATTCGTAGTTAGTTGTGTAATCCCCCCAGCACACCGAGCTGCCGTCATTGCTTTGCTGCCATGTAACAAACATAAATCCGTTATTTTCACTGTATGTTGCTGCAAGCACCGTATCCGAAAATACGGCAAGCTGACGGTATTGGGATACGCCATCTGCTTTCATTTGCGGCGCGCGTTCGTAAAGTCCTATATATTCCCGAACCGTCAGCACTTCATCCTGTATATCCGCAATTTTTTCTCGGTATTCATCCGACAAATTTTCATCGTCGTTTATAATGCAGTTGCCGTTATATTTCACCTCGCAAAGCGGAATACCGCCGCAGGACACCGCAAGCCATGCGGTATCTTTCATTCTCGTTTCATACTTGCCCTTGAGCCGTTTAATCAATTCTTTTTGCAGCATATTCTTTACCTCCTGTTATGTCAATGAAAGCCCGATATTTTTTTCCTCATATTCTTCAATATTAAAAGATATGCGGGTTCAACAACTATTTCCGATTCATCTCTGCCGTCAAATAACGCAAGTATGTGTGATTTTTCTATTTCGGCGGTATATACCGTTCCGTCCGAATCAAAGCGTTTTGCAAACCACAAAGCCTTTTCGTAATCCAGCGTCCAGGACATTGCTTTTACGAATTTTGCGTTATACGGCGTTACTCCCCGGTATACCGTAACCGGGTCGTCAAGCTCGTCCAGCCATTTTCTTTCATCGGCTGTCATAAGCAGGGATTTGTCTGCGCTCCTGAACATCCGCAGCAGTTCCGATTGACTTACATTAACATCGCTGTTGGGATTTTCGGAAGTAATCCAAGCCGAGCACAGCATTTCAGCAAAATCTTTTTCCGAAAGATATTGTCCTGCATATTTCATAAATGTCAGCCTATACGGTTTTGTTATGCGGCAATATATTTCATCTGCACTCTCAGCCGAATCTATCTGTTCGGCTACATATTCACGCCAGCGGTTAAGATTGCTTTTGCTTTCGAGAATATTTATTACCGCATTTTCCGTAACCTTCTCCGGATTTTTCAATATGGTTGCAAAGGCAGAATCCGTAAACGGGTGTTTTACCAAAAACGGATAATTTTCAACTCTGTGAACATCGGTATACAAAAGACACATTGCAACTTCTTTTAATGAATTTAAGTCGGTACATTTTTTCATTTTGATCCTCGCTTTCTTTTTTCAGATATATTAAAAGGCTGCACCTTAAAATAGGCACAGCCTGAAAACAAAAAAAGACCGATAGATTTTTTAGTTCTATCGGTCTGATAAGCAAATTATTAAGTTTACAGGAGTTCAAACCCCTACAC
>CAVFQD010000046.1:0-13499 GCA_963624605.1 Eshraghiella crossota | reverse complement strand
ATGTCCTTACACACTTTGTATACTATCTTACTCTTGACACACAGTTCGCCCCTACTATATATGATATGTTTTTCAATTCGTGCGTTCAGCCTCCCTTGTGTAAAGGGAGGTGCCGAACGAATGTGAGGCGGAGGGATTGTAAGGCTATTCTTATATGATTTTTGTAAAAATCCCTCAGTCATTTTTTTACAAAAATGACAGCTCCCTTTACAAGGGAGCCTGTGACGGACAGCCGCAAAGGCTGTCCCTACGGGTGCATATAAAAATATCACACCCCAAACGAAATCCGTTCGGGGTGTGGGTTTGTTGTTTAATAATATCAATCACAGAATGTTGTTGTTTGACATATTCATAATAATCTGTGCCATTTCGGCTCTGTTGGCGTTACCTGCGGGATTGAGTTTACCGTTGCCGCCGACAACATGATTTTCTGCCGCCCAGGCAACCGCCGTTCTTGCCCAATCGCTTACATTCTTACCGTCGGGATAGCCTGCGAGCACTGTGTTGACATTGCCCGAAACCTCGCCGTTGCAGTAATTATAGAATATCAAGCAAGCCTGTTCTCTCGTAATCGGGTCGCCGACGCCAAACTTGCCGTTTGCATAGCCCGAAAGAATATGATTGTCTTTTGCCCATGCTACCGCAGCGGAATAATAATCATTTTTCGGTACATCGGAGAAGCCGCCGTTCTGCCCTGCGTATGCGGAAAGGTCGGCGCCTGCAATCTTAGAAAGAACAACAACAAAATCCTGTCTCTGAATGTTGTTACCCGGTCCGAAATAACCGTTAGCATAGCCGTGGAAATAGCCCTTTGCAACATTGAACGCTATCGCATTGCAGTACCACTCACCGCTTGCAACATCGGGGAAAGGCTTCAATTTTGCTATCGGTTCGGTCTTTGTTTCCTTACATACCGTACAGGTATATGTTTTAACACCCTCTTTATCAAATGTGGGAAGCGTTGTTACAACACCGTCGTCATATGTGTGCTCTAATAATGATAAAGAAGTATATTCTGTAAAGCCACAATTCAAACATGAATGTTTCCCCATACCGTTTTCTTTACATGTTGATTGAACAATTATAATTATTTCGCTAAAGCTATGATTTTTTATCGGTATCTCAACCACTTGTTTGTAGCCACAAAGTAAGCATTTGCGGCTACTAATACCAGTTTTCGTGCAAGTTGATGGCAGTTCTTCGCACAATGAGCCATAGTTATGGCCTAATGCATATAATATATTTGTTTCAAACACTTCAGAACAAACTGTACATTTTTTTACTTCTTTTCCATTTTCAGTACATGTCGGTGCCGTTTCTACCATCCAATCAGAAATCACATGTGGAAGTTTTGGTATATCAGCAAATTCTTTGCTTCCACATTTCGTACATTCTCTTGACTGCCTTCCAAGGTTAGAGCAAGTCGGCTCAATATCAACTTCCCAAGAGCTAAAACTACATCCAGTTTTAGGATCTATTGGATCAATCAATGTATAATCATATTGTTCTCCACATTCTGGGCACAAGCGATATTTACTTCCACATTCTGTACAAGTAGGACTTTTCTCTATTATCCATTCGCCATATGTATGTTTCAACTTTGGAATTGTGGTCGATTCGGTAATTTCAAAACAACGAGAACAATGTCTTGATTTTAAACCAAAGTTTTTGCAGGTTGCCTCTTTATCGATTGTAAACGAATCTGAGAAATCGTGCCCGAGAGATGGCACTGAATCATTAGACTTATTTCCACAAGTTGTACAAGTCCTTGTTCTTAATCCTTTGCTTGTACAGGTTGGGTCACTTACTGTTTCCCACTCTCCATATGTATGAAGTAAGTTAAGCGTTTTTATTCCTCGATAATATTCGCTAGCATATGAATCACACGGAGTCGTAACAACCTTAAATCTCTTACAACCGCCAAAAGCATAACTATCTATATTCGTTACGCTTTTAGGTATAGTAACGCTCACAAGCAAAGTGCAGTCTCCAAAAGTCCACATTTCAATTTTTGTTATTCCATTACCAATCTTTGCGTTTGTAAGCGATGAGCATCCGTAAAATGCACAGACCCCTACATATATTACACTGTCAGGAATAATAATATCTTCAAGTGAAGTACACATTGCAAATGCATAAGGATGTATTCCCGTAACATTATTTGGAATTTCTATACTTTTAAGCGAAGCACAACCATGAAATGCTGACTTTCCTACAGTTGTTACACTATTACCGATTGATACACTTTCAAGCGAAGTACAGTAATAAAAGGTATTTTCATTTATGCATATCACGCTGTTGGGAATTGAGATATTAATAAGAGAGGAACAACCATAAAATGCACCGTTTCCTATGCTTGTAACATTGTTGGGAATATTTATATTTGCAAGTGAAGTACAACCGCTAAATGCTGACTTTCCTATAGTTGTTACACTCTCTGCTAATTTAATATGTGCAAGAGAGGTGCACCCTTCAAACGCATGTGCCCCAACGCTTGTTATATCATCTTCACTTATTACCGTTGTAAGTAACGAGCAATTGTAAAACGCATACGCACCAATACTTGTTACACCTTTATCAATAAAAATTTCTGTAACATCAATTTCCCATGGTAATAAAGAATCATATGTATAATCACCCATCTTACCATTGCCACTAATGGTAAGCACCGTGCCGTCAAGAGACCAAGTGCATTCGCCAGTTGTACCGCTTGTCGGTCTTTCTGCAAAGGAATTGATTGCTGTCATCGGCAAAGCTGTTATTATCATTAAAACAGACAATAACAATGAAATAATCTTTTTTGACTTTTTCATAATTTTTCTTCCCTCTTTTTTCTGTAATTAAAAATGTAAGATATAACACAACAAAACCGTATCGTCCCCTACATTCTTCTCAAAATATCCCAAATTGGGATATTTTGATTATACCATTACGGTATAATTTTGTCAACGGGTGGTGATTTTATGCGCTTGAAGGAGCTTAGAAAGGCTCGCAACATTTCGCAATTAAAGCTGTCTATGGACTTACAGCTTAATCAAAACGCAATAAGCCGTTATGAAACCGGCTTGCGTGAGGCGGATTATGCAACGCTTATTAAAATCGCCGATTATTTCAATGTTTCCGTTGACTATCTTCTTGAGCGCACAGACAACCCCGAAATAAACAGATAAGCAGACAACTTGGTTGTCTGCTTTTTGTTTAATGTTATTTGCACAAAATCGGGCACCGCAAAAGGGCAATAGGTGGCACGCCGCAGGCGTGTCGGAAGGAGAGAATGCAATGAATATCAAATTTTCGTTATCTCTCCCTCAGTCAAACGCAAAGCGTTTGACAGCTCCCTCGTCAGAGGGAGCCTGTATCGGACAGCCGCAAAGGCTGTCCCTACGATATGATATAAATTTCAACCCGTGCGAAGCACCCACACCTATTCACTCTTCACTCTTCACTCTTCACTATTCACTCTTACCTCGCCCGTAAGGGCGCTAACTCCCTCAGTCAAACGCAAAGCGTTTGACAGCTCCCTCGTCAGAGGGAGCCTGTATCGGACAGCCGCAAAGGCTGTCCCTACGATATGATATAAATTTCAACCCGTGCGAAGCACCCACACCTCTTCACTCTTCACTATTCACTCTTCACTCTTACTTCGCCCGCAAGGGCGCTGCCCTGTCCCTACGGTTGCATATAAAAATTTCACGCCCCGAGCGGTTACTTTTCGTTCGGGGCGTGGTATTTAATGTTTTCATTTATTACACATCAAATTTTGCTGAATATCAAATAATAAAATCCATCGAATTTTTCAGCTTAAATCTTTCGGCAAGCTCGGCAAGGGTTATGCCGTCAACATAATTGTTGACCGTATCATAAAGTCCTTTCCAAAAATCAATCGTGGTGCACTGCGAAATGCGTTCACACTCGTTATTCTTGTCCTCAAGGCACGGTATCGGAGCTAAATTGCCCTCGGTAATTCTTAAAATATCGCCTGCCGTATATTCGGACGGATTTTTAGCAAGCTTATATCCGCCCTGCGGGCCGCGGACGCTTTTGAGCATTCCCGCCTTGCCCAACACGGACACTATCTGTTCAAGATATTTAACGGATATGTTCTGTCTGTCCGATATATCTTTAAGCGCAATGTAGTCGCCGTTGTTGTGAAGCGTCAAATCAACCATAAGTCTCAAAGCGTATCTGCTTTTTGTGGAATATTTCATTACTCAAAAACCTCCTCTACCGATTTTTTGCACGGTGTTGTCAGGAACACCTCGTCATACTTCTTTTTCAATTCGTTATAACACTCCTCGGCACAATTTTTTCCCTCAAACACACCATAAATTGCTGCACCGGAGCCGCTCATCAAGGCAAAACGCGCGCCGTGCTTTTTCATAAATGCTTTAAGATACGGTCTTTGCGGCACTTCGATTACCTGTTCAAACACATTCATTGCCTTTTTATACATAAGCTCTCTGTCGTTATGCTTCATAGCATAGAGCATATTTACCCTGTCGCCGTGCCGCAGCCGCTTCGCACTGTCAATCAGCTTGTACGCACCGAGCGTCGAAACATCGACGGGCGGCTTGCAAATGAGCACATAGCAGTCCGTCAAATCGGGAAGCGGAGCGATAACCGAGCCGATGTCCGTACACAGCGCAGTACCGCCATGAATTGAAAACGGAACATCCGCGCCGACCTTTTCGCCGATTTCGCACATCTCAAAGGTCGAAAGCCCCGTATCAAACAGCCGATTGAGCGCAAAGATAACGCCTGCGCCGTCCGCACTTCCGCCTGCGAGCCCTGCCGCCATGGGAATGTGCTTTTCGATTTCTATTTCAATTCCGTTGTTTTCCGAAATTCCCGTTTTCTCAAAAAAAGCCTCCGCAGCCTTGTAAGCTATATTCCTGTCATCCGTCGGCACACGGGGGTCGGCGGTTACTATTTTAATACCCTGCTTTTCTGTCCTGTCAACTCTTACATAATCGTAACAGTCAACCGACTGCATAATCATATAGAGGCTGTGGTAGCCGTTAGGGAGTACCCCGACGACATCGAGCATAAGGTTGATTTTTGCTGCGGCTTTTACTTTCATATACTGCTTCTTCCTTTTTGATATATTATCTAATATAACACATTTTCGGACGCATTACATCATTTTTTGAAAAAAATTGATTTTTATATACTATTTAACAAAAAAATGTGATAGAATAGCTACATATATTTTTGGAGGTAACTTTTTATGCGTTCGATTATCACTGTTGTCGGAAAGGACACCGTAGGAATACTTGCAAGTGTATCCGAGCTTTGTGCAAAGCACGAGGTTAACATCATTGAAGTTTCCCAGTCGATTTTGCAGGATATGTTTTGTATGATAATGCTTGTTGACGTATCAAAGTGCAATGTCGAATTTACAGCCTTTGCCGACGAGGCGGAAAAGCTCGGAAAGGACAAGGCTCTTTCCATAAATGTTATGCACGAGGATATTTTCAACTCAATGCACAGAATATAATCCTTATTAAACGGAAAGGACATATATAATGATTAACACTCACGATATACTCGAAACCATAAATATGATACGGGAGGAAAACCTCGACATCCGTACCATAACTATGGGTATCTCGCTTCTTGACTGCGCCGACTCCGACGCAAACAGGGCGTGCGATAAAATCTATGACAAGATTTGCAAAAAAGCGGAGCATCTTGTTAAGACGGGCGAAAACATTGAAAGAGAATACGGTATTCCGATTATAAACAAGAGAATTTCCGTAACTCCCATTGCCATGGTAAGCGCCGCAAGCGGCGGAGATCCCGTGAAATATGCGAAGGTGCTTGACAAGGCAGCTAAAGAGGTCGGCGTAAACTTCCTCGGCGGTTATTCGGCTCTTGTTCAGAAAGGCTTTGCCGCAGGCGACGAGAGGCTTATCAGAAGTATCCCCGAGGCTCTTGCGGAAACCGACAGAATTTGTTCAAGCGTAAACATAGGCTCGACAAAGGCTGGTATCAATATGGACGCCGTAAGGCTTATGGGTCAGATAGTCAAGGAATCGGCAGAACGCACTGTTGACAAGGGACTTGTAGGTCCGTCAAAGCTTGTTGTTTTCTGTAACGCTCCCGACGACAACCCGTTTATGGCAGGTGCATTCCACGGTGCGGGCGAGCCCGACTGCGTAATCAATGTAGGCGTTTCGGGTCCCGGCGTTGTCCGTGCGGCTCTTTCAAAGATACCGAACGCAGATATTACAGAGGTTGCCGACACCGTTAAAAAGACAGCCTTCAAGATAACGAGAGTGGGTCAGCTTGTTGCCAAGGTTGCTTCGGAAAGGCTCAATGTTCCGTTCGGAATAGTTGACCTCTCGCTGGCTCCCACACCTGCGGTCGGCGACTCCGTTGCCCATATACTTGAAGAAATGGGTCTTGAACAGTGCGGCGCATGCGGCACAACGGCTTGCCTTGCGCTCCTCAACGACGCAGTCAAAAAGGGCGGCGTAATGGCTTCCTCCCATGTCGGCGGACTTTCCGGCGCATTTATTCCCGTTTCCGAGGACGCAGGTATGATTGACGCCGCAAGAAGCAAGGTGCTTTCGATTGAAAAGCTTGAAGCTATGACGGCTGTCTGCTCGGTGGGTCTTGATATGATTGCAATCCCCGGCGATACCTCGGCAGAGGTCATTTCGGCGATTATTGCAGACGAGGCGGCTATCGGTATGGTCAATTCAAAGACCACCGCAGTAAGAGTTATCCCCGCAATCGGCAAAAAGGACGGCGAAGAGGTTGAATTCGGCGGTCTGTTCGGTGTTTCCCCGATTATGAAGGTCAGCACCGCTTCCCCCGCAAAGTTCATTTCAAGGGGCGGCAGAATCCCCGCTCCGTTGCAGAGCCTTAAAAACTGATAAAACGAAAACAAAAATCAAGACGCTTTAATTGGCTTGTCATTAAGTCAACTAAAGCGTCTTTTTTCATCAAAAATGCAAGTTCGCCGCCTCAAAATTTCGTAATTCGGACTCGGATTATACATATATGAGTCGATTTTTGTAAAGGCGTATGCACTTTTCCCAATTTTTGGCAGGAAACTTTTAATCAGAAAAAATGTTCAAAAGTATGTTCAAAATGTTAAAAACTTGATAAATCAAGGTTTGTTTTAGACATTTTTGTAAAGCAAAATGCTTTACACCGATTTTTACCCGATTTTTGACTATACATCGTGCATAGTCAAAAATTTTCTCATTTGCAGGATTTTTTGCATAAATTGAATGTTCCGAAGCAGCACAAAAAGCGGTTATCCTTCAATCGCTTTTTTAAGCAGCTGCATCGCGGGAAGAAAATCCTGCGTTTTGACTGACGAGCACGACAGAAGCAGCTGCGGCTTGTCGGACTGCTCACCGCCCCTTAAAGAAATGCCGTTGCTTTCGGCACGCCGTGTTATCTCGTCAACCGAAATATCGCAATCAAGCTCAAGCCTTATAATGAAGCCGGTCTGCCCGATATGCGTTTTTGCCGCTTTGCCGAAAACCGCTTTTATCGCATTGTTGAGCTCGATAGCTTTTTGCGTGTAGAGCTTTCTCACTTTTTTTATACGCCTTGACATATGCCCGTCTCTGATAAATTGGCAAAGCGCTATCTGGTCGGTGGTAGATACTGTCTGACTGTATGCCTCCGCCTTTTTCCTGTACGCCGTTTTCAGCTTTTCGGGAAGTATCATAAAGCTTATTCGTATCGACGGCACAAGAAGCTTTGAAAATGTACCGAGGTACACGACATTTTCTCCGCCGTCAAGCCCCTGCAGGGACGGTGTGGGACGGTTGAAATATCCGAACTCACTGTCGTAATCGTCCTCTATAATAAGAGTGCCGTTTTTCTTTGCCTGCCTGATAAGCTCCAAACGCTCCTGCGTGGGCATAACATCGCCCCAGCTGTTGATGTGCGAGGGGGAAATATATATGACCTCCGCATCCTTTTCCCTGTCGGTTACGGTAAACCTGTGGTCGTCAAAAATCGCAATGCCCTGCAAGAAAGAGGCGTCTCTGAAAAACACCGTGCGTTTATCGTCGATTATTCCGCAAAGTATGTGCAAAAGGCTCTGCACGCCTGCGCCGATAACAATATCGTCTTCGGTACACATAACATTCCTGTTTTCCGTGATATATTTTGAGAGCACCTGACGAAGCTCGGTTTCGCCCTGAACCTCGCCGTAGGAAAGCAGTCTGTCGTCCTGCCGCAGGGCGCTTTTTAAGTATCTGCGCCACAAATCGAAGTCAAAGCTCTCCTTATCCGCTTTAAGTGAGGCAAAGTCGTAAACAATTTTATTCTTACGCTCCTCGCTTTTCTTTGAAACGCCGCTCTTTTTTTGAGAATATGAGGCAATGTCGGTTACATAGTATCCGCTCTGCGGCTTTGAGAGGATATAACCGTCGGCGGCAAGAAGTAAATATGCGTTCTCAACCGTTGTACGGCTGACACCGAGCTCGACGGCACAGCGACGCACCGATGGAAGCTTTGAGCCGTTTTGCAGCTTGCCCGTGAGTATAAGCGACTTGTAGTAGTCGTAAACCTCCATATATAAAATGTGCTCTCTGTTTGACAGCTCCATAACTGACCCCTTAACTTTTTTAATTTTTGGCTATTTTAATAATGACAAATCAGTTATATTATATATGCAATAAGAGAAAAATGCAAGTAGGTGATTGTTTGAAGAAGATTGCGGCTGTAAACGATATATCAGGCTTCGGCAGATGTTCTCTTACGGCGGCTCTGCCCGTCATATCTGCCCTCGGAATTGAATGTTGTCCGCTGCCGACCGCCGTTTTGTCAAACCAGACGGGATATGACTCATTTCATTGCGTTGACCTGACAAACGACCTTTCTAAATTTATCAACGAGTGGAAAAAGCTCGGGGTTAAATTTGACGGCATACTCACGGGCTACATCGCCTCCGCAACACAAGGCGAGCTTATCTCCGGCTTTATCGACGAATTTGCAACCGAAAACACGGTTACGGTCGTTGACCCCGTTATGGCTGACGACGGTCAGGTTTACGGCACTTACTCAAAATCACTCTGCGCCAAGGTGGCGCACCTTGCGAAAAAAGCGGATATAATCACGCCAAACATCACGGAGCTATGCATACTCGCACGGCACAGCTACAAAGACCTTATTATGCAAAGCTCCCGTCCCGACTACCTTAAAACGGTTGAAAACATTGCAAGAACGCTGCTTGTCGGGAAGGTCAAGTGCGTTATAGTTACGGGTGTGCGCAGCTCGAACTGTATTTGCAACCTGCTTGTTGAAAAGGACAATGTATCCGTTTCAAAATCGGAAATTTTCGGCGGAAGCTATTCCGGCACGGGAGATATTTTTTCAAGTATCATCTGCGCTCACGCGGTAAAGGGCACGAGTATGGTCTATGCCGTCGAATCCGCCACAAGATTTCTTGAAAAATCAATCAAGGACTCCTACCGCGAGGGTACGGACCGTAACGACGGAGTCAATTTTCAGAAATATTTGGAGATGCTTACCAATGAGTAATGAAGTAAAAGTAAAAAAAGTCAAAACAAATCATCTTTATCTTATAGTAACGACAGCGCTTTGTGCGGCAATTATTGCGGTTATGACGGCTTTCGTTAAGTTCAACACAGGTATCAACGACGGCTATCTGCATTTCGGCGACAGTATGATATACCTTTCGGCATGCATACTTCCTCTCCCCTATGCGATGATTGCGGCGGCAATCGGCGGCGGCCTTGCGGATATTCTCGCCGGTGCGGCTGTTTGGGCTCCGTTTACGGCAGTCATCAAGGCTTTGAACGCAGTTCCGTTCGCTCTTATGTACACTCTCAAGGTTACAAAGAAGCCGAACAAAATCCTCAACAAAGCAACCGCAGGTATGCCCGTGGTTTCAGGTCTTATCACAGTTTTCGGCTATCTTGTTGCCGAGGGAATACTCTACACCTTCCCGTCTGCATGGACCTCCGTTCCGTTCAGCATTATTCAGGCTGTCGGAAGCGCAATAATTTACTATATCGTTGCCGTTGCTCTTGACAAGATGAGTTTCAAATCAAAAATTATCAAATAGGAGCGATAAATATGACAAGCATTGTCTATACCTTTGAGGGGCATGTTTATCTCAACATCACAAATGCGTGCCCGTGCAGATGCGAATTCTGTATAAGAAAAAACGGAGACAGCGTCGGAGACGCCGATACGCTTTGGTTTTCGGGTCACAGTCCGTCGTTTGAACAGGTTAAAAAGGAAATTGACGAATTCGATTTTTCGGGATATTCGGACGAGATTATCTTCTGCGGATACGGCGAGCCCACCTGCGCTTACGATGTATTGATTAAAACCGCAAGGTATCTTAAGGAAAAGCTTCCTCAATGCAAATTGAGAATAAATACGAACGGTCTTTCCGACCTTATCAACAAGAAGCCCACCGCAAAGGAAATTTGCGAGCTTATGGATACGGTTTCAATCTCACTCAATGCACCCACGGCTGAAAAGTATGACGCTCTCTGCCATCCGGCATTCAAGGAGAAGGCATTCCCCGCAATTCTCAAATTTGCCGAGGAATGTAAGAATTACGGCGTAAAGCTTAAATTCTCGCTTGTCGATGTGATTTCAAAAGAAGATATAGACGCATGTCAGGCTCTTGCCGATAAAATGGGTATTCCGTTAAGAGTCAGAGAATATACGGCAGACTGATATGAGCTACAAATTTTTTGAGAACAGGGACTGTGAGTTCTATCCCTGTCATAAAGGACTTGAAAAGCTCAACTGCCTTTTCTGTTACTGTCCGCTTTACTTAAAAGAGGATTGCGGCGGTAATTTCAAAATCCTCGAAAACGGAATTAAGGATTGCTCGGACTGCCTTTTTCCGCACAGAGAGGAAAATTACGGCAAGGTAATCAAAAAGCTGATGGAAAAATAAGTTAAAGCGTTCTCGTATGAGAGCGCTTTTTTATAATCAAATTTGATAAAATCCGTAGGGACAGCCCTTGCGGCTGTCCGCAAATCCGCAAAAGTCGGTAGCGACAGCAAGCCGTCGTGAGGGCGTTTACAACCGAGCAGGCGAGCCGAGCGTGATTTTTGCGGAAAAGGAGGAGTTGCATAGTGAGTGAGAGGCAGCCAAAGGCTGTTGCGAACGATACGAAGCAAACGACGACGCCGTGCGACGCACCCAATAGCAGAAAAAGCACTTGCAATGCAAGTGCTTTTTCCTTGGAGCTGCTAGGCAGACTCGAACTGCCGACCTCATCCTTACCAAGGATGTGCTCTACCACCTGAGCCATAGCAGCGTTTTTCATAACGCTAAAGTATTATACACATTTTACCCCTTGTTTGTCAACTGTTATTTGATAAAAAGCGGTATGAATCCGGTCAAAAATCCATACCGCCGTTATTTTTACCGATTATAATTCTCCGTCGGCCTTTCTTTTAAGATAATCCGAGGTCGTGGGGATTACAAGGTTCGCCGCACCCTCAAGGATTTCAAAGGTTGCCTCGGTAACATACTGACATTCGCCGTCAACATTTACCGCTGCGGGAGCCTTACTCTCAATGTGCATTTTTTTGCCCCTGACAAAGTTTGTAAAATCCCAGTCGAGATGCTGACCGTTCTTGTATTGGTTTACAAGACCTGCAAGCTTTAATCTGCTTGCGGTGTTCTTGACTATAATGCAGTCAAGCAAGCCGTCGTCGGGCACAGCCTTGGGAGCACCCATATATCCGCCGCCGTACCAACGGGAATTGGCGCAGAGCGAGAAGAGCATTTTGCCCTCATAGGTCTTGTCATCGTCAACGGTTACCTTGAAATATGAATTAAGGCGCTTTGCAAGGCAATAGAAAAGCGATACCGTATAAGCCGCTTCGCCGTTTACACCCGGTATTTTCTTCATATCTGCCTGTTTTGCGCATATTTCGGCGTCAAGACCCATAGAGCATTGGTTAATTGCAACCCTGTCCCCTGCCTTGATAAGGTCAAATTTCGTAACGGTGCCGTTGACCTGTGCGTCAATATCAATAAGGTCGTCCTTGTTGCCTAAAATTCTGACAAAATCGTTGCCCGAGCCGAGCGGAATTACCGCAAACTCGGTGTTCGGATATTTATACGAGCCGTTTATTACCTCATAGAGCGTACCGTCGCCGCCGCAGGCATAAAACCTGATATTTTCTCCTGTTTTGGCTCTCTGCTTGACATAACGCATACCGTCGCCCGAAAATTCGGTAACATAAATTTCTGCGTCAAGCTCGGGGTGGTCTTTTATGTACTGTTCTAAGGTCGGAATGAACTTTTTTACCCTGCCGCCCTTACCGCTGGTAGGATTGACAATAAAAATATGCTTCATTTTATGCCTCCGCTTATTTGAAATACATATACATCTGACATTTTATCATACCGTTGTAAAGCTTTCTGCGCTTATCGGCTTTCCTCGCAAACAGCTCCTCAAAGTCCTCCGACGGACTTATGACCGAATAGCTGAAGCCGTGCTTCCTCGGGAATACCCTTCCCATTGTTTTTATGATTTCGCCGACCTGACCCTGCGACAGCATTCTCTCACCGTAGGGCGGATTGCAGATTACCGTTCCCCTTTCGGTTACGGGCTTGAAGTCCTTTAAGTCGGCACGGTGCAGCTCGATATAATCCGACACGCCTGCACGCATTGCGTTCTGACGGGCAATTTCAAGGGCGTTTCGGTCAATATCCGAGCCGTAAGCCTTGAAGTCGCTTTCACGGATTTCAAGACTGCGGGCAAGCTCCCTTTCCCTGTCCCATACGGCAAAATCGATCTGCTCAAAACGCTCTGCCGAAAAATTCCTCTTCACGCCCGGAGCTATGTTGTGCACGAGCATTACGCCCTCGATAAGTATTGTTCCCGAGCCGCACATAGGGTCATAGAGCGTGTGATACGGACGTAGCCTTGACAGACTGCACATCGCCGCCGCAAGCGTTTCCTTGAGCGGTGCGTCGTTCGCAACGGGTCTGTAGCCTCTCTTATGAAGTCCTGCGCCCGTGGTGTCAATGAGCAAATGCACCTTATTCTTGATTATAGAGAACTCAATCTGGTGCCTTGCGCCCGTCTCCTCGAACCAGTCAATATTATATATGCTTTTAAGGCGTTCGACAATCGCTTTTTTTACAATCGACTGACAGTCGCTCACGCTGAAAAGGTCGGAATTGACGGAAAAGCCCTTGACGGGAAATTCGTCATATTCCGCAATCCATTTTTCCCAAGGCAATTTTTTTGTGCCTTGAAACAAATCCTCAAAGCTGTGCGCCTCAAAAGAGCCGACATCAATGTATATTCTCTCGGAAAACCTTGAACGGATATTGGCTCTTGCCAGAATATTTTCATCGCCCGAAAAAAAGATCCTGCCGTTTTCGGCGAGCACATTTTGAGCGTCCATTTTTTTAAGTTCGTCCGCAACAAGGCTTTCAAGCCCGAAAATGCACGGAGCAACCATATTTATCTGCATAAAATTTTATCCTTTTGACAGTTTTATATATTATATAATTT
>CAVFQD010000045.1:2485-13937 GCA_963624605.1 Eshraghiella crossota | reverse complement strand
CGGATATTCTGCTCGAATTTCCGTTAAGCTCCTGCTGAAGCTGCTTGAGAAGCTCCTTTTGCTTTTCATTGAGTTCTTTCGGAACATCGACGATAACTCTTACAAGCTCGTCACCCTTGCCTCTGCCGTTAAGGGTCTGAATGCCCTTGTTACGAAGCTTGAACACATCGCCCGACTGGGTTCCTGCGGGAACATGGTATTTAACCTTGCCCTCAAGCGTCGGCACTTCAAGCTCGCAGCCGAGAGCCGCCTCGGGATATGTTATGTGCATTTCAACCCAGACGTTGTAGCCCTCACGCTCGAAAATCGGGTGCGGACGGACATTTACAACAACTCTGAGGTCGCCTGCGGGTCCGCCGTTTATGCCCTTGTTGCCCTGACCCCTTGCGTTGATGACCTGACGGTCGTCGATACCTGCGGGGATGCTTATTTCAATCGTTGACGGCTTCCTTATCCTGCCTGCGCCGTGGCATTTTTTACAGGGATTGTCGATAACCGTTCCCTTACCGTTACAGCGTGAGCACGCCTTTTGGGTTTGGATAACGCCGAACGGTGTTCTCTGCTGTGAGGTAACCTGACCCTTGCCGTGACATTCGGGGCAGGTCTTGGGCGAGGTTCCGGGTGCCGCACCGCTTCCGTGACATTCGTCGCAGACATCGATTTTCATCGTGTCAACCGTGCGCTTACAGCCCTTTGCCGCCTCTTCAAACGAAATGGTAACGCTTGCCTGCGTGTCCGAGCCCCTCTGCGGAGCATTGGGATTTGAGCGTCCGCCGAAGCCGCCGAAGCCGCTTCCGCCGAACATGCTTCCGAGAATGTCTCCGAGGTCAAAGTCCATACCGCCGAAGCCGCCGCCGTAACCGCCCTGACCTGCGCCGTAGTTGGGGTCAACTCCTGCGTGGCCGAATTGGTCGTAGCGTGCTTTTTTATCGGCGTCCGAGAGAACTTCATACGCTTCGTTAGCCTCCTTGAACTTCTCCTCGGCTTCCTTGTCGCCGGGATGAAGGTCGGGGTGGTACTTCTTGGCAGTCTGCCTGTATGCTTTTTTTATCTCGTCCTCCGTTGCGTTTCTGTCAACGCCGAGGACTTCGTAATAATCTCTTTTATCAGCCATATTCTATCTCCGAAATAATGGGGATACGGGAGAAGTGTACGCTCCTCCCGTTTTATCTTTTAATTATTTGTTGCCGTCTTCGACATCGGTGTAATCAGCCTCATAGTAGCCGTCATCGCCCTTGTTAGCGCCGCCCTGCGGGTTTGCACCCTGTGCGCCGTCAGCACCCTGCTGAGCCTGTGCCTGTGCGGCAGCCTGCTTGTAAAGCTCCTCCGATACCTTATAGAAGGACTGTGTAAGCTCTTCCTTCTTTGACTTGATAGCCTCAATGTCCTCGCCCTTGAGAGCTTCCTTCAAAGCGTCAACCTTCTGCTGAACATCGTTCTTGTCAGCCTCGGAGAACTTGTCGCCGTTTTCGGAAATAATCTTCTCGCTCTGGTAAACAAGCTGTTCAGCCTCGTTTCTTGCGTCAACAGCCTCTTTCTGCTTCTTATCCTGCTCTGCGAACTGCTCTGCTTCCTTAACTGCCTTTTCAATGTCCTCTTTCGACATATTTGTCGAAGAAGTGATTGAAATTGACTGCTCTTTCTGAGTGCCGAGGTCCTTAGCGGAAACATGAACGATACCGTTTGCGTCTATATCGAATGTAACTTCGATCTGCGGTACGCCGCGGGGAGCGGGCATAATGCCGTCGAGGTGGAATACGCCGAGGGTCTTGTTGTCCTTTGCGAACTCTCTCTCGCCCTGAAGAACATGAACTTCAACAGATGTCTGATTGTCAGCCGCAGTTGAGAAAATCTGGCTCTTCTTTGTGGGGATTGTTGTATTTCTCTCGATAATCTTGGTGTTTACGCCGCCCATTGTCTCGATGCCGAGTGAAAGGGGAGTGACATCAAGAAGAAGGATGCCTTCGACATCGCCGCCGAGAACGCCGCCCTGAATAGCTGCGCCGACTGCAACGCACTCATCGGGGTTGATGCCCTTGAACGGCTCTTTGCCCGTGAAGGACTTGATTGCTTCCTGAACTGCGGGGATTCTTGAAGAACCGCCGACCATAAGAATTTTGTTAAGCTCCGAAGCTTTAAGACCGGAGTCTGAAAGTGCCTGACGAACCGGTCCCATTGTAGCTTCTACAAGGTCAGCCGTCATTTCGTTGAATTTAGCTCTTGTAAGAGTTGTTTCAAGGTGCTTGGGGCCTGCTGCGTCTGCCGTGATGAAAGGAAGAGAAATGTTCGAGGTTGTAACGCCCGAAAGCTCAATCTTAGCCTTCTCAGCCGCCTCCTTTAATCTCTGCATAGCCATTTTATCGGAACGCAGGTCAATGCCCTGTTCTTTCTTGAACTCGTCTGCAAGCCAGTCGATAATTCTCTGGTCAAAGTCGTCGCCGCCCAAGTGGTTGTTACCTGCCGTTGCAAGAACCTCCTGAACGCCGTCGCCCATTTCAATGATAGATACATCGAATGTGCCGCCGCCGAGGTCGTAAACCATAACCTTCTGGTCGTCCTCTTTATCGATACCGTAAGCCAAAGCCGCCGCCGTGGGCTCGTTGATAATTCTCTTTACTTCAAGGCCTGCGATTTTACCTGCGTCCTTTGTAGCCTGACGCTGTGCGTCCGTAAAGTATGCGGGAACGGTGATAACAGCTTCGGAAACCTTGCCGCCGAGATAGCTCTCTGCGTCGGATTTCAGCTTTGAAAGAATCATAGCCGAGATTTCCTGAGGCGTATAAGCCTTGTCGTCAATCTTTACCTTGTAATCGGAACCCATATGTCTCTTGATTGAAGAAACGGTTCTTTCGGGGTTTGTGATAGCCTGGCGCTTTGCAACCTGACCTACCATTCTTTCACCTGTTTTTGAGAACGCAACAACCGACGGAGTCGTTCTTGCACCCTCTGCGTTTGCGATAACTACCGGCTCGCCGCCCTCGATAACTGCAACGCATGAATTTGTTGTACCTAAGTCAATACCTATTACTTTTCCCATGATATATACCTCCGAAATGTAATTTTTGCTTTAATATAGTAAATTTAATTTGCTACCTTGACCATTGCGTGGCGGAGAACCCTGTCGCCGAGCCTGTAACCCTTTGAAAAAACATCGACTATGACATTTTCTTTTTCGTTCTCGTCGTCTATGTGCATAACCGCCGAGTGAATGTTCGGGTCGAATTCCTCGCCTTTTTCACCGAACGCTTCAACGCCCGTTTTCTTGAGTATCTCGTTGAGCTGATTGAAAATCATATCAACACCCTTTTGATAATCCTCGGGGGAAGCCTCCTTGTTGCTTGCGGCTCTCTCAAAATTGTCCAAAACGGGGAGAAGCTCCGTCAAAACCGCCGCCTTGCTGTCGCCGTAAGCCTGCTCCTTTTCTTTTTGCGAGCGTTTACGTTAATTGTCGTATTCGGCAAGCGTGCGTAAGAACTTTTCGTTCGTCTCGTTGAGCTGTGTCTGAAGCCTTTCGGTTTCGGTAGGCTCTTTAGCCTCTTCAACCTCAACATCGACGCTTTCTTCAACCGCCTGTTCCTTTTTCTTGGTTTCTTTTTTTGCCATATGTTAATCCTCCATATTGTCTGAAAGAATAATTCCGACAACGTCTGTTAAATATTTGATGCTCGGTATAAGCCGTGCGTAATCAACTCTTGTGGGGCCGATAATTCCGAGCGTTCCGCTCTCGTGACCGCCTATCGAATATTTTGAAAAAATCATCGTCGAGTTCTGAAGCTCCCTGAAAAGATTTTCCTTTCCGATAAGCACGCTCGGACCGTCGCCCGATGTCCTCTGTGAAAAAATCCTGTTGAGCGGCTCGGATCTTCTCAAAAACTCCATAAGCTCAAAGGCGTTTGCTTCAAGCTCCTTGTGCCCGAGAAGATTTGACTGACCTTCAAGCAGCAGGTTCGTCCGTTCCGACATCTCCGCAAGGTCGCACAGTGCGACGAGCAGGGGAATCATTGTCAGCGCCTTTTCGCCGAGCGACAGCGCCAAGGTCTGTATCCTTGCAATCGTGATGTCCGACGCAGGCTTGCCGATGAAATTCTGCTTTACGATGTTGTAAAAATGCTCCGCAACATCAAAGGTTATCTCGCCGTCCGTGCGGCAAACCTTTGTTTTGAGTATTCCCTGTGCGGTCAGCATAACGACCATTGCCGTGCGTGTTCCGACGGGAACGAGCTCAATCCTTTTGATAACCGCCTGAGCCTCCGACGGGGTTGTGGAAACTGCGGCGCAGTGGGTTAAGTCGGCAAGAATGTTGCCTGCGCGTTCAAGCAGGGTTTGCGGTTCACCCGAAGCCTCACGAAGCTTTGAGCTTATAATGCTCTTTTCGCTCGGGGTCATATCGCACAGCGTCATAAGATGCTCGACATAATATCTGTACCCTTGACTTGACGGGATGCGCCCTGCCGAGGTGTGGGGCTGTTCGAGATAGCCCATTTCGCTCAAATCCGCCATTTCGTTCCTTACGGTCGCCGATGAAACGGAAAGCCCGAGTGAATCAAGAAGAGCCTTTGAACCTACCGGCTCGCCCGTCTGAATGTACTTTTCGACGACAGCCGCAAGTATTTTTTCTTTTCTTTCGGTCATTTCCATTTTAACACCACCTGACCGACAACTTGTTTGGCACTCGTTAGCACTCGTTATCTTTGAGTGCTAACAGTGTTAATTTTAACTTTATTTTCTTCTTTTGTCAATAATTTATGCGTAAATTTTTGTAAATAAATTGTTAAGTGTTTTTGAATGAAAAAATCTTTTCAAACATTTCTTGACAACCGACATATAAAATGTATAATATAATGTAATAAAGCAAAGCGATGACGGAGAATGAAACCCGTTGCCCGAGCAGAGAGAGATTTCGCACGGCTGGAACGAAATCGGACGGCACGGTCGGATACCGCTCCCGAGCGAACGGCGAAAGCGTTGATTAAGCCGTTCCGTATGACTGCGTTAAGGTCGAATAAAGCGGTAGGGCATTTGCCCTGCAATACGGGTGGAACCGTGGAATGTTAATTATGAGCATTTCATCCCATAATATTTGGGATGGAGTGCTTTTCTTTTTAAGTTGAAAGGAGAAATATGTATGATTAAAGTAACTTTGAGAGACGATGTCAAAGAGTTTGAAAGCGGCGTTACGGTTGCCGAAATCGCAAAGAGCATCGGTATGGGACTTTACAAGGCGGCTCTCGGCGGCAGAATAAACGGCGAGTATTGCGACCTGCGTACCCCCGTAACCGAGGACTGCACGCTTGAAATCGTTACCTTCGGCGACGATTTGGACGGCAAAAAGACCTTTTGGCACACGGCTTCGCATATCCTTGCACAGGCTGTCAAGCGTCTTTATCCCGACACAAAGCTTGCTATCGGTCCCGCAATAGATAACGGCTTCTATTATGATTTTGACTCGGAGGTAACCTTTACTCCCGACGTTCTTGAAAAGATAGAAGCGGAAATGAAAAAGATTGTCAAGGAGGATTTGCCTCTTGAAAGATATGAAATGAATCCCGACGAGGCTCTTAAATATTTTGAGGACAACAGCGAGATTTATAAGGCTGAACTTATTAAGGAGCACGCTTCAAAGGGCGAGAAAATCTCTTTCTACAAGCAGGGCGAATTCAACGAGCTTTGCGCAGGTCCGCACATTATGTCGACGGGCAGCGTAAAGGCGTTCAAGCTTACCTCCTGCACGGGCGCTTATTGGAGAGGCGACGAGAAGAACAAAATGCTCCAGCGTATCTACGGTATAGCTTTCCCGAAGGCTTCCGAGCTTGAAGAGCATCTTGCACGAATCGAAGAGGCTAAGAAGAGGGATCACAGAAAGCTCGGCAGAGAATTGGGACTTTTCGCACTGCGTGACGAGGCTCCCGGAATGCCGTTCTTCCTGCCTAAGGGTATGCTTTTGAGAAACGCTCTTATCGACTATTGGCACGAGGTTCACAAGAAGTGGGATTATCTTGAAATTTCAACTCCGCAGATTATGAGAAGGTCGCTTTGGGAGACCTCGGGTCACTGGGAGCATTATCACGACGATATGTACACAACCGTTATCGACGGCGAGGACTTTGCAATCAAGCCCATGAACTGCCCCGGTTCGATACTTGTCTATGAGCTGGAGCCCCATTCGTACAGAGAGCTTCCGCTCCGTTACGGCGAGCTGGGCAAGGTTCACAGAAACGAGCTTTCGGGTGCGCTTCACGGACTGTTCCGTGTACGCTGCTTCACTCAGGACGACGCTCACATTATCCTTGCTCCCGAGCAGATTAAGGACGAGGTTGTCAGAATTGCACAGCTCTTTGACGAGGTGTACAGCCTCTTCGGACTTCCGTATAAAATCGAGCTTTCCACGATGCCCGAGGATCACATAGGCTCGGTTGAGGATTGGGATATTGCCACAAAGGCTCTTACGGACGCTATTACCTCTGTCGGCAAGACCTATGTTGTAAACGAGGGCGACGGCGCATTCTACGGCCCGAAGCTCGACTTCCACATTAAAGACTCTCTCGGAAGAACCTGGCAGTGCGGTACGATACAGCTTGACTATCAGCTTCCCGCAAGATTTAACCTCGAATATACGGGTGCGGACGGAGAAAAGCACTGCCCCGTTATGATTCACAGAGTTGTATTCGGTTCGGTTGAGAGGTTTATCGGCGTTATTACCGAGCATTTCGGCGGTGCATTCCCGCTCTGGCTCTCACCCGTTCAGGTAAGAATTCTTCCCATTGCCGACCGTCATCACGACAGAGCTTATGAGATTAAGGCAGAGCTTGAAAAGTACGGTATGAGGGTTGAGGTTGACGACAGAAGCGAAAAGATAGGCTACAAAATTCGTGAAGCACAGCTTCAGAAGGTCAACTATATGTTTGTCGTGGGCGACAAAGAGGTTGAGGAAAAGACCGTTTCCGTCAGAAAACGCGGCGAAGGCGACCTCGGCTCAATGGCTCTTTCGGATATTATCGCAAGACTTAACGACGAGATAGCTTCAAAGGCTATCAACTGATGTTGAAAGAGTGAAACTATGGCTAAACAACCTTTGACCGTTACGGTCATTACCGATACGCACTACTATTCAAAAAAGCTCGGAACACAGGGCAAGGCTTACGAAAAGGGTAATTCCAAAAGTCAGCTTTTGCTTGAGCGTGCCGAGGAGGTTCTCAAAGCCGCTTTCGAGCAGATAAAAAAGGACAACCGCACGGACATCGTGCTGCTTTCTGGCGACACGACAACCAACGGCGACTATGACTCGCATAAGGAATTTATCGAAATGCTCCGAGAACTCAAAAACTCGGGCAAAAGGGTATATGTTCTTACCGCAACGCACGATTTTCAGGATAACGGAAAGACCCACGCTTACAGGGGCGACGAGAAGATAGAAATTCCCGCCGCAAAGCGTGAGGAGCTCTATGAAATGTACCGTGAATTCGGACCGGATCAGGCTGACAGCGTGCATATGCCGAGTATGTCCTATTCTATAAAGCTTCAGGACGGATACAGGCTTCTTGCGATAAATGATGACAAGAACCTTTCGGGCAAAAGCGGAGTTTCCGACGAATGCTTTGAATGGATAAAGTCCGAGGTCGAAAAGGCAAGGGCAAACGGTGAGCTCGTCATTGCAATGACGCATCATCCGCTGATAGCTCCGTCCCCGATTTACGGACTTATCGGAAAGAACGATATGTTCGGCGACTTTGATGTAAGGCGTGAACAGTTTGCCGACCTCGGTATGCAGTTTATGCTCACCGGTCATACGCACATACACAGCATTGACAAGATAACCTCAAAGCGGGGAAATACATTTTATACCATTGCCACGGCTTCCCCGATAGGCTATCCTGGAACCATAAGAACCGTTACCGTTGATGAGGACGGCGGCAAGGTCGGCACAACGACCGATTTCATTACCGAAAAGCCCGATTTTGATATGCAGGGCAAGGATATGCAGGAATATCTTAAATATCAGCTTGCGGGTATGATAAAGGATATGGTCAAGGCTGCCGCAGGCGACACGGAGACCTTTGCGAATATGGTTACCGCAATGAGCATCAAGAAAAAGGTAATCTATAAATTCGGCTGGCTTATAAAGCCTGTTGCAAAGCTGCTCAACAAGCTTACGATAGGTACGGTTGCTAAGTGGACAAAGAAAGAAACGGGGCTTAAAAAAGAGGACTACGCCGACATAAAGGACGACAGCGTGGTTGATTTTATAATCGATATGGTGCTCAACCTTTACGGCGGCGAAAACCTTTACAATCCTGAGGATCCGCAGTACAAGATAGCTATGGGTCTTATCAGCATATTTGACTCGATTTTGTCCGTTTTACATATCAACCTCAAAAAGCTTCTCAAGGTTGATTCACTCTATGATTTTGCGGAACCGCTCATTCACAACAGGGGTATAAACGCCTATGATGTCGAGCTCCCGATTATGCCGTTTTACGGCGAGGGTGAGCAGGGAGAAGTACCCGAGGAGGCAAAGCCCGAGCATACGGTTAAGAGCAATAAGGGCTTGCCGATAATTATTGTTTCGGTATTGCTGCTTATAATCTTCCTCATTCCGTTGGCGTTGGTATTGCTTATCGGATTTATTGTAAATCAGATAAAGTACGGCAAGAAAATGAAAATTGACGAATAAATAATCAACAAAAAAATCGGTGTAATCTTTTTTGATTGCACCGATTTTTTTTGTCACCTTTTTAGCTTTTACTTCGTCTTTATATCAGAGAGGTAAATAAGCTATGGTTTTCAGCAGTCTTAATTTTGTTTTAATATTTATGCCGGTATTTTTTGCCTGCTATTATATAGTCCCCGACAAGTGGAAAAATGCTGTGCTGCTTATCGGAAGTCTCAGCTTTTACCTTGTCGGAACATTAAAGACGCCGTATCACTTTGCGTTATTCGTTTTGAGTATAATAGTTGATTTTGAGGTCGGTGTCGGGATTGAAAAATATCAAAAGCACAAAAAGGCGATACTTATATCGGGCATATTATTCCATTTGATAACATTGAGTGTATTCAAGTATTCGGACTTTATATTTTCGCAGCTTACACCGTTTATCCCTAAGCTGTCGGGAATACCGTCGTTGGGACTTCCGATAGGAATTTCATTTTATACTTTTCAGGGTGTATCATATATAGCGGACGTTTACAGAGGAAAAACAAAGGCTGAAAAAAGCGCCTTGAGATATGCTGTTTATATTGCAATGTTTGAACAACTCATAGCAGGTCCTATCATCACATATTCACGGGTTAAGGGCACATTGAAAAGCAGAAAAATAAATGCTTCTGCCGTGCTCTGCGGCTTGGGAATGTTCATATTTGGATTGGGATTAAAGGTTTTACTTGCAAATCCAATCGGAAAGCTTTGGTCGCAAACGCTTGCAATCGGCTTCGAGAGCGTATCAACACCGCTTGCGTGGATGGCTCTGTTTGCGTATTCGTTTCAAATATATTTTGACTTTTTCGGATATTCGCTTATGGCAGTAGGGCTCGGAAAAATGCTCGGCTTTAAGCTGCCGAAAAACTTCGACCATCCGTATATGAGCCTTACCGTAACGGAATTTTGGAGACGGTGGCACATAACCCTCGGCTCGTGGTTTAGAGAATATGTTTACATTCCGCTTGGCGGAAACAGATGCTCAAAGGCGAGAAATCTGTTTAACCTGTTGTTTGTCTGGCTCTTGACGGGAATATGGCACGGTGCAGGATATAATTTTCTGCTGTGGGGCTTTATCTTATTTTTGTTGATTGCGACGGAAAAATACTTGACGGGTAAATTCCTCAATTCCCATCCCGCAATCGGTCATATTTATATGCTTTTAATAATTCCGCTTATGTGGGCGGTGTTTGCGGTGTCGGATATGAGAGAGCTCGGAGTTTTGTTTACAAGGCTTTTCCCGTTCTTTGGCACAGGGGCGTTGTCAATATTTAAGTATGATTATCTTAAATATTTGAAGGAATACTATCCGTTTTTTATCGCTTCGATTTTGTTTTCGACAAGGCTTCCGTATAAGCTTCTCGAACGCATAAGAAACAGCGTACTTGTTCCGATATTGCTGCTTGCGATATTTTCCGCAAGTATTTACTGTATGTATAAGGGCTTTGACGACCCGTTTTTGTATTTTAGATTTTAAGGAGACTGCAAAATGAGAAAATCGAATTTTATAACCTTGACGCTTTTAATTTTGACTGTTACCGTAACCGCTGTGTTTTCGCTTCACGGCTGTTCGGGTAAAAAAGAAGATAACACCGCACCCGACACTCAACCCGTAACCGTATCACAGCCCGAAAGCACTACCGCAGAGCCTAATACGGTACCGAGCACCTCCGAGCCTTCGCAGCAGCCTGTAAATCCCGACGCTTTGTCAAAGGCATTGTTTATCGGCGATTCAAGAACGGTTGGACTTAGGGAATATGCGGGACTTGATAACGCAGATTTTTTCGCAACCGTAGGTATGAGCGTGTTCAATGCTCAAAAGGACAGAATTTCCGTGCCGAAGGTCGGAAAAGTCACATTAAATGAGTTGCTGTCTAATAAAAAATACGATAAAATATATGTAATGCTCGGCATTAACGAGCTTGGATACAGCTTTGACAGCATTACTTCTAAATACGGAGAGCTTATCAGCTTTATAAAGGAAAAGCAACCGAATGCGACAATTATTGTTCAAGCAAATCTGCACGTTTCAAAAAGCCGTTCGGACTCCGATAAGGTAATTAACAACACTGCTGTCAACAAGCTTAATTCCGAGCTTTCAAAGCTTGCCGACGGCAAGAAGGTATATTATATAGACGCAAATCCCGTTTTTGATGATGCCGACGGAAATTTATCAGCCGACAAAACGCAGGACAACGCTCATTTGCTTGCAAAGTATTATGCGCAGTGGGGCGAGTGGATTTGCCGTAAAACATCCGAAATAATTAAGGGGGAGTGAGCTTGATTGACAAAGACGCCTTTTGCGAGAAGATAACGGAAAATGAAAAAGCTATGTATTCCCTTGCGTTTTCTGTTGCGAAAAATGACGCCGACGCCGCAGAGGTGCTCAGCGAGTCAATATACAGGGCATATAAAAATTTGGATACGCTTAAAAGTGCTAAGTCGTTTAAGCCGTGGATTTTACGAATTGTGCATAACACGGCGGTCGAGCTTATCCGTAAAGACTCTAAGGTAATTCCCATTCAAGAGGTCGAAACTTCACAAGCAGTACCCGTAAAGGACGACACCTCTATTGCTCTGCGCTCTGCGGTAGAAAGCTTAAGGCAGCCGTACAGGACGGTTGTTGTGCTGTATTATTATGAAAATCTTTCGGCAGGTCAAATCGCCGAGATTACAAATTCTACGGTTATTGCGGTTAAACAACAGCTCTCACGTGCAAGAAAAATGCTCAGAGAACTCTTAAAGGAGGATTTCAAGAAT
>CAVFQD010000045.1:0-2475 GCA_963624605.1 Eshraghiella crossota | reverse complement strand
AAAAGCAAAAGAAGAAAGTATTGAAGTACCCGAAAATGTAAATAAGGCGGTTGAAAACGCACTTGCTTCTCTGCCTGAAATGAATAAATCGGCAAGTAAAATCAAGATTTTCCCGAAAATCCTTTCCACAGCGGCTTGCGTGGTATTCTTTTTCTTGGTGCTTATGCCGAATTTCAGCAAGGCTTACGCAAAATCACTTGCCGACGTGCCTGTTATCGGTAGGATAGTCAAGGTCGTTACAATCAGAAATTATTTTTATTCGGACGATAATCATGAAATGGAAATAAATGTTCCGAGAATTGAGAACGAAAGCGGTGCGGCAGACTATATAAATAAGGATGTCGAGGAACTTACAAAAATCCTCGCGGACAAATTTGATGAAGAACGCAAGGCGGCAGGCAACGAGGGACACGGTGCAATTTATGTCGATTATGACGTTGTAACAAATACCGATAAATGGTTCACTCTTAAAATCACCGTTCATGAGACGGCGGGAAGCAGCAATACCTATTACAGATATTATCACATCGACAAGACAAAGGGCGAAATCGTGAATCTCAGCGATATAGCGGCGAACGACGAGTTTTACAGCACCGTTGAAGCTGAAATAAAAAGCCAGATGAAGCAAAGAATGGAAAAGGACTCGGATGCGGTTTATTGGGTGGACAGCGAGGACTTCGGTCAGAATTTTGAAAAGCTTGAAGCGGATTGCAATTTCTATTGGAACAAGAAGGGAGAGTTTGTTATCGTCTTTGATAAATACGAGGTGGCGCCCGGCTCAATGGGAACTCCCGAATTTACAATCGGCAAGAGCATAACCGACAAGGTTATAAAGCCGGAATATAAGAATATCAAGGGCTAAGCGATATAAAAGCAACAGCTGTAAAGGAGTTAACCTTTACAGCTGTTTTCATATTCGGATATATATTTTTTTAATTTTTCCAGAACTTCCTGTCAAGACTTCTGTACTGAACCGCCTCAAGGATATGGTCGGAATTTATAATGTCGGAATTGTCGAGGTCGGCAACCGTTCTCGCAACTCTTAAAATTTTGTCATATGCTCTTGCGGACAGCCCGAGCTGTTCAAACGAAGCCTTCAAAAGCTTTGCGGCATCGTCCGTTATCCGACAGTATTCACGGGTCATCGCAGAAGTCATTTTTGCGTTGCAGGATATATGCGTGCCCTTTAGGCGTTCCTGTTGGATTTTCCTTGCGGCGTCAACTCTCTTTTTGATGTCGGCAGAGCACTCCGCCTTTTCGTTAGAGGACAGCTCGTCGTAGTCTACTGCCGGCACTTCTATATGTATGTCAAGTCTGTCGAGTAACGGGCCGCTTACCTTTGACAAATACCTTGCGGGTGCACCCTTGGCGCAGGTGCACGGCTTTGTCGGGTGTCCGAAATTTCCGCACGGGCAGGGGTTCATAGCGCACACAAGCATTACCGAGCACGGATATGAATATGTCGCCGCAACCCTCGCTATTGTGATTTTTCCGTCCTCAATGGGCTGACGGAGAATTTCCATCGCACTGCGTGAAAATTCGGGTAATTCGTCAAGAAAGAGCACACCGTTGTGGGCAAGCGAGATTTCGCCCGGTCTCGGCACTGTGCCGCCGCCTGAAAGTCCGGCAGGGGAGATGGTGTGGTGCGGAGAGCGGAACGGTCTTGCCTTGACAAGCGAAACGCCGCTCGGCAGCTTGCCGGAGATGGAGTATATGTTTGTCGTTTCAAGCGACTCCTCAAAGGTCATATCGGGGAGAATTGACGGTATCCTTTTAGCGAGCATACTTTTTCCCGAGCCGGGAGGGCCTATCATCATTATGTTGTGTCCTCCTGCCGCCGCAACCTCCAACGCCCTTTTGGGCTGATACTGACCCTTTACATCGGCAAAGTCGGGCAGGTCGAGCGATACGCCGAGCTCCGCATAGTCATCGTCGGAGACGGGGTCTATGAGCTTAATGCCGTTCAGGTGGTCAAGAAGCTCACGCACGGTTCTGACGGGGTAAACATTTATTCCTTTTACCACCGCTCCCTCGTGACTGTTGTTGTAAGGGATGAAAATGTTTTCAATCTTCTCTTTCTGAGCTCTGATAACCATCGGCAGAACGCCGTTGATTTTCTGAACCTCTCCGTTTAACGACAGCTCGCCGACAAAGGCACAGTTGTCCGTATTCACTCTCAACTGACCCGTGGATTTAAGGATTGCCACAAGTATCGGCAGGTCGTAAACGGGGCCTTCCTTTTTCTTGTCGGCAGGCGCTAAGTTCACGGTAATCCTCGATACGGGGAAGTCGTAGTCATTGTTGTGTACTGCCGCGCGCACCCTCTCCCTTGATTCGCTGACCGCCGTGTCGGGCAGTCCGACTATGTCAAACCTCGGAAGTCCTGCGCCGAGATTTGCCTCAACCTCGACAAGATAAGATTCCAATCCGAAAAGGCCCACACTTGCAACTCTTGAAAACATTATTTCACCCCAA
>CAVFQD010000044.1:0-14946 GCA_963624605.1 Eshraghiella crossota | reverse complement strand
CAACACGGTAGTGCGCCGAAGCGACGGCACGCTTTTCGGAGACAACACCGACTACTACGGCTTTTACTACACGGTAAAGCGCAGCGGAATAAATTTCGGTGGCAAAAAGGTTTTGGTACTCGGTACGGGCGGTGCGTCCCTTGCGGTCAAGGCGGTTATCGCAGACCTCGGAGCTCGGGAAACAGTCAGCATTTCACGAAGCGGCGAAAACAACTACCAAAACATTAAAACTCACGCCGACGCCGACATAATCGTGAACACAACCCCCGTCGGAATGTATCCGAAAAACCTCGTTTCTCCTGTAAAGCTTACAGACTTTACACATCTTACGGCAGTGTTTGATATAATTTACAATCCGCAAAAAACAAAGCTTGTTTTGGACGCCGAAAAGCTTGATATACCTGCGTTTTCGGGCCTCTCAATGCTTGTTGCACAGGCTAAAAGGGCAAGCGAGATTTTCTTTGACAAGGCGATTGACGACAGCATAACGGAGAAAATTCTCAAAAAAGTCTCAACCGATATGAAAAATATTGTCTTAGTCGGTATGCCCGGCTCGGGCAAGACCTCGGTCGGCACTTTTCTGGCAGAAAAAACGGGCAGAGAGTTCCTTGATACCGACGAGGAGTCGGAGCATATCTGCGGCGCGACCCCTGCAGCCGTTATAAAAGAACACGGCGAAAAGGCCTTCCGCAAAATTGAGAACGAGGCTGTCTGCGACCTGTGCAAATTAAGCGGTAAGGTAATCGCAACAGGCGGCGGAGTTGTCACAAACGAGGATAATTTTGACGCAGTACGCCAAAATTCCGTTGTTGTTTTTATAAACCGTGATATTTCTGTTTTGTCGACTGACAACCGTCCGCTCTCGCAGGCAAATTCGCTTGAGGATATGTACAAATACCGACTTCCGCTTTACAGAAAATTCTGCGATTTTGAGGTTGACGGCAACGGCACGGTGGAAGAGGTTGCGACGGAAATACTTGAAAGGATTGACGGAAAATGAGAAAAATACTTGTACTAAACGGACCCAACATAAATATGCTCGGCATCAGAGAGCCGAAAATTTACGGCAAACAAAGCTATCATACGCTCACTGACAGTATCGGCGAATGGGCAAAGGAGCTCGGCTGTGAGGTCGAGTGCTTCCAATCGAACCACGAGGGCGACATAGTTGACCGTATTCAAAAAGCGTATTTCGACGGCACTTACGGTATTGTCATAAACCCCGCCGCATACACGCACACAAGCGTTGCTATTCTTGACGCCCTTAAAGCCGTGGGTCTGCCTGCGGTGGAAATACACATTTCCGACATCAACGAGCGTGAAGCGTTCCGTCACATTTCATACGCAGGTCTTGCCTGCGAGGAGCACTATATCGGTCTCGGCTTCGAGGGATATAAAAAGGGTATGGAATATCTTGTGAACAGGGAATAAAGTCTGCGGCTTGACTTAATTTATTTGTAAAGCGTATAATATAAGTAATACAAGGAGGTGTTGATATGTGTAATAAAAATCAACTTGCAAGTATAACAGATGATGTTGTAAAAAAGGCAACATCGGTTTTAGGCAACAAGCTCACATCGGTAATACTCTACGGTTCATACGCCAGAGGAGATTATGACGGAGAATCGGATATTGATATAATGATTGTTGCAGACATATCGACATCCGAGCTCTCAAAATTCACCAAGGAATTTGTTGACTTTTCCGTTGATATTGATTTGAAGCACGATATTGTGCTGTCTATTACACTTCAGGATAAATCCACATATGACCGATATAAGGAAACCTATCCGTTCTTTAGGAATATAGAAAAGGAAGGAATTGATTTAGTTGCATAATTCAGATGAATTGGCTCTTGCCGAATACAGATTGGAAAAAGCTAAAGATTGCCTGAAAGCATCCGAGTTACTCCTTGAAGACAATTTATATGCAGACAGTGCCAACAGATCTTACTATGCAATATTTCACTCTATGAACGCACTTTGCGCAACAAGAAATGTAGGGTATAAAAAGCACTCCGGCGTGCTATCCGATTTTAATTTGAACTACATTAAAAAGGGTTTGATTGAAAAGGATTATGCCAAAATAGCAAAAAGCGCATTTTCCGTAAGAACTCAAAGCGATTATTCCGACTTCTATATTGTTTCAAAAACAGATGTTGTTGAACAATACGAAAATGCGGTCAAGTTTGTTAAACGAATTGAAGAGTTTCTGAATTCAACAATCATTGATTAAAGCTAACACAAAAGCGTTTCGGGAAACCGAAACGCTTTTACATTTATTATTTGTTTTATACCGTCTGCATTTCCTGTGAAGTTTGTTTTTTCAGGCGCTTTTTGGCAGGATGTGTGCAAAGAAGCGATGTCAGTATCAGCAACGCTGTTATCGCAAGGCTTACGGGATAAACAATCATTATCGTTTTGAAGGTCGGATTTATCGGGAACACCCACCGTATCCAGCAAATCCTCGTTCCGCATACGCCGAGCATTGTCAGCACCGCGGGCACAAACGATATGCCGAATCCTCTCATATATCCCGACATAACCTCGTAAAGCAGGCTCAAAAGATGTGAAATCTGCAAAAACATAACCCTTATATAACCTATTTCGATAACCTCGGGGTCGTTATTGAAAATCGCAAGCAGGTTTTTGCCGAACACAAGCACAAGCACCGCCGCCGTACCGAGTGTAATTCCACCCTCGATAAGGCACACGGCAAGCGTTTTTTTACAGCGCTTTATCTCACCTGCGCCGTAGTTCTGACCGACAAAGGTCGTACACGCCTGACTGAACGCATTGAGTATATCATAGGTTATTACCTCAATATTGAACGCCGCACTCGAAGCCGCCATTACAACGGTGCCGAGGCTGTTTATAGCCGACTGAACAACTATATTTGACACCGAAAAAACTGCACTCTGTATACCTGCAGGCAAGCCTATCCTCAAAATATGCTTTAAGCTCGGCACATCGATACCGAAGCTTTTCGGGTCGACATGAATAACCTGTGTTGTTTTACGAAGCTTATAATAGAGGATAACCGAGCTTACCGCATTTGAAATAACCGTGGCTATCGCTACGCCGTTAACAGTCATATGCAATACTGCGACGAAGAAGAGGTTAAGCACCACATTCAACGCGCCCGAAATCGCAAGTGCGGCAAGTGGCATTTTTGTTTCGCCCACACTTCTGAATATCGCCGCCTCAAAGTTATACAAAAGGATTACCGGCATACCGATAAGGTATATTCTCAAATACAGCAGCGCAAGCGGAAAAACATCCTCGGGGACATTGAGCACGCCGAGGAGCGGCACCGCGACAAGCTCACCGACTGCCGCCGTGATAATTCCGCCGATTACAGACACTGTCATAGATGTGTGAACCGCCTTTTTGACGGTGTTTTTGTCTCCTCTGCCGATTGCGTGCGCGATTACGACATTCGCGCCGAGCGCAATACCTATAAAGAGATTGAGTATAAGGCTGATTATCGGGCTGTTTGCTCCGACCGCCGCAACCGCCGCCGTGCGCTGGTCGCCCGTAAAGTTACCTACTACCGCTATATCCGAAGCGTTAAAAAGCTGTTCGAGTATTGCCGTTGCCGCAACAGGCAGGACAAATACGGGAACCTTGCCCCATATTGAGCCGTGCAGCATATCAAGCTGTTTCTTATTTTCACTCATTTATCATACTTCCTTTTTTACGCAAATATGATAGCACAAATCCGTTGTATGTCAATCGTGATTTTTATTGAAATTACGGCTGTGTTTGCGGCATTATATATACACATTACAATAAAAAAAGACACCCGAAAATTTCCGAGTGCCTTGGCTGAATGCTATAAATTGTTATTTGTCAATCTGAATAAAGCCGACCTTTTTCATCGCCTTTTTAAGAGTTCTCGAAGCAACGCTGCTTGCCTTTTCCGCTCCGAGCTTTGCACAATCGTAAAGGTATGCCTTATCGTTGATAAGTCTTGCGTATTCCTCTTTAAGCGGACGAAGTTCTTCGACAACCGCCTCGCCGACAGCCGTTTTGAAGTCACCGTAGCCCTTGCCGTCAAACTCTTTTTCGATTTCCTCAAAGGTCTTACCGGTACAGCAGGAATAAATTCCCATAAGGTTGTTTACGCCGTCCTTGCCCTCGCCGTAATAGACTCTTGCCTCACTGTCGGTAACGGCAGATTTGATTTTTTTCATAATCGTGCTGTCATCGTCAAGAACGGAAATAAAGCCCTTGACATTTGTATCCGACTTTGACATTTTCTTTGTCGGCTCCTGAAGCGACATAATCTTTGCGCCCGCCTTGCCGATAAACGGCTCGGGAAGCTTAAAGGTGTTGCCGTAAAGTCCGTTAAAGCGTTCTGCGATATCCCTTGTGATTTCAAGGTGCTGCTTCTGGTCAACGCCTATCGGAACGAAATCGGTCTGATAAAGCAAAATATCGGCAGCCATAAGAACGGGATATGCAAACAGTCCGACATTTACATTATCGGGGTGCTTCTCGCTCTTATCCTTGAACTGCGTCATTCTCGAAGCCTCGCCGAACTGCGTATAGCAGTCAAGTATCCACGCAAGCTGTGCGTGCTCGGGAACCATACTCTGAATGAACACCGTGTTCTTTTCGGGATCAAGCCCGAGCGCCAACAAAAGAGCGTACATTTCAAGCGTTCTTTTCCTCAAATCGGCAGGCTCGGGGCGGACCGTTATTGAATGGAGGTCGGCAACCGCATAAAGGCAGCTGTAGTCCTCGGTCATTTTCTTCCAATTTTTAAGCGCTCCGAGATAATTACCGAGTGTCGGCGTGCCCGTAGGCTGAATGGCGCTTAAAACTATTTTTTTCTTTTCCGGGTTTTCCATTTTTACATCTCCGATAAATTATTCTTCCGTTTCCTCGCTCTCGGGCTTCGGCAGAATTTCAACCTTAACCTTGCCTATTCTGCGTTCCTCGACATTGAGGACGGTAAACCTTATGCCCTCGTATTCCACTATATCGTCCTTGTCGTCCTTACCCTTTTCGTCCGACTCCTTCGGAAGATAGCCCAAACGGCTTATGATAAATCCGCCGAGAGTGTCATAATCTCCCTCGGGAAATTTAATGTTGAGCTTTTCCTCGACCTCGTCAATGTCGGTAATTCCGTCAACGGTAAAGGTCGTTTCGTTTATCTGGGAAATTTCCTCGTCCTCGTTATCGTATTCGTCCTGTACATTGCCGACAATGGACTCGATAACATCCTCAAATGTAACGATACCCGCAGTTCCGCCGTATTCATCGACTACGACAGCCATCTGAATATGTTTCTCAATCATTTCGTTGAGGAGCTCGCTGCAGTGCTTGGTTTCGGGGACATAATACGCCTCGCGCATAAAGTCCTTTATGGATTTTGACTTGGGAAGGCTTGAGCCGACATATTTAAGCAAATCCTTAACATAGATGATACCGATGATATTATCCTGATCGTCCTCAAAGACGGGAATCCTCGAATGGCCGCATTCAATAGCCATTTTTGAAATTTCGCAAAGCGGCTCTTCGGCGTCAACGCAGTCCATATCCGTACGGTGCGTCATAATATCGCCGACATCCATATCATCGAACTCAAAGATGTTATTTATCATCTCTTTCTGAACATCCTCGATAACGCCCTTTTCCTGACCGACATCGACCATCATTCTTATCTCTTCCTCGGTAACGACCTCCTCGTCCGCATTGGGGTCCATACCGAAAATACGGACAACGGCATTTGTCGAAGCAGAAAGGAGCTTTACAAACGGTTTTGCTATTTTGTTCACGAAAAGGAGCACGGGTACAACCGCAAAAGATACCTTTTCCGGCTTCTGCATTGCAATCTTTTTAGGTGCAAGCTCGCCGAGAACAAGTGAAAAATAAGACATAATTACCGTGATAAGCACCGTCGATACAGCGTTGATAACCCCGATGGGAATATAATTCACAACGGAGGTTGACGCTATTTTTTCGGCAAGCATCACGGCAAAGCTCTGTGATGCGGCGGCACTTGTCAAAAATCCCGCAAGTGTAACGCCGATCTGAATTGTTGATAGGAAATTGCTCGAATTCTCTGTAAGTTTCAATACCTGCTTTGCCTTTTTATTGCCCTCTTCCGCCATCTTCTCCATCTTGTTGTCGTTGAGTGAGATAATGGCAATTTCGCTCATCGCAAAAAATGCGTTTAGCAGGATAAGCACGAACAGCAAAACAATTTTCAGTATAATGCCCGCAGGGTCCGAATCCATAAAAAAATACTCTCCTTATTAAATAATAAAATATATTCTATTATTGTATATTAAAACCGCCGTATAGTCAAGTATAACGCCTCAATTACCTTACCGCCTCGGAAATATTAAGCAAGCGTTTGTATGTGTACTGCGAAGCGTCGTTTTCGACCAGCTTGTTAAGCTCGGGAACCAAGTCCTTATTTATTATGTATTTCCTTATTTCAAAGTCCTCTCTGATGTCCTTTGTAAGGTACTTTGAGTCGATAAGATTGAAGCCGTCCAAAAGCAGGAAAACCCCCTGTTGAAATTTCATAAGGTCATTCGTGGGAATGTCTATAAGCTTTGCGCTCGGGGAAAGCGACAGCGCACTTTCCTCATAGCGTCTGAATTCGCTTGCAGCATCCCTGCTTTTAAGCTCACCAATTATCTCCCCGGGGCTCTTGATTTCAAGCGGCTTCCTCTTTTGAGCACGCTTTTTCAGGTGCGTTGAAAGCACTATATTTATAACATTTACATTGTACCCCTCAAGCCATTTATTTGCCTGCTCGATGTCGGAAGAGCTGTTCTTACCCGAGGCGTCCCTTACGGTGTAAATTACAAAATCGGCGTCCGCCGTGCTTCTGCCCTTTATCGCAAACGAAAGCGAAACATAAAGGCTCTTTGTAAAGTCGATAAACGGGCTCAAATCAAGATAGTGCTGTGCAAGGGCGGTCATATTGTACAGCTTGTATGCGTCCGCCTCTGCGTAAAGCAATTTGTAAACCTCGTAGAAGCGTTCCCTTGAAACATACATATCAAAAAGCGAGCGACCATTGATATTCAAGGCTTTTTCGACCTCAAGCTCCTTGAGCTCAGCCGCCTTTTGCCGCAGCAGTGTGGGTATGAGTCTGCGCTCAAAGGCGTTTATTCTCTCACCTCTGTAAAAGACATCGTTCCCCTGCAAAAACGGCACATACAGCTCCCTTTTGAAGTCGTCAAGGGTATTTATTTTAATTTCCGACACGCCGAAATTTATGTCGAGCGCGTCTTCGAGCCTCTCAATCAGCTGAGAGCGCAGCGTATCTTCTTTAAGCATATTTTTTCCTTTGATAAATATATGATTTACATAATATTGTAGCACATTGCGCACCATTATTCAAATATATGATTTAAGGGCAATTTTCAGCGTAATTTTTGTCAATTTTTCAAGAATTTCTTGTTTACATACCATTATAAAAGTGCTAAAATATTTTCGTATGCGAATACAGTTAACAATTACCGCAGCTCTTAAAGCACGGCGCTTTTTCGAATTGCCTTTCCGAGCCTGCGGCACACCCTTTTAAGGAGGAAATAAAAAATGGCAGAAACCAAGGCTACCGTCGTCAGGTCTTCAAAGACTATGGACGGTAATACCGCAGCTGCTCACGTGTCTTATGCGTTCACGGAAGTAGCGGGTATTTATCCTATCACTCCCTCAAGCCCCATGGCGGACTATGTTGACCAGTGGTCGGCACAGGGACAGAAAAACATTTTCGGAACAACCGTTAAGGTTGCGGAAATGCAGTCGGAGGCAGGCGCTTCCGGTACGGTTCACGGCTCACTTGCAGCAGGCGCTCTCACAACTACATACACAGCGTCTCAGGGCCTTCTTCTTATGATTCCGAACATGTACAAAATCGCAGGCGAATTGCTTCCCGCAGTTTTCCATGTATCGGCTCGTTGCGTAGCTTCCCATGCGCTTAACATTTTCGGCGACCATTCGGATGTTTACGCTTGCCGTCAGACAGGCTTTGCAATGCTTGCAGAGACAAACTGTCAGGAGGTTATGGACCTTGCCGCTGTTGCTCATCTTTCGGCAATCAAGGGCAGAGTTCCGTTCATCAACTTCTTTGATGGATTCCGTACTTCTCACGAAATTCAGAAAATCAAGGTCTGGGATTACGAAGACCTTAAAGAAATGTGCGATATGGACGCAGTTGAAGCGTTCCGTAAGCGTGCTCTTAACCCCGAGAGACCCGTTATGAGAGGCTCTCACGAAAACGGCGATATATTCTTCCAGCACAGAGAGGCTTGCAACAGCTATTATGAGGCTGTTCCGGGCATCGTTGAGGAATATATGAACAAGGTAAACGCAAAGCTCGGCACAGACTACAAGCTCTTCAACTACTACGGCGCACCCGACGCAGAGAGAGTTATCGTTGCCATGGGCTCTGTCTGCGATGTTGCGGAAGAGGTTATCGACTATCTTCTTGCAAAGGGCGAAAAGGTCGGTATCGTAAAGGTTCGTCTTTACAGACCCTTCTCAACAAAGGCTTTTGTTGACGCTATCCCCGCAACGGCTAAGAAGATTGCCGTTCTTGACAGAACAAAGGAGCCCGGTTCAATCGGCGAGCCCCTTTTCCTCGATGTTATCGCAGCTCTTAACGAACAGGGCAGAGACGGCATTAAGGTTTGCGGCGGCAGATACGGCCTCGGCTCAAAGGACACGCCTCCCTCAAGCATCTTTGCGGTATATGCGCACCTCAATGCCGAAACTCCTTCAAGAGCATTCACAATCGGCATCAACGATGATGTTACTCATCTTTCGCTTGAGGAGAAGCCCGCTCCCATCACCGCTCCCGAGGGCACAATTGAGTGCAAGTTCTGGGGTCTCGGCGGCGACGGTACAGTCGGTGCAAACAAAGACTCAATCAAGATTATCGGCGACCACACCGATAAATATGTTCAGGCATACTTCCAGTATGACTCAAAGAAGACGGGCGGTATCACAATCTCCCACCTTCGTTTCGGCGACAAGCCCATAAAGAGCTCATACTACATAAACAAGGCTGACTTCGTTGCATGCCACAACCCGTCTTACATCGAAAAGGGCTACAAGATGGTTCAGGATGTTAAGCCCGGCGGCGTATTCCTTATCAACTGCCAGTGGGACGAAGCAGAGCTTGCCGAAAAGCTCAACGCTGAGACAAAGCGTTACATTGCAAAGAACAACATCAAGCTTTACACCGTAAACGCTATCGACCTCGCACAGAAGATAGGCCTCGGCAAGAGAACAAATACGGTTCTTCAGTCGGCATTCTTCTCACTTTCAAAGGTTCTTCCCGAGGAAGAAGCTATCGGCTATATGAAGGAAAAAGCTCAGAAGTTCATGAAGAAGGGTAAAGAAATCGTTGAAATGAACGAAAAGGCTATTGACGCAGGCGCAACGGCTTATGTTCAGGTAAATGTACCCGCAGAGTGGGCTGACGCTGTTGACAGCACAGAGGCTGTTAAGAGCGAGGGCAAGGAGAAGCTCGTTAAGATGGTTGACACAATCATGAAGCCCGTCGGCAAGATGGACGGCGACTCTCTCCCCGTTTCCGCATTTACAGATTATGTTGACGGTACATTCCAGCAGGGCGCTTCCGCTTATGAAAAGCGCGGCGTTGCGGTTATGGTACCCGAGTGGGACGGCACAACCTGTGCACAGTGTAACAAGTGCGCATATGTTTGTCCTCACGCTACAATCCGTCCTTATGCTCTTGACGAGGCAGAGGCTGCAAACGCTCCCGCTTGCGCAACTCTTGTTGACAAGAAGGGTAAGGGCAAGGATGTTTACAAATACACCATGGCAGTATCTCCGCTTGACTGTATGGGCTGCGGCGTCTGCATAGGCGTATGTCCGACAAATTCACTTAAAATGGTTTCAAGAGAGTCTCAGGACGAAAAGCAGGCTGCATTCGACTATATGGTAGCAAATGTTTCCGTTAAGGAAGACCTTGCAAACAACACCGTTATCGGCAGCCAGTTCAAGACTCCGCTTCTTGAATTCTCAGGCTCTTGCGCAGGCTGTGCCGAAACATCTTATGCAAGACTTATCACACAGCTCTTCGGCGACAGAATGTACATTTCAAACGCAACAGGCTGTTCGTCAATTTGGGGCGGTCCTGCAGCTACATCACCCTACACCGTAAACAAGGCAGGTCACGGCCCCGCTTGGGCTAACTCCCTCTTTGAGGACAACGCAGAGCACGGCTACGGTATGTATCTCGGTCAGAACGCTATCCGCAACCGTCTTATCGAAAAGGTACAGCAGATTGCAGCTTCCGAGCAGGCTTCCGAGGAAGTAAAGGCTGCTTGCAACGAATATCTCGACACCGTAAACGACAGTGCGGCTAACGCAGCTGCTACGGACAAGCTCGTTGCGGCTCTTGAGACAATCGACAGCAGCAAGTGCGAAGCAACAAAGGATATTCTCGAAAACAAGGAATATCTCTCCAAGAAGTCCGTATGGATATTCGGCGGCGACGGCTGGGCATATGATATCGGCTTCGGCGGCGTTGACCATGTTCTCGCTTCGGGCGAAGATGTAAACATTATGGTATTCGATACCGAGGTTTACTCGAACACGGGCGGACAGGCTTCCAAGGCTTCCAACATCGGTCAGGTTGCACAGTTCGCTGCGGCAGGTAAGGCAATCGCAAAGAAGAGCCTTGCTGAGATTGCAATGAGCTACGGCTATGTATATGTTGCACAGATTGCTATGGGCGCAGACCAGAACCAGACAATCAAGGCTCTTACGGAGGCAGAAGCTTACCACGGCCCGTCAATCGTTATTGCATACGCTCCCTGCGAAATGCACTCGATTAAGGGCGGTATGACAAACTGCCAGGCTGAAATGAAGAAGGCTGTTGACTGCGGTTACTGGAATATGTTCCGTTACAACCCCGCACTCAAGGCGGAGGGCAAGAACCCCTTCACAATCGACTCCAAGGAGGGCGCAACAAGCTACCGCGACTTCATTATGAACGAAGCTCGTTACTCATCGCTTACACGCTCGTTCCCCGAAAGAGCCGAGCAGCTCTTCACAAAGGCTGAGGAGAACGCTAAGGCAAGATATGACCATCTTCTTCGCCTTAAAGACCTCTACGCTCCCAAAGAAGACTGATTGACACAAGTCAATAAATAACAAATCCCTACCAAGGAAAAATCTTTGGTAGGGATTTTCTTATATATCGCTCTTTGTGTTATTACATTTTTTACAAAGCATTTGTAAATTATCCGGCGTTGTGTGCCCTCCTTGCGACCACGCTATTATATGGTCGCCCTCCATCTCGCCGATTTCAAAGTGCTTGCGGCATTTAACGCAGATACCGTTTTGCTTTATGTATTGTGCCTGTTTTTGTTTATCGGTAAAAGACCGTATATTAAGTTTGCGCTCATCTCCCGTGAGTACATAATTGAATATTCCCGTTTTATTCGTTACATCATCGTCAATCATTAAGTCTTTAATTCTTTTATCTAAAGAGTTTGTATCAATTACTTTATCCTTGAACCTGTCATACAATTCGCCCCAATTCACCGAAGTCATTTGCTTATACTTAGTAACAAAGGTCATTGATACCCAATCAATAACGCTTCTGTAATACTGTTTTAATTCGTTGGCGTTTGGGTCGTGTTGGTGTTTTGCCATATAGTTTTCAATTTCCCCGTTGCTTATCCACTTCAGCGCAAGCTCGAGCAAAGCCTGCCTGTTCGCCTCGCCTTTAACATAGCCGTCGCCGATTTTAGCCGCTATACACCCGTTTTTTGAAAAATATCTTTTTGCGTCCGTCAACCATTCGCCGGTATAAACGGCATTTCTCATTTCTTGGTCGGTTAATTTCAATCCGGCTATATTTATGACCTTAAACCAATCCAATATTTCGCTTTCAGCACCCTCGCACTGATAAACCAAAAGCTTGTATTTCAAAAACTCCTCTCTCTTATCGCTTGTCAGATTCCAAAATCCCTTTTGCTCAAAAGAAAAGTCCCCGTCGACATAACTGCAAATTGACAAGGTTCTCTGCTGTCCGTCAAGCACCTCAAATGTTCCGTCAGACTTTTTCACCCAATACATAACATTCAACGGAAATCCATGAAAAACAGAGTTGATAACAGCCTTTTGCTCCTTTTCTCCATATACAAATTCCCTTTGATACTTTGGGCGAATGTTAAGTTTGCCGCCGTAGCCGTAAACGCCCTCGTCCTGATTGTTCTCGTAGCCGTCCACCAAATCACGAATTTGTATTTCTTTTAATTCTATATTCATACTTTCCTCCTTATGATTACTCGGAAATATGGATACTTTCCTTTTATTTTCAAGTCCTTGTTATCATTTCCCTTTCTAAATCTAACCAACTCAAACTGTTCGGGATTATACTTATCCAAAAAAGTTATCGGCACACCCATAGGTTCATAATAATCTTCAGGGATGTCCCTATATGTACTAACCTCAATGGCATCATAGTTATCATATTTTTGATAACTATCAGGACTATATTTTTTGTAAAAGTCCAAGAATTCTTTGTGCTTCGTAACTGGTAAATTTGTAAACCAACACGAAGTTGATACCCTAACCATCTTTTTTCCATTAACAATTTTATGATATTTTTCTGTACTGTCCGGAACAAAGAAGTACATACCGACATTAAAATTCGTATAACCGGTTCTTATTCTGTCCTCTTGAAACAATTTGAAAATTTCTTTATAAGTAAGGGCATTTGTATTTCCCATAATTATAAATTTCTTTTTATATTCCTCAAGCAAATTTACATATTCTCTAAACAATGAAAAGGGCGGATTTGTAACAACTATGTCGGCTTCTTGTAAAATATCTACGCACTCTTTGCTTCTGAAATCTCCGTTTTCCTTTAACATAGTAAGAACATTTTTCTTATTCTTAATCAAATATTCTACATCAGATAAATCGACTGTCCCGTCTCCGTTGTAATCGTCAACTTCTGTTATTTCAATTTTATACGCCTTTTTGTCCACCGGTTTTTTCACTGTGTTAACATCAAACAAACTTATTTGTTTACTTTGTATCGGCGACCCGTCATAGCAGGTAGCGATAAGTTTTTTAAGCCCTAAATAATTAAAATTCAATGCGAAGTATTTGAAAAAATTACTTTCAAACGGGTCATCGCAGTTGCAAAACACCGTTTTCCCTCTGAATTGTTTTTTATAATACTTTAATTCACATTCAATGTCATACAGTTGAGTATAAAACTCATCCTTTTTTGCTTTATTGGCATTTCGCAAATCTCCGTTACCTACCATAGCACACCCCACCCATTATAATAACAATGTTTCTTCGATTATACTATTTTAATTAGTATAAATCAAGAATAATAGGTAATTTAGTTAGTAATATTACTAATCAAATTAGTGTATTCTATTATAGTGAGGTGTAATATGAACGCAGAATTTATACAAAACAGAATTTCAATGCTCTTAAAAGAGAGAAATATGTCCGAATATGAGTTGAGTATGAACTTAGCCAAGAGCAAGGGATATATCCAATCTATTACATCCGGCAGAGCATTGCCGTCTATGCAATTATTTTTGAATATTTGCGACAGCTTCAATATTACCCCCTCGGAATTTTTTGACGAAGATAAAGCAGCCTCTTTGGAATATTTGGAATTGTGCAATAATATAAAAGGCCTGTCCTCTGCCGACATCAAAATGCTGAACGCTTTTGCCAAAAGGCTGAAAAATTCTGATTGATTTAATTCAACAAACAAAAGCAAACCTGTCGAAGATAATCTCTCCGGCAGGTTTTTTGTTGACATTTTTTTGAAATACTAATATCATTACATATAAAGGGTGGTGCTTATGGCAGAAATGATTATTTACTCAATAGCTGTTTTATTGGAATTTGTGTTTGTTCCCCTTTTTTTGAAATACTCGTGGCCGAAAAGGACATTCAGGTCATTGCAGATGAAAATGGTCTGCTCGGCGCTGTTCATAATCTGCGCCGTATGCTGTATCATCCGTTCGGGCAATCATTCAATGTATATGAAGCTGCTGTTAAGCGGTCTTATTTTCGGCGTGTTGGGCGACCTTTTAATCCACATAATCGCACCCGTTTTTGTAAACATACTCGGCGGCGTGTCATTCTTTTTCGGGCATGTACTGTTCATTATCGCATTTTCGCAGGCAAGTCCCGATTTCAATGTGTTCAGCGCACAGACATTTATAATCGCCGCAATAATACTTATCCCCGCGTGCATATTCGCAAAGCTGAGAAAATTAAAGCTCGGTAAGCTGACATTCCCCGTTTTCCTGTATGCGTCGGCGATAACCCTTATGCTCGTTACCGCCCTGCGGCTCGGCATACATCTTTGCTCACAGCCGTCGGCTAATGTGCCTGCGATAGTTATTACGCTGATTATCGGCGCACTGTGCTTTGTTCTTTCCGACTCGTCGCTTGCGGTGTTTATGTTCGGCGGAGAGAATAAAAGCAAGCCGCTTAAAATTTTCTATATCGTAACCTATTATCTCGCACAGGTTCTCCTTGCGACAAGTATTCTGTTTATTAAATAAAGATACTATATCGTAATTGCGGCTTATATGGCATTCTTTTACGCACAGCCCGTAGGGACAGCCCTTGCGAGCGAGGTAATAGGTAATAGTGAAAAGTGAAGAGGTGCGGGTGCTTCGCACGGATTAAAATATTACCGTAGGGACAGGGCTTGTCCCTGTCCGCAAATCCGCAAAATTCGGTAGCGACAGCGAGCCGTCGGGAGGGCGTTTACAACCGAGCAGGCGAGCCGAGCGTGATTTTTGCGGAAAAGGAGGAGTTGCATAGTGAGTGAGAGGCAGCCAAAGGCTGTTGCGAACGATACGAAGCAAACGACGACGCCGTAGGGCGGGGGCTTGTGTCAAGAGTAAGATAGTATACAAAGTGTGTAAGGACATGGTATACAGATTAG
>CAVFQD010000043.1:0-15027 GCA_963624605.1 Eshraghiella crossota | reverse complement strand
TTGCGCTGATAGCTCAGCTGGATAGAGCATCTGCCTTCTAAGCAGAGGGTCGGGGGTTCGAGTCCCTCTCAGCGCGCCAATGCTGTATGGTGGGTATAGCGTAGTTGGTTAACGCGTCAGTTTGTGGCACTGAAGACCGTCGGTTCGAATCCGACTATCCACCCCACTGATAAAGCTCCGCCGGTCAAAAGATTTGGCGGAGTTTTCACTATCAACGATTATTCAATATCAAATATAAATATTGGGGTGTCGTCAAGCGGTAAGACACAGCACTTTGACTGCTGCATTCGTAGGTTCGAATCCTGCCACCCCAGCCAAAATCGGCAGATACATTTTTTGTATCTGCTGATTTTTTGTTCGATTTACGGTAGGATTCGAACCGTTTGTCCAACTTTTGCGAAGCAAAAGGGACATATAATCGTTGCAAGCGACAAGGCTTGCCTTGTCGAATCCTGCCACCCCAGCCAAAATCGGCAGATACATTTTTTGTATCTGCTGATTTTTTGTTCGATTTACGGTAGGATTCGAACCGTTTGTCCAACTTTTGCGAAGCAAAAGGGACATATAATCGTTGCAAGCGACAAGGCTTGCCTTGTCGAATCCTGCCACCCCAGCCACGTCGTCGCGGACTTTGTATCGTTCGCGACGACTTTTGCGGTATATTTTTTTACTGTCAAAACACACCGCCGCCCGAAGCAAATTCTGCTTCGGGCGGCAAGTGTTATGCGAATATTTTAAGGGGGGTTATGGCAATTTAATACTTTTGATAAATGACAATGTGAAATGTGTAAAATCTTATTTTAAGGTCAATTACGAAAGCGCTGCACCGAGCTTTTCGCAATCCGAAAGGGTCTGTTTGTCGGGAGCTTCATTGCATATTACGCTGTCACAGACAAGGCTCGCGCCTGACACTTTGCAGTCATCCTCCCAAGCTTCCATCCATTCTCCGCCGCCCCAGCCGTAAGAGCCGAAAAGCGCAATGGATTTCCCGTTAAGATTTGGCTTGCACGCCGAAAACATCGGTTCAAATTCCGATTCTTCAAGCTGCTCACAACCCATTGATGGGCAGCCGAAAGCAATATAATCATAACAGTCTACCATATCCGGAGTGAACTCATCGGGGGTAAAAAGCTGAACCTGCGCCCCTGCCTTTTGCGCTCCCGACTTTACAGCCTGAGCCATTTCAAGGGTGTTGCCCGTACCGCTCCAATATACAACAGCAGTTTTACTCATAGTTAAATTTCCTTTCACACAGTAAGCTTCGCAAGGCTTCTTCCACCCTGCCAAAGCCGTTTATATACAGACTTGCATTTGTTGAATTTTGCAAAAGTCTTGATAGCCTCGCACTCGTTACAGTAAACCTTCCAGCAACCGGTGCATTTGCAATTCTGCCCCGCATTGTCGATAAATCCGACAACATCGCCGAGAGGATAACCGAGGAACAAGCCGATTTCGTGCGGAAACTCTCCGCCCAACGCCAAACGAGATTTAAGCCTTGAAATACAATACTCTACCTCCGCGGATTCATAGCCGTATTCCGATAAAAATTCGGCAACGCCCTCTTTTGACAAATCGGAAGCGAGCTTTGATTTCCTGTAAGCGTAAACAAGTGCTGAGCTTTCACACTGCTTGAGAATAAGCAGCTCAATCCCCTTTTCGGAAAGTTGGATATTGAGCCTTTCAACCGATAAAACAAGCTCTTCACCGTTTTCAAAGGGTATATTCATTAAATTTGCGGTTTTAATCGACGCAAGCGTCGGAGAGCAATGTTCAATAAGGTATTTTTCAAGCATTTATAAGTGTTCCCGTCAGTATTTGTTAAATCGGGTTAGCGTATGCTAACTTCAATTCTTAAAATAAAGCTCAAACCTTGCTTTATGCCGAGCTTTTTGAGTTAGCCTTTGCTAACCATGGATAAATCATATCATTTTACTATGTGTTTGTCAAGGGGTTTTTATAAATATTTTTATTTTGCGGATTTTTCGGCGGGAGCAAGCCCCCGCCCTACTACCTACTTTTGCGGATTTTGGACAGCCGCAACAGCACATAAAAACAGAGAGACACCCAAAAGGTATCTCTCTGCACTTTGTTGATATTCGATTATAAAACCCAATACCGCTTATTATCAAAAGAGGTCGGTTTTTTCAATCTTCTTATTGAAGAACTTAATGGGCTTTTTGAAGATGAATCTAAAGAATAGACCCACTATCAATGCTATTACGATATATGCGCAAAGCTTTACAAGATCCATCCAATAATCGTTTTCCCAAACTCCGCATACACATTCTCTCATTGCGTTGATTACGAAGGTGAACGGAAGATACGGATGAATTGCCCTGAAGAATGCCGGTGTAACATCAATCGGGAATGTACCGCCCGAGCCGCCGAGCTGAACAACAAGCAATATGACCGCTACCGCCTTTCCTATGTCGCCGAACGCCGCTACAAGCGAGTACATAAACAGCGAGAACACAAGCGAAGCGAAGCAACCTGCGAGTATGAACAAGCCGGGGTTATAGCACTGAATTTTCAGGAAGTACAAATCGCCCAGACAGATAATAAGGCTCTGGATAAGTCCGAAGCTCATATATGTAAGCGCTCTGCCGAAATATTCTTGCGAAGATGTGAGATTACTGAACTCTTTTTTATGCTTAACATTCGGATTGACTACCGCAATAAGGATTATCGCGCCAACCCAGATTGCAAGCGTTGTGTAGAACGGAGCCATTGCCGAACCGTAGTTGTCAATGCCGTAAATCTTATCGGTATTGACCGTAACGGGAGAAGCAAGGAAGCTGCCGAGCTGATTTCCGTTGTTTACGGACAGGTTGTATATTACATTGAACAGCTCCGTATCGGTAAGACCCGCAACCTTGCCGTCAACAATATCAAGCTGTGCGATAAAGCCGTCAAGCATTGAGGAAAGAGCGGAGAACATTGTCGAGCCTGCGCTTATCGAGGTGCTCAACGAGTTTGAAAGGTCCTTGAACTCGTCGCTGCTGCCGACTTTTTCAATGATATTAGAAACATCGCCCATAACCTCCAGCAAGGAGTCAATAGCCTTGCTCAAAGCGGGCTTTACGGTGTTTGTGTAGGTTGAGTTAAGTCCGTCAAGCGTGGAAGCGATAGACTTCAATGAATTTGTCACTTCGGAAACATCATTTTGATTTGCGCCTGTCGAAATTATAGTAGTAAGCCTGTTGTCAAGCTGTGTAAGGCTGTTTTTAGCTTCGGTAAGCGAGGTTATAAGCTTATCCAAGCCGTCAACGGGTGTTTCAAGAGAGTCTCTGATGGATTCAAGGGTTGAGATAAACAGCGAAAGCTTCTGATTTACATCCTTAACCGAAGCCTGAACGGTTTTAAGACCTGCGGTTGTTGCGTTGTTGGCAACATCGTTTATCTCGGTAATTGAGTTTGCAGCAGAAACCAAGGTTGAAGATGACTGTGTGATAACAGAGCCCATAGCGTCCGTTACGCCGTCAACGGCAACTCTCGTTACCTGTATCGCCTCATTGGTGTTCTTGATTGCGCTGTCAACATTGTTCATCAGCTTGCTTATATCAGATTGCGAAAGCGACGAATCAAGATTTTCAAGCTGCTGCATAATCGTGTCAAAGCTCTTCAGAGTCGCCTGCAAGCCGACAACATTGTTTTTTACGACCTCAATTCCGGTCGTTATCTTCTTAACGGTCGAATCCGAGCCGTTGTTTGCGTCAACGACCACAACGCCCAAGACCTCGTTTATTACATCGACAACGGTCTGAACGAAGGACTCGTTAACCTCAGTCTGTACGGTCTGAACAACCTTGTCGGTAATCTTTGTGGCTATGGCGTTTTTCTTTTCATTTGCATAATATGTAATCTGCGGCAGGGTAAATTCCGCGGACACGATACTTGTAAGCGATTCGCTGAAATCCGCAGGAACCTCGATTGCGGCATAATACTTGCCTGCCTTTACGCCGTATATGCCATCTTCTTTGGAAACGAACTGCCAGTTAATAGTGTCGTTTGCAGAAAGGTTTTCCTTTATCTGCTCGCCGACATTGACCTCAATATCCTGGAACTTTGTTCCCTTATCCTCGATAATAACGGCAACCTGCATATTGCCCGTGCTCTGCTTGCCGTACGGGTCCCAGTTTGCATAAATGTTGAACCACGCATAAAGCGACGGCAACACAAGAATACCCACCGCCAAGATTATTGCCATACTGTTTGTAAAAATCTTTTTTAAGTCTCGGGTATATATCTTAAAAATGTTTTTCATTACTCATCCTCCTCGTCGTCTTCGTTATCTTCCTCGTCATCGTCGTCCTTGAAAATGTCATATTCTCCGTACTCCAGCATATCGTCGTCATTAAGATACGGTATGACCTTATCCTCGACCAAATACCTTATGTAATCAAGAAACAAAAATACGGTAACCAAGAAAAATATCAGGAAAATCCATATAGCCAGCATCTGCATATAGCGTCCCGTAGCTTTACCGAATGCAGCCAAGAATATTGAGAGCAGCACAAAGACAACAGCGGTTATAATCTTTCCCTTGTTGTACTTTTTACGCCCCTTTTCATAGTTCTTGAGAAGCTTATCTTTTATAAACAAATATTTTCTTGCATACTTTTCGTCTTTGGTAAGCTCGGGTTCCGACTCTGCCGTGCGAAAAACGCAAACCTTGTCGTTTGCTTCCTCACGGATTACTTCATCGTTTTTTTCTTTGAAGTTTTCATCCATAAAATGTCGCCTCCTTCACAGTACAGTATTATATCAATTTATTTTACTGTTTTCAATAGTTATTAGAAAAATGTCTAATAAACAGTTTCTGTAAATGTGTGGAAAAAGTGTCTGTTTTAAACGGGGCTTTCTTAAAAACATATTAGATTTTTTATTTATCCGATTTTTTAGCGTCTTTCATTGCCCTACATAATATATAGAACAACACGGGGCAGTTAAATTACTGCCCCGTGCAGGTTATGAGAATGGCTATGTTACCTCTATCTCTTTGATATTGAATTCGTTGCCCTTAATGAGATATGTCCTTTCGCTGCCGCAGTGCGGACATATTTTACCGTATTGCACGGTGGGATATGTCTTTCGGCAGTCCTCGCAATAGGTTATCGCATCAATGCGTTCAACGCGCAATTCGCAGTCGGTAAGTATCTCGTGCTTTTTAACCGCCCAATTCCAACAGTCAATAAGATACTCGGGAATGACGGTAGATACCTCGCCGACCTCGAGCGTAACGCTGTGAACATGCTCAACATTATTCTCTTCGGCTACCTTTTTCACATCGTCGATAACATAGAATACTACGCCGAGTTCGTGCATATTTTACCTCTTATTGCTTGCCTGTATCCTTGCCGATAGACTCACGGAATTCGGTATATTTCTTCTCGTATTCCTTGACCTCTTTCGGTATCTTCTTAATTGCAAGCTTTGCGACATTACCCGCAAAGTAGGGCAAAATGTGCTTCATCTTATCCTCTGCGACAACCATCTTTGACGCTTCGGGATGGTCCCTGTGAAGCTTGATTGCGTCGAATTCGCATTTTGTGGTGCATATACCGCAGCCGAGGCATCTGTTCGGGTCAACAACCGATGCGCCGCAGCCGAGGCAACGGGATGTTTCAATCTTTACCTGCTCCTCGGTAAGGGTCTTGTGAGCGTCTCTGAACGACATCTTGCGGTCAATGCTTTCGTCCGTTCCCGCCTCCTGGCGTGAGGAATTGTCGTAGCTGTCGATAACGATATTGTCCTTATCAAGCTCAATGAAATCTCTGCGATTTCTGCCTATTGTAAGGCTTGCGTGCGGATGAACATATCTGTGGAGAGATTCCGCTGCGCACTTGCCCGCTTCGATAGCATTGATTACAAATTTCGGTCCCGTATAAACATCGCCGCCGACGAAAATATCGGGCTGAGCGGTCTGGAAGGTAAGTCCGTCCGCAACGGGATAATTGCCGTGCCAGAATTCGACCTTTTCGCCCTCGAGCATCTTGCCCCAATCGATTGCCTGACCGATTGCGTATATAACTCTGTCGGCTTTGATTTCCATAGTCTCGTTTTCGTCATATTCGGGCGAGAACTTCTTGGTAACGGGGTCTATGGTGCGTGTGCACTTCTTGAAAACGACTGCTTTGACATTGCCGTTTTCGTCCTTTTTAATCTCTTTCGGTCCCCAGCTGTTGCAGATTTCAATATTCTCTTCAAGCGTTTCGGAAACTTCCTCGTTTGAAGCGGGCATGGTGTCTCTCGACTCAAGGCATACCATTGAAACCTTGTTTGCGCCGAAGCGGTGAGCTGTTCTCGCACAGTCAACCGCAACATTGCCGCCGCCTATTACAACGACATCGCCGTCTATCTTCTGCTGCTGATTTTCCGTTGCGGAATGTAAGAAATCGACCGCAATATCAATGCCCTTAGCGTCCTCGCCGTCAACGCCCGCCATTCTGCCGCCCTGGCAGCCGATAGCGATATAGAACGCCTCGAAGCCCTGCTTACGCAGCTCGTCAAGAGTAATATCCTTGCCGACTTCAACGCCGCATTTAATCTCAACGCCGAGCTCCTTTATAACATCGATTTCGGCGTCGATAACATCCTTTTCAAGCTTGTATGACGGGATACCGTATCTCATCATACCGCCTGGCTTTTCGTGCTTTTCAAACACGGTCGGCTTATATCCCTTTGTTGCAAGGTAATAAGCGCACGAAAGACCTGCGGGACCTGCGCCGATAATTGCGATTTTCTGATCCCAATGATCGTATCTGTTTGAAGCGATTACCACCTCGGGAACATATCTTGTCTCCGCTTTCAAATCCTGCTCGGCAATAAACTTTTTAACGGCGTCGATTGAAACCGCTCTGTCGATTGTACCTCTTGTGCAGGCGTCCTCGCACTTGTGGTTACATACTCTGCCGCAGATTGCCGGGAACGGGTTGTCCTTTTTAATAAGTGCAAGAGCGTCCTTGTATCTGCCCTGTGCCGCCATTTTAAGGTAGCCCTGAACGGCTATATGTGCGGGGCAAGCCGTCTTACACGGTGCCGTACCCGTATCGTAACAGTTAATTCTGTTGTTGTCTCTGTAATCCTCGTCCCACTTGTCCTCTTTCCAGTTAAGGTATTCCTTGAGAGACGACTGCTCGGGGAGAGTTCTTCTCGGGTAAACAACCTCGCCCTGCTTTGTGCAAAGCTTCTGTCCGAGTCTTACCGCACCTGCCGGGCAATACTCAACGCACTTGCCGCAGGCAACGCACTTTTCGGGCTCAACCTTTGCGGTATAAGCCGAGCGTGAAAGGTTGGGCGTATTGAAAAGCTGTGAGGTTCTCAAGGCGTTACAGATGTTTACATTACAGTTACAGATACCGAAAACCTTGTTGTCGCCGTCGATATTTGTAATCTGATGAACGAAGCCGTTCTTCTCTGCGTTGCGGAGAATTTCCATAGCCTCATCATATGTAATGTCGTGACCCTTATGTGTTTCACGGCAATAATCGGCAAAGTCGCCTACGCCGATACACCAGCCGTAATCGTCGTCGGCACAGCCCTCGTCAAGAGCCGCACGGGAAGCACGGCAGGAGCAACGGGCAACGCCTATATGACCCTCGTACTTTTTGAGCCAATAGGAAAGCTGTTCTATATCCATAACTCCGTTTTCCATTGAAATTGCCTTTTCAACGGGGATAACGTGCATACCTACGCCCGAGCCGCCGGGAGGAACCATATGGGTAATTCCCGCAAGCGGAACAAAGGTCATTCTCTCAAAGAAAGAAGCAAGCTCGGGGTGGTCGATAAGTCTCTGGTTTATACCGTCAGGCGGAAGCTCGTGAATATTGAGAAGCTCTGCCGAGCCCGGTACAAACATCGGCAAAATATATCTTCTCTCACTCGGAGGAGCGGTTCTGCCGTTGTGGTCGTAATGATAGCCGTAATCGTACTCCAATATTCCGACATAGCTCAGCTCGTCAAGCAGCTCCTGAACCTTTTCCCTTGTGAACTGCTGATTCTTGTTTGCGATTTCCTCAAATGTCATAGGCTTGCGCAATTCCATTGACAGGACAATATCGCACATATCGTCCGTCAAAATTTCCGCAAGACCCCAGTACTCTGCGTCGTTTGAGGTAACGCCCTTTAATTTGTGGTCGATAACATCGGTAATCTTTTTACCGACTGCCGCAACCTTCGGGCGCGGATTGTCAACGCCTAAGCTCGGCGGAGTGACATATTCGTATCTTTTAGGCATAACATAATTCTCCTTAAAATATTCATATATGATATATTTTATATTTTTTATTGACAAAAGTCAATCAACTTTTATAAAGATTGTTTATTGACTATTGGTTTTTTTGGTGTTACTATAACTTTAGACAGCAAAATGTCGAAATATACAATATTTTGAGGAGGCAAACAATATGTTCTTTCACATTTACGGCGACGCCTCGATAACACAGCTTCTCGGCTGGTTGATGGCGTTTGTCGGTCTTGTTGTTTTGAACGAAATCGCACGCCGCAGTAAAGCAGGCGGTATTTTCTGCTTTATTGCCGTACCCGCTGTTCTGACCGTTTATTTCATTGCTATCGCAATCGGAGTTAAAAACGGCTCGGACTGGGCACTCAACAATCCGACCTACCTTCATATGAACGGTTGGTTCCACTATGCAAAGCTCTACGCCGCAACAATCGGCTGTATCGGCTTTATGTTCCTTAAATACAAATGGGGCATCGGCAAGACGGAATGGTTCAAGGTATTCCCGTTCCTTATTGTTGCCATCAACATCCTTATCGCAGTAGCTTCCGACTTTGAGTCGGCTATCAAGGGTGCAAACGCAATCGCAGAGACAGGCTCCGCTTGGTGGTACTCAAATGAGGGCATCTGGCTTTACGGCGGTTGGTGGAACTGGGTAAACGGTATCGCAGGCATCATCAACATCTTCTGTATGACAGGCTGGTGGGGTATCTATCAGTCAAAGGACAAGAAGGATATGCTCTGGCCCGATATGACCTGGTGCTACATTCTCGCTTACGATGTATGGAACTTTGAATATACATACAACAACCTTCCGACCCACAGCTGGTACTGCGGTCTTGCGCTTCTTCTTGCGCCGACCTTCGCAAACGCTTTCTGGAACAAGGGCGGTTGGATTCAGAACCGTGCAAACACACTTGCAATTTGGTGTATGTTCGCTCAGATAGTTCCGCAGTTTATGCTCAGCGACAAGTTCTCGGTTTATTCATCGGTTTACCCCGAGGGATATGTTATGAACGCCGCTGCCGCTCCCACAAGCGCGGACCCCAAGGCTCAGGGCGTTATCGCAGTTCTTGCTCTTGTAATAAATGTTGTTGTCTTTGCCGCAATTATCAAGCGTGCGGTTGAAACAAAGACCAACCCCTATAAGCATGAAATATTCACGCATCAGAAGGATTACAAGCTTGCACTCGAAAGAGCTGCCGCAGAAAACAAATAAGCATTTCACAAAGACGAGGTATTATGAACGATTATAAAGTAATTGAAATCAAGCGCTCTGTGTTTGAGAACAACGACAGAGAGGCAGATAAGGTCAGAGAGCAGCTTAAAAATGACAGGACCTTTCTCCTGAACCTTATGTCCTCGCCCGGAAGCGGCAAGACCACTACATTAAAGCAGACAATTGCCGCATTGAAGGACGAATATAAAATCGGCGTTATGGAGGCTGATATTGACAGCGATGTTGACGCAAAAACGATTGCCGAGACGGGCGCTAAATCAATCCAGCTCCACACAGGCGGTATGTGCCATCTTGACGCAGGTATGACAAAGCAGGGACTTGACAGCTTCGGTGCGGACGAATTTGATTTCGTCGTACTTGAAAATGTCGGCAACCTTGTGTGCCCTGCCGAATTTGACACGGGTGCGAGCAAAAACGCAATGATTTTATCAGTCCCCGAGGGAGACGACAAACCGTTAAAATACCCCTTGATGTTCACCGTCAGCGACTGCGTGCTTATCAATAAGATAGATACCAAAAGCGTATTTGATTTTGACGACAAGGCGGTTGTTGAACGCATTAAAAGGTTAAATCCGAATTGTGAGATTTTCTTTATCAGCGCAAAGACCGGCGAGGGAATCGAAAGCTGGACCGATTGGCTCAGGAAGCAGATTAACGCTTGGAACAGCTGATAAACGGTTGACTCGAATATGATAAACGGGCAAGGTCTTAAGACCTTGCCCGTTTTGTTTGTTTATACAAATCAGCTGTGTGCGATATATTCCGCCGTGTATGTCATTGTGCCCGTATACTCCGCTATAGGTACTGTTGAAAAGTCGGAAATAGTAACGGAGGTTCCCGAAGCCGCCGTGCCGTCGTTTACCTCGGAATAAACGGTCTCATCGCCGCCCGATACGGTAAATGTAAGTGTTGAATCGGTATCTGCCGCCGTCATTTCTCCCGCATTGTCAGCCTCAGCCTTAACCTTGAGCGTGTCGCCGAGAACCAACTGCGACTCGACATAATAAGATGCGTCCTGAGCCGCCGTATCGCCCCAAGCCACATTAACGCAAGCCGGAATCGTTACGGTATATGTATAAGCGTCGCTTCCGTCATTTTTCACGGTTTTTGTCATTACACTTGTATCGGAATTTTGCGCCGTATTCACGGTAATCTCATTATGTGTGTTGTTCAAAAGCAGAGTGCTGTCCTTCTGAATACTGTAATCCTGTAAAGTATTGCCGTCAAAAAGCTCTTTTCCGGCAAAGAACAGGTGCTGTCTTTCAGGTAAAATACCTTCCTTGTCATATATCTTATCTCTGACATCTTCAATTCTGTCGGTCGGCTCCACCTCAAGCGTGATATGCTTTCCTGTCGCAGTTTTGACAAAAATCTGCATTGCACTTGCGTTTATGCACAGCACAGAGCACAGCATCAACACGAAAACAATGCTAAACAGTCTTCTTTTCATATTGCGGCATCTCCCAACACAAGTTATAATCGAAAATATCATATTCTCGTTCATTTTATATTATAGCACATATTCCTCTGCAAGCATATCGGCATTATGAAACAAAAAATCCGCTTGAAATTGGTGCATTCCGACAAAAGATCAGCATTTTTCAAAGAGCATAACCGCAAGATATATACTTATTGCAAGAAATGTGAAATTATATCCGCTTTTTATAAGGATGTAAAACCCGAGCGCCGTCATCGGCACAAGGAACGCAACAGACACCGCTTTCATAACGCTTTCGCACCTGTCACGGGGAAGCCTTTGCAAAAGCACGCTTTCAAGCGCTCTGCCGCCGTCAAGCGAGAACACGGGAATTATGTTGAAAAGACCTATCACAAGGCTTATCAACGCCGATTTCAAAAGGATTTCCTCTCGGCAAGGAGCATACAAGCCGAACAGCATAAAAGACAGAAAAAAATTCATCAACGGACCGCTTATCGCCGTGATGAACTCCTTTTTGTAATCTTGCGTAATGTCGTTCTTTCTGATTATCGTCATTCCGAATATGCCGAAGCGCACCGTTTCGGGTCTCTCGCCGCAGGCAACTATCGCAAGCAGATGCCCGAACTCGTGCAAAATCGAGAACAGTATTCCGCAGCGTATCTCGTCGCCCGTATTAAAGCACATCAAAAGAGTTACGCTTGCGGCAAAAAGAAAGTCTATCCTTATGCCCACGCCTTTTATAAAAAAACGCATCAGCTCTCAAGCACCCACGCAGGATTGTGCCGCACTCCGCCTATGCGAAGCTCAAAATGCAGGTGCGGTCCCGTCGCCTGACCCGTTGAACCGACCTTTGCGATTATCTCCCCTGCTCTGACATTCGCGCCCTCCTCGGCTATGAGCTCGGAGCAATGGCAGTAAACGGTTGTGATTCCACCCTCCGACTCAAGGAAAATATAGTTTCCCCTGGCATCGGAGTACGAAGCCTTTGTAACCTTTCCGTCAAAGGCGGCTTTTATCGGCGTACCTGATTTTGCGGCAAGGTCTATGCCCGAATGAAAACCGTATTTGTTTGTTACGGGGTTTATTCTGTAGCCGAAGCAGGAGGTGACACGGGTGTACTCGACGGGCTTTACCATAGGCTTGCTGAAGAACACGGGAGAAAACGAGGCTGTCGTTCCGTCAACATACATCAAATCCTCGCCGCCCGCTCCCGTGAATTCCTCCTCGGCAATATCGGTTGTCTGCTGTGCCTGACCGTCCTGTTGCTTTGGCTCTGAAACAAAGGCTATCACCGAGCGCACGCAATCAGCCAGCTCCTTTGCGGTCAAATCCTTTTGCATTACGGAATTATAAAAGGAATTAAGTGCGGTAAAGGTCTTGCTCTCCGTCTTGTAAAACCCGAAAAAAAGAAGCAGCACCAAGGCGAACACAATCGTTTGCGTAAGAATAACGGAAGTGAGCAAATCGCTCGGCTTTTGTGGCTTTTCCTCATGCTGTGCCGCCCGTCTCGTCCGCTCTCTTCGCAAATCACGGTAGTCGGCTTCATATTCCTTTAATTCGTAATCCATATTATCACCCGTTAAAGGATATGATTTTTATTGCGGCAATATGATACCCACGCAATAAATACCGTGAGAGCGAAAAGCATCGGTTTTCAGAATAAGAATCCGTTGCCGTCCATCTTGGTGTCATACCGAACCCTGAGCCGTTTGGCTAATTCTTTCTGTAGCATATCTGTTTTCTCCTTTTTTGAGGGTAATAAAAAAGGCAGATAGATTTTTGATTTCTATCTGCCTGTGCATTTGGTATTCAGTTTTCGGGAGTTCGAATCCCGCCACAAAGGGAAAACGGCGATTTTACATCTGTGTTTCTGCACAGAGAAAAATCGCCGTTTGGGTAGCGAAAAAGCCCGATAAAATCGGGCTTTTTCGTGGGAGACATCTTTTTTGTCTCCACAGTATGGTGGGAGCGGGTGGATTCGAACCACCGAAGTCGTCGACAACAGATTTACAGTCTGCCCCCTTTGGCCACTCGGGAACACTCCCACATATATATTTTGTTGTACAAAATACTGGAGCTGGTGGACGGACTTGAACCCCCGACCTGCTGATTACAAATCAGCTGCTCTACCAACTGAGCTACACCAGCGTTTCGAACGCTTGAATATAATATCACATACATTCGTTTTCGTCAAGATAAATTTTGACTTTTTTTGAAAAAAGTTTTTGGGGCGAATTAAAAAAATAAGTTGACCCCACCGAAAAAACAACAGTGGGATGTTGACGCGACATCCTCATAGGATTGTTAATCTCCTCTGCGAGGATCTCTCGCAACCGTTTTCACAAGCTGTGACGGCTTATTCACGCTCGACCTATGTCCAAAAGAAGAGCATTATCCCTATAAACAATTAAATATGCGTTTACAACTTATCTGCCCGTATCAACGAAAAATCCGTCGAATACGGGCAGTCTGTATTTTTCCGATATTAAACGATACCCTGCGCCATCATTGCATCGGCAACCTTCATAAAGCCCGCAATGTTTGCGCCGACAACAAAGTTATCGGGAACATTGTACTTCTCGCAAGCCTCTTTCATATGATAATAAATGTTTATCATAATGCCCTTAAGCTTTGCATCAACCTCTTCGAAGGTCCATGATGAGCGGATTGAGTTCTGACCCATTTCAAGAGCCGAGGTAGCAACGCCGCCCGCATTTGAAGCCTTACCGGGGATAAAGAGAACCTTGTTTTCAAGCAGCACTTCGATAGCCTCGTTGTCGGTGGGCATATTGGCGCCCTCGCACACCGCATAGCAGCCGTTATCTGCAAGTCTCTTTGCCTGTTCTTTATTTATTTCGTTCTGCGTAGCGCACGGAAGAGCGACGTCGCAGGTTACATAATCCCATACCGAGCCCTCGCCGTAAACAGCGTCGGGATGGGTGTTGAGATATTCTTTGATTCTCTTTCTGTCAACCTCTTTAATCTGCTTGACAAGATCAAGGTCGATTCCGTTTTCGTCAATGATATAACCGTTTGAGTCTGAGCAGGAAATTACCTTTGCTCCGAGCTGGGCAGCCTTTTCAATAGCATATATGGCAACATTACCCGAACCCGAAACCGCAACTCTTGCGCCGCTCATATTCTTGCCGTGGTCTTTAAGGAGCTCCTCGGTAATATATACAAGTCCGTAGCCCGTAGCCTCCGTTCTCGCAAGCGAGCCTCCGAAGCTCAAGCCCTTACCCGTGAGTACGCCCTCGGAACGGTTTGTAAGCTTTTTGTACTGACCGTAGAGATAGCCGACCTCTCTTGCGCCCGTACCGATGTCGCCCGCGGGAACATCCTCGTCTGCGCCGACATATTTGAAAAGCTCGTTCATAAACGCCTGACAGAAGCGCATAATTTCCATATCGCTCTTGCCCTTGGGGTCAAAGTCCGAGCCGCCCTTTGCTCCGCCTATCGGCAGACCCGTAAGGCTGTTTTTGAATATCTGCTCAAAGCCGAGGAACTTGATAATACTGAGGTTTACGCTCGGGTGCAATCTCAGTCCGCCCTTGTAAGGACCTATTGCCGAGTTGAACTGCACACGGTAGCCTCTGTTTACATGCACCTCGCCTTTATCGTCAACCCAGGGAATGCGGAACATAATCTGTCTCTCGGGCTCAACCAATCTTTCCAAAAGTCCCGTTTTTGCATAAACGGGGTCGTTATCTACAACCGGAGCAAGCGCTTCAAGCACTTCTGTCGCAGCCTGAATGAACTCCGGCTGATCGGGATTCTTGATTTTCAAGTCGTTCAATACTTTTTCTGAGTAAGTCATTTGAATAGCCTCCTGCAAGTTATATAAAAATACGGTCAGAATTATATCAAAATTATCCCTGTATGTCAATAAATCATCCTTATTTTTGCATAATCGAATGCAACTTCTTGCAAAATGCACGCTTATGCGGTTTGTGTTGAGCTTTTTTGAGCACATACACAATTTTTTGCAAAATGTACATTTTTGTGAAAACTGTTGATATCGTGTGCTTGTTCTGTTAAAATATACGAAACAGAAGCAGAGGAGGACTTTTATGCAGGCGGATATTTACGATTTTGATAAAACCGTTCTGC
>CAVFQD010000042.1:0-15520 GCA_963624605.1 Eshraghiella crossota | reverse complement strand
ACAACCGAGCAGGCGAGCCGAGCGTGATTTTTGCGGAAAAGGAGGAGTTGCGTAGTGAGTGAGAGGCAGCCAAAGGCTGTTGCGAACGATACGGAGCAAACGACGACGCCGTACGAAGCACCAACACCTCTTCACTATTCACTATTACATATTACCTCGCCCATAAGGGCGTTTGTTCTTACAGTAAATACAAAATTTTCTTTTTCCGAAAAAATTTTTATAAAAACTGTTGACAGATTAAAAGATGTGTGCTATAGTAATTCCATACTTAACCGATAGGAAATATATAAAACGATTTCGGAGGTAGAAAAAATGAATAAATTAACCAAAATCAAAGCTCAACAATGCAACTGGCGTAACAGCCGAATGTGTTGCTCTTTATAATAAACGCACATTCACAAAACAAAATTTATTTATAAAGAGGTAATTAAAAATGAGTAAAAACTATAAATTCGAAACATTACAGCTTCATGTAGGTCAGGAACAGCCCGACCCCGCAACCGATTCAAGAGCGGTTCCGATATACGCAACAACATCTTATGTTTTCCACAATTCCGCACATGCGGCGGCTCGCTTCGGTCTTGCGGACGCAGGCAACATTTACGGCAGACTTACAAACTCCACACAGGATGTCTTTGAAAAGAGAATAGCTGCTCTTGAGGGCGGCGTTGCGGCTCTAGCGGTTGCTTCCGGTGCGGCGGCAATCACATACACAATCCAGGCTCTTGCTCAGGCGGGCGACCACATTGTTGCACAGAAAACAATCTACGGCGGCACATACAATCTTCTCGCACATACCCTCAGCCAGTTCGGAGTCAGCACAACTTTCGTTGACGCTCATAATCTTGAAGAGCTTGAGGGTGCGATAAAGCCCGAAACCAAGGCGGTTTATATCGAGACGCTCGGTAACCCGAACAGCGATATTCCGGATATAGACGCAATCGCCGAAATCGCTCACAAGCACGGACTTCCGCTTGTAGTCGATAACACCTTCGGCACACCTTATTTTGTAAGACCCATTGAGCACGGTGCGGACATCGTCGTTCATTCGGCAACAAAGTTTATCGGCGGTCACGGCACAACGCTCGGCGGCGTAATCGTTGACTCGGGCAAGTTCGACTGGAAGAAGAGCGGAAAATACGCTCCCATCGCAGAACCGAACCCGAGCTATCACGGAATTTCATTTGCCGACGCAGTAGGGCCCGCAGCATTTGTAACCTATATCAGAGCGATACTTCTTCGTGATGAGGGCGCTACAATTTCTCCGTTTGCGGCATTCCTCCTCTTGCAGGGCACCGAAACCCTTTCGCTGAGACTTGAACGCCATGCGGAGAACACCAAGAAGGTAGTTGAATACCTTTCAAAGCATCCGCTTGTAGAAAAGGTAAACCACCCCTCATTGCCCGACCATCCCGACCATGCGCTCTATGAAAAATACTTCCCCAACGGCGGCGCAAGCATTTTCACATTTGAGATAAAGGGCGGTCAGAAAGAGGCGCACAAGTTTATAGACAGCCTCGAAATCTTCTCGCTTCTTGCAAATGTTGCCGATGTTAAATCGCTCGTTATCCATCCTGCGACCACAACTCATTCGCAGTTGACTGACGAAGAGCTTGCAGACCAGGGAATCAAACAGAACACAATCAGACTTTCGATAGGCACAGAACACATAGACGATATTATTGCTGACCTTGAGAACGCCTTTGAAGCAATTAAGTAATTAAAGGAACAAAAAAGGAGAGTAATCATTATGTCAAAAGTTTATAAAAGCTTATCCGAGCTTATCGGTAAAACACCGTTGCTTGAACTCACAAACTACGAAAAGGAAAACAACCTTGAGGCTACAATCCTCACAAAGCTTGAATATTTCAATCCCGCAGGAAGCGTAAAGGACAGAATTGCCAAGGGCATTATCGACGACGCAGAGAAGAAAGGTCTTCTCAAAAAGGGCGGCACAATAATCGAGCCCACAAGCGGTAATACAGGTATCGGCATTTCGTCGGTTGCTGCTGCAAGAGGCTACAAGGTAATCATTGCAATGCCCGAGACCATGTCCGTTGAAAGACGCCTGCTTATGAAGGCATACGGCGCAGAGCTTGTTCTCACCGACGGTTCAAAGGGTATGAGCGGTGCTATCGCAAAGGCGGAGGAGCTTCACAAGGAAATCCCGGGAAGCATCATTGCAGGACAGTTTGTAAACGAGGCTAACCCGAGAACTCACTACGAGACAACGGGTCCCGAAATCTATGACGACACGGACGGTAAGGTAGACATCTTCGTTGCGGGCGTCGGCACAGGCGGCACTCTTTCCGGCGTAGGTAAGTATCTTAAAGAGAAGAACCCGAATGTAAAGGTCGTTGCGGTTGAACCCGAGACATCTCCCGTACTTTCCGAGGGCCACGGCGGACCTCATAAAATACAGGGTATCGGCGCAGGCTTCGTTCCTAAGACCCTTGACACAAGCATCTATGACGAGATAATCAAGGTTCCCAACGAGGGAGCATTCGCTTCGAGCAGAGCGGTTACGAAGTCCGACGGACTTCTTGTAGGTATTTCTTCGGGCGCTGCTATATATGCGGCGACAGAGCTTGCAAAACGCCCCGAAAACAAGGGCAAGACTATCGTGGCTCTTCTTCCCGACACAGGAGAGAGATACCTCTCAACAGACCTTTTTAAGGAATACAGAGACTGATAAACATACCCCCAACACACTTCATAATAAAAGGAAACAGGCATGCGGTTTATTCATTTTCCGTGTGCCTGTTTTCATTTGTTTTGAGGGGATTACGGCTGATATTGCGTGCAAATTCATTTGATAAAAGCCTCCCTTGTGTAAAGGGAGGTGTTGAGCGGAGCGAAACGGAGGGATTGTAAGATTGTTTTTATATGATTTTATAACAATCCCTCAGTCGTCATAAATGACGACAGCTCCCTTTACACAAGGGAGCCGTTTGCACATAATATAATTTCAATTAAAATTCAATCTTTAAGCGTCGTAAACGCCGAGGATAACAATTCCGACTATTGCCAGAGCAATGGTAATATAATGCTTCCAGGAAAGCTTTTCCTTAATGAATATTCTGCCCCATATGACCGAAAGCATACAGTAAGCCGAGATAATGGGAGCTGCCATCGCAACATGCTCGGAGTCCGCAAGAGCATAGATATAAGCGAACTGACCTGCCGTCTCGAAAGCTGCGCCCGCATACTTCGGAACTTCCTTTTTGGGGAAGAACTTCTGCTTTTTGATGAATTTTACATAGATGAAAGCTACAATGCCGCAGATAAGGAATGTAAGCTCATAAGCGGTGTTTGCGACATCCTCGTCAAGGGTTTCAAGCACAAGGCTGTCCGCAAATGTTCCGAGTGCGTCAAGCAAGCAGTAGATAAGCGGAAGAACAATGGCGAGAGCCGATTTTGAATACTTGTAATTCGACTTTTCCTGACGGAGAGCACGCAGCTCGTCGTCCTCATTAGCCTCGACAAAGCCGAGAGCGATAACCGCAATGCAGACAAGCGCAACCGCAATGTACTGCGGAACGGCAAGCGTTTGACCCGTGATAAGGCAGATTACGGCAACAAGCGCACCCGAGGAATTGCAGATAGGCGAGGAAATCGAAAGCTCGATGTAACGAAGTCCGATGTATCCTATTGCCATTGAGACTATGTACAGTGCGGAGACGGGGAGATAGCGGAGCATAGCCGCACCTGTTACCTCGACTCCCTGTACAAATATTTCAAACGCCGCATGAAGACCCATAACAACGCCTACTGCGGTAACCATTTTGTAATGACTGTACTTGTCCGACTTATCGGCACAGCCGAGCTTTGAGAACAAATCCGAGCCGCTCCAGCAGAACAGTGCAATCAGTGAAAACCAAAACCACATAATTTCTAAATACCTTTCTTTACATAATGCCGTATAATTCTACAATAAGTTACCCGTAAAGTCAACAAAAAAGCGGATACAAATTGCCTTGTGCCGAGGCTTGTATCCGCTTTATGCGTTATTTACCGTTATTCAATCGGCTCAACAGTAAAGCTGTATTCGTATTCTCTGTTGGAGTGGAGAATATACGGCTCTCTTACATGAGCGTCGCCGGGCATATCTCCGCCTACGCCCATCTGAGCAAGGTCAAAGTTGAAGGTCGTGATGTCGGTGTGTTTGAGCGAGTGGATATGCGTTGCCTTTTCAAGCTCATTCTGTGTGTAGTGCCATGCGCTGAACGCAAGGGGAGTAGCGCACGGAGCCGTGAATTTAAGACCCTTTTTGTTGTCCGTGGAGGTAAGCTCAACATATCTTACATCCGTTCTGTTCGCATTCTCCTGCGGACGCATATAGTGGTGCTCAAGGTCGTTTACGCTCTTTTCCCAAATACAGATTTTACCGCCGGTCTTTCTGTCGGGATAAGTTTCCTGCGGCCCTCTGCCGTACCACTTGACATTGTCAAGCTCACTGACAAGTCCGAACTGCGTGCCGAAGCGGAGAAGCGGACCGCCCTTGGGATTGCCCTTGAGGAAGAATTTAATCTTGCCGTTGGGATAAACCGTAAGCCTTGAGCGAACGCCCGACATTGAAAGAACATCCCATTCAAAGCTCAATTCAAGCGAGCCGTCGGCTTTTCTGTCAACGCCCGAGAGGATACCGCTCAATTTGTCCGTAGCTTTCTGCCATCTGTAATACGGGTGGAACGGAATGAGGAACGGAACAAAGTTTGTGTTTGAAAGGTCGTTGTCCGTAACGGGACGGAAGAAGTTAGGCTTTATTTCGGTCTTTACATATTCCTTTTCGTCGTATTTGAGCGATACTATCTTGCCGTTTTTAATGACAAGCGAGAAGCCGTCTCCGTTTACGACGATTTTGCCCTCGTGGTCGGAGTATGAAATCTCTTTCGGCTCGAATTCATCTTCAATATCGGTCTTTTCCTTTATAATAAACTGATCGAACGCCTGTTCGTATCCCTTTTCACAGTAGGGCTTATCCTCTTTCGTTATAAACGAAACAATGAGAACATATTCCTTATTTTCATATTCTTTTATGTCAAAGGGGACGGTGATTTCCGTTTCGCTCAGCGGCGCAACCCTGACGGTGCCGAGAGAGCCCGACTGAACCTCTTCGCCGTCTGCGTTTACAACCCATTTTATCTCAAATTCCGAAAGGTCCGTGAAAAGGTGCTTGTTTATAAGCGTGAATTTTTTTGCTTCAAGGTCTTTTTCCTTTATCTTCATTTCCGCATAGACCTTTTTGACCTCGTAATATGATGGGTGCGGCTTTCTGTCTGCGGCAACGATGCCGTTTGCACAGAAATAGGTGTTCGAGCCCGTCATTGCGGTGGTGTTCGGAAGCTGGAACGGCTTTCTCGGCTCCATCTTCTCAAAGTCGGTGCCGTAGAGCCAATGGTCTCCGTCCTCCGCCTTGAAACGGATGGACTGGTCAACGAAGTCCCATATAAATCCGCCGCACATATTGTCGTACTTTTCAAAGTCGTCCATATATTCCTGGAAGTTGCCGAGGCTGTTTTCCATAGCGTGGGCAAATTCGCAGAGGATAACGGGACGGGTGTATGCCTCTTTCGGAATGGGCTTTGAGTCCGCCGCAAGCTGATTTGCGATATTGTCGTAAAGCGAAATTGTGATGGGCTCACGGTTGCCGAGCTTCCTCATTGTGTCCTCAAGCGGATACATTCTCGAAATGACGTCGCTCTTTGTAAAATCAAAGTCGCCCTCGTAGTGGAACTGACGGGTCTTGTCAAGCTTCAGAGCCGCCTGCTTCATTTTAACGAAGTTGTCGCCGTCGCCCGCCTCATTGCCGAGGGACCACATAAACACGCAGGCATGGTTTCTGTCTCGCAGAACCATTCTTTCCATTTTATCGACTACCGCAGGCGTCCATACGGGATTACTTCCGGGTACGCCCTTACGCCTTACGCCGTGGCTTTCCATATCGCACTCGTCCATAACATAGAAGCCGTATTCGTCAGCCAAATCGTAGAGATACGGGTCGTCGGGGTAGTGCGAGGTGCGGATTGCGTTGATATTAGCCTTTTTCATAAGGCTCAAGTCCTGCAAAAATCTTTCCTTGGGAACAGCCCAGCCGTGGTCGGGGTCAAAGTCATGGCGGTTTGTGCCCCTTATCATCATCGGCTGACCGTTGAAGAGAATTTTTTCGCCGACGATTTCAACCTTCTTGAAGCCGAAGCGGATTGATTTATAAACCTTTGTGTGCTTTTCTGCGTCAAGCTCAATAACAAGATTGTAGAGCACGGGGGTCTCCGCCGACCATTTTTCGGGAGACTCTACCGTAGTTTTAAGATGTACCTTGTTTACGCCGTTTTCGGCAACTAAATCTGCTTTGCCTACGGGGATTTTTTTACCGTCCTTTTCGATATAAGCGGTAACCTTGGCTTTTTTGCTGCCGGAATGATAGTTGTTTACCTGAACCTCAAGCTCAACCTCGGAGTTATTGTAGTCCTTATCAAGGTCGGTAGTGATAAAAAAGTCTCTCAGGCATACCTTGGGCTCCGCAAAGAGATAAACCTCTCTGTAAATACCGCAAAGCAGCCACATATCCTGATCCTCGATGTACTGAGCGTCACTGTAACGGTAAACCTTTGCGGCAACGCTGTTCTTGCCGGGGACAAGGTATTTTGTTATGTCAAACTCATGCGGGGTCATAGCGCCCTGCGAGTAACCCACAAAGCTGCCGTTGACATAGACCTCGACAGCCGATTTCAATGCGCCGAAGTGGAGGAAAACCTCCTTGTCCGAGAAATTCTCGGGCAAATCGAATTCTCTTCTGTAAATTCCGATTTCCTGCATATCGTGGTCAATTGAGGGGATTTTTGACTTCTGACGGCTTATCGCACGGGGGAAGGTGCTTGCATAATAATAGGGATAGCTTCCCGTCTTTTCGGTCTGCCATACGGACGGAACGGTGATGTACTTCCATTCGCTGTCGTCAAAATCAGGCTTGTAAAAGCTATCGGGACAACCCTCAAGACCCATCTGCCAATAGAATTTCCATTTTCCGTTGAGAGCAACCTTATAGTCGGACGGCTTTCTTTCAAGCGCAGATTTTTCATCGTCATAGCAGAAGGCTATAACATGACCGTCCTCCTTATTCCTTTTGATAACGGCGGGATTTTCCCAATCGTATTTGATTTTTGCCATTGTATCACTCCGTTCAGTATGTAAAATAAGATTAAAATACATTATTATAAAATATTTCAACAATATCTATTGACAATGTTGACTTGACGGTATATAATAAACTGCTATTAAAATGGAAATGTATGCCTTTTCAATTACCGACGCATTTGTAGTTTAACATAAAAGGCGTCGAAAATCAAGTGCATATATGACTGTTTCGAGAGTAATCTCCGGGCTGTAAAAGGCCTTTAAGATAAAAATAATTATGGAGAGTGATAAGCCCTATGGTGAATGTCAAACCTGAAAAATTCGGAAAAACAACCCGTATGACTTTTTCAAAAATCAATGAGGTTATGCAGATGCCCAACCTTATTGAAATTCAGAAAGACTCGTACAAGTGGTTCCTTGACGAAGGATTGAAAGAAGTATTCCGCGATGTTGCCGATATTACGGACTTTTCCGGAAATCTTGCGCTGAGTTTCGTAGATTACAGAATGGATGACACCCCGAAATATACGGTAAAAGAGTGTAAGGAAAGAGACGCCACTTACGCTGCTCCCTTGAGAGTAACCGCAAGACTTCTCAATAAGGAAACGGGCGAAATCAAAGAAAACGAAGTTTATATGGGCGACTTCCCGCTTATGACAGATTCGGGAACGTTTGTTATCAACGGCGCAGAGCGTGTTATCATTTCACAGCTCGTGCGTTCTCCCAGCGTGTACTTTGATATGACTCATGACAAGACCGGTAAGGAGCTCTATTCCGCAACGGTTATCCCCAACAGGGGCGCTTGGCTTGAATATGAGACAGACCAGAACGACCTTTTCTATGTAAGAATAGATAAGAACAGAAAAATTTACATCACAACCTTTATCAGAGCGTTGGGCTTGAGCTCAAACGCCGAAATTCTTGAGTTCTTCGGCTATGACGAGAGAATCAAGGCTACGCTTGAAAAGGATACGACAATCAACACCGAGCAGGCTCTTATCGAGGTTTATAAGAGACTCCGTCCCGGCGAGCCGCCCACACTTGAAACGGCTCAGGCTCATCTTGACGGTCTTTTCTTCGACCCGAGGCGTTACGACCTCTCAAGAGTCGGCAGATATAAATACAATAAAAAGCTTCGCATTTCTTCGAGAATCGAGGGCTTCAAGGTAACACAGCCCATTGTCAGCGAGCTTACGGGTGAAATCCTTGCAGACGCAGGCGATATGATCTCTCCCGAGCTTGCATACAGAATCGAGCAGGAGGGCGTAACCGTTGCCTTTGTTGACTCCGAGGGCGAGGAAGTAAAGGTGTTCTCAAACGGTATGGTTGACATCGGTGAATATGTTCCGATGTTCACCGAGGAGGAGCTTGAAGAAATCGGAATTAACGAAAAGGTAAAATTCGTTGTTCTTCAGGAGGTTCTCAATAAGTGCGGCGACGATAAGGAAGCGCTCCGCGAGGAGCTTGCAAACCGTGCCGACGACCTTATTCCGAAGCACATCACCATTGACGATATCTTTGCATCCGTCAACTACCTCGACTGCATCGCTTGCGGCGTAGGCGTTACGGACGACATCGACCACCTCGGCAACAGGCGTATCCGCTCTGTCGGCGAGCTTCTTCAGAACCAGTTCAGAATCGGCTTCTCAAGAATGGAAAGAGTTGTCAAGGAGAGAATGACTCTTCAGGCTCAGGAGCCTGATAAGGTTACTCCGGCAGGTCTTATAAACATCAGACCGGTTATGGCGGCTATCAAGGAATTCTTCGGTTCTTCGCCGCTTTCACAGTTCATGGATCAGACAAACCCGCTTGCGGAGCTTACTCATAAGAGAAGACTTTCCGCATTGGGTCCCGGCGGTCTTTCGAGAGACCGTGCAGGCTTCGAGGTTCGAGACGTTCACTACTCGCATTACGGCCGTATGTGTCCTATCGAGACTCCCGAAGGTCCGAACATCGGTCTTATCTCCTACCTTGCAACATTCGCTAAAATAAATAAGTACGGCTTTATCGAAGCTCCCTTCAGAAAAATTGATAAATCAACGGGCATTGTACTCGACGAGGTTGAGTACATGACCGCAGATGTCGAGGATAATTACATTGTCGCTCAGGCGAACGAGCCTCTTGACGAAAACGGCAGATTTGTCCATTCAAAGGTTTCGGCAAGACACAGGGATGAGTTCCTTGAGGTAAATGCGACCGACGCCGACTATATGGACGTCTCGCCCAAGATGGTTGTGTCTGTCGCTACAGCAATGATTCCCTTCCTTGAAAACGACGACGCAAACCGTGCGCTGATGGGCTCTAACATGCAGAGGCAGGCAGTTCCGCTTCTTAAAACCGATTCGCCGATTGTCGGCACCGGTATGGAATACAAGGCTGCCGTTGACTCGGGCACCGTGGTTCTCGCAAAGCGTGCCGGTAAGGTTGTCAAGGTTGACGCTCAGAAGATTGAAATTGCAGTCAAGGGCGGAGATGTTGACACATACGAGCTTATCAAGTTTATGCGCTCCAACCAGGATACCTGTATCAACCAACGCCCGATTGTTTCCGAGGGCGAGGATGTTATCGAAGGACAGGTTATCGCAGACGGTCCCGCAACCGCCAACGGCGAAATTTCACTCGGTAAGAACGCTCTTATCGGCTTTATGACCTGGGAGGGCTATAACTACGAGGACGCCGTTCTTATCAACGAAAAGCTTGTCCGTGACGATGTTTACACATCTGTTCATATAGAAGAATTTGAAATTGAAGCAAGAGACACCAAGCTCGGCGCAGAGGAAATCACAAGAGATATCCCCAATGTCGGCGAGGACGCTCTCGCAAACCTTGACGAAAACGGTATTATCCGCGTCGGTGCTGAGGTTCACTCGGGAGACATCCTTGTAGGTAAGGTAACGCCCAAGGGCGAAACCGAGCTTACGGCAGAGGAAAGACTTCTCCGTGCCATCTTCGGCGAAAAGGCGAGAGAGGTTCGCGATACATCTCTTAAAGTACCTCACGGCGAATACGGTATCGTAGTTGATGTCGAGGTGTTCACAAGAGAGAATTCAGACGAATTGAGCCCCGGCGTAAACAAGGTTGTCCGTTGCTATATCGCACAGAAGAGAAAGCTCTCCGTCGGCGATAAGATGGCAGGCCGCCACGGTAATAAGGGCGTCGTTTCAAGAATACTTCCACAGGAGGATATGCCGTTCCTTGACGACGGTACTCCGCTTGATATAGTTCTTAACCCGTTGGGCGTTCCTTCCCGAATGAACATCGGACAGGTTCTTGAGGTACATCTCGGCTTTGCTTACAGAAAGCTCGGACAGAAGATTGCCACTCCGGTATTTGACGGCGCACACGAGGCTGACATCAGAGACGCTCTTCGTGATGCAGGCTACCGTGAGGACGGTAAATCAATCCTTACAGACGGCAGAACAGGTCTTAAATTTGATAACCCCGTTACTGTCGGCGTTATGTATTACCTCAAGCTTCACCACCTTGTTGACGATAAGATTCACGCCCGTTCGACAGGTCCTTACTCGCTCGTTACACAGCAGCCCTTGGGCGGTAAAGCTCAGTTCGGCGGTCAGCGTTTCGGTGAGATGGAGGTTTGGGCACTCGAGGCTTACGGCGCAGCTTATACACTTCAGGAAATCCTTACTGTTAAATCCGACGATGTTGTCGGAAGAGTTAAAACTTATGAGTCCATCGTTAAGGGACAGAACATTCCTCAGCCCGGTATTCCCGAGTCGTTCAAGGTTCTTGTCAAGGAGCTTCAGGCGCTTGCTCTTGATGTCAGGGTTCTCGATAAGGACAACAATGAGATTGACCTTAAACAGAACTTCGACGACGAGGTAGACGTTCCCGCAATGACCAACGAGGATATGTCTTATGTAAACGACGCTTCACTCGACGACGGATATGTTACGGATGAGGATGCGGAAAAAGAACTCGGAGAGGACGCTTTCAACGAATACATCACAGGCGATGACGATGCGTTTGACGACGGCGAATTCAACGACGACGAATTTTAACCGAGTAAACTCACAGTTCAGATTTTAAGGAAGAAGGTAAAAATTTAATGGAAAATATAACCTTTGAGTCAATTAAAATCGGCCTTGCCTCACCGGAACAGATCAGAGAGTGGTCTTACGGCGAAGTCAAGAAGCCCGAAACAATTAACTACCGCACGTTAAAGCCCGAAAAAGAAGGACTTTTCTGCGAAAAGATTTTCGGACCCACAAAGGACTGGGAATGTTACTGCGGAAAGTATAAAAGAGTCCGTTATAAGGGCAAGGTATGCGAACGCTGCGGCGTTGAAATTACAAAGGCTAAGGTAAGAAGAGAGAGAATGGGACATATAGAGCTTGTTGCTCCCGTTTCTCACATCTGGTATTTCAAGGGTATCCCCTCAAGAATGGGACTTATCCTTGATATATCTCCCAGAGACCTTGAAAAGGTTCTCTATTTCTCAAGATATATAGTTACCGATCCGGGCGACACCGAGCTTGAAAAGAATCAGATTCTCTCCGAGAAGGAATACCTTGATATGAGAGAAAAGTATGAGGATGATTTCAAGGCGGGCATGGGCGCAGAGGCAATCAAGGATCTTCTCTGTCAGATAGATGTTGAAAAGCTTTCAAACGAGCTTCGTGCAGAGCTTGAGGATGCGAGCGGTCAGAAAAAGACAAGAATACTCAAACGCCTTGAGGTTGCGGAAGCGTTCAGACAGTCGGGCAACCGTCCCGAATGGATGATTTTGGATGTTATTCCGGTAATCCCCCCCGATATCCGTCCTATGGTTCAGCTTGACGGCGGCAGATTCGCAACCTCCGACCTCAACGACCTTTACAGGCGTGTTATCAACAGAAACAACCGTCTTAAAAAGCTTCTTGAGCTCAGCGCTCCCGACATTATCATCAGAAATGAAAAGAGAATGCTTCAGGAGGCTGTTGACGCACTTATAGATAACGGCAGAAGAGGCAGACCTGTTACAGGTCCCAACAACAGAGCGTTGAAGTCTCTTTCAGATATGCTTAAAGGTAAGCAGGGACGCTTCCGTCAGAACCTTCTCGGTAAGCGTGTTGACTATTCGGGCCGTTCGGTTATCGTCGTAGGACCCGAGCTTAAAATGTATCAGTGCGGTCTTCCCAAGGAGATGGCTCTCGAGCTGTTCAAGCCGTTTGTTATGAAGCGTCTTGTTGAAACAGGCGCTACGGGCAACATCAAGTCTGCAAGAAAAATGGTTGAACGCGCGAAGCCCGAGGTTTGGGACGCTCTTGAGGTCGTTATCAAGGGTCACCCCGTAATGCTTAACCGTGCTCCCACGCTTCACAGACTCGGTATTCAGGCATTTGAGCCGGTTCTTGTCGAGGGCAGAGCTATCAAGCTTCATCCCCTTGCTTGTACGGCGTTCAATGCGGACTTCGACGGCGACCAGATGGCTGTTCACGTTCCGCTTTCGGCAGAGGCACAGGCTGAGGCAAGACTTCTTATGCTTGCCGCAAACAACCTTCTCAAGCCCTCTGACGGTAAACCCGTAACCGTTCCCACGCAGGATATGATCCTCGGTTCTTACTACCTTACAATGGATAAGGACGGAGAGCCCGGCGAGGGCAAGGCGTTCTCAACGGTCGACGAGGCTGTAATGGCTTATGATGAGGGCTATATCGGTCTTCATTCAAAGATAAAGGTCAGAATGACCAAGGAAATAAACGGCGAGCAGGTTTCACAGCTTGTTGAGACCACTCTCGGTAAGATAATTTTCAATAATCCCATCCCGCAGGACCTCGGATTTGTTGACAGAAGCGATCCCGCAAACGCATTCAAGCTTGAGGTTGACTTCCTTGTAAACAAGAAAACGCTCGGTAAGATAATTGATAAATGTATCAAGGTTCACGGCGTAAACATTTCGTCTCAGGTGCTTGACGCTATCAAGGCGCAGGGTTATAAATATTCGACAAAATCAGGTATTACCGTTGCCGTATGCGACGCAACAATCCCGCCGCAGAAGGCAGAGCTTCTCGCAGAGGCTGAAAAGCAGGTTGATAAGATTACGGATAACTACAGAATGGGTCTTATGAGCAACTCCGAGAGAAGTCAGAAGGTAATCAAGGTTTGGGAAAAGTGCACAAACGATGTCGCTGCCGGCCTTAAAGATAACCTCGGTAAGCAGAATCCCATTTATATGATGGTTGATTCCGGTGCCCGTGGTTCCGATTCACAGCTTCGTCAGCTGGCAGGTATGCGCGGACTTATCGCCAACACTTCAGGTAAGGTCATCGAGGTTCCGATTCGTGCTAACTACCGTGAGGGACTTAACGTACTCGAATACTTCATCTCCTCCCGTGGTGCTCGTAAAGGTCTTGCCGATACCGCACTTCGTACAGCCGACTCGGGTTACCTTACCCGCCGTCTTGTTGACGTTTCTCAGGATGTTATCATCCGTGAAGAGGACTGCCACTGCCATGACGGTATTGAGGTTTATGATATTATGGAGGGCAAGGAGCTTATCGAGAGCCTCCAGGAGAGACTTACGGGACGCTTCCTGCTTGAAGATTTCACAGACGAAAACGGCGAGGTCATTATGTCCAAGGACACCATGATGTCCGAGGCAGACGCAAAGATTGTTGCCGATATAGTTAACGCAAGGGAGAATCCCGAGGACAGAAAGATTAAAATCCGTTCTCTTCTCACCTGCGAATCCGAACACGGCGTATGCATTAAGTGCTACGGCTCAAACCTTGCAACGGGCAACCCCGTTACGGTCGGCGAGGCTGTCGGTATCATTGCCGCTCAGTCAATCGGCGAGCCCGGTACACAGCTTACGATGCGTACCTTCCACACCGGCGGTGTTGCATCGAGCCAGGATATCACACAGGGTCTTCCCCGTGTCGAGGAGCTGTTCGAGGCAAGAAAGCCCAAAACTCTCGCCATTCTCTCCGAAATCGACGGACGCCTTTCGTTCAGAGAAATCAAGAGAAACGAGCACATCGTTATCACCAACGATGAAACGGGCGACGAAAAATCTTACCTTATTCCTTACGGCTACCGTAAGAAATTCAATATGGAGACCGACGAAAACGGCAACCCCGTTTATGTAAAGAAGGGTACAGCTCTTACAGAGGGTTCTCCCAACCCGCACGACATACTCGCCATCAGCGGCGTTCATGCGGTTCACGATTACCTTATCAAGGAGGTTCAGAGAACCTACCGTATGCAGGGCGTTGACATCAACGATAAGCACATCGAGGTAATTGTCCGTCAGATGATGAGAAAGCTCAAGGTCGAAGAGCCCGGCTCAACACACTTCCTTCCCGGAGAAACGGTTGAAAAGGTTGACTTTACCATCGAGTCGAGAAAGGCTAAGCAGAAATGCGAGGAAAACGGCGAAGAGTTCATCGAGCCCGTTTGCGAGCCCGTACTTCTCGGTATCACAAAGGCATCGTTGGCTACGAACTCCTTTATGTCTGCGGCTTCGTTCCAGGAGACGACAAGAGTTCTTACCGACGCGGCTATCAAGGGTAAGGTTGATAACCTTATGGGTCTTAAAGAGAACGTTATCATCGGTAAGCTTCTCCCCTCCGGAACGGGAATGCGCTGCTACAGCGAGGTTGAAAACGAGAGAGTTTACTCCTCGTCTTCATCTGCCGACGGAGAAAATAATAACTAAAAATCAAATAATGCTTGACAACCAAAGGTTTTTAATGCTAAAATCTTTGGTTGTGTGAGCAAAATAAGCACCGTTTCAACAATGGTGTTTGTTTTGCTGACACATCGTGTCATATATTTTTATCGGAGGTGAAAAAATGCCAACCTTTAACCAGCTTGTACGCAACGGAAGAGAGACTCTTGAAAAGAAGTCGAAAGCTCCTGCTCTCGGTAAGGGACTTAACTCTAAGAAGAACGTTATGACAAATAATGCGTCTCCTCAGAAGAGAGGTGTCTGCACTGTTGTTAAAACAGATACACCCAAAAAGCCCAACTCAGCTCTCCGTAAGCTTGCCAGAGTTCGTCTTACGAACGGAATCGAAGTTTCTGCTTATATCCCGGGCGTAGGTCACAATCTCCAGGAACACTCAGTTGTTCTTATCAGAGGCGGCCGTGTTAAGGATCTCCCCGGTGTCCGTTACCACATTATCCGCGGTACACTCGATACACAGGGCGTTAACGGAAGAATGCAGAGTCGTTCGAAGTACGGCGCTAAGAGACCCAAGGGCGCAAAAAAATAAGGTAGTCAGACCTTAAATTATTAACAGACAGAATCTACCAATTCAGTCAAATGCTAAAATTGGTATATAATATATATGCCTCTTTGCATTGACACCACGGGTTTTGTCACCAGAGTACCTATGATATCATTACTATGAAGGAGGGAAGCGAAGTGCCAAGAAGAGGC
>CAVFQD010000041.1:0-15891 GCA_963624605.1 Eshraghiella crossota | reverse complement strand
ATCTCATTCCCGAGGAGGACTGCGTTTACACCCTTACCAATATGGGCTATATCAAGCGTCAGCCCGTTGACACATATCAGAGTCAGCGCAGAGGCGGCAAGGGTATCAAAGGAATGTCAAGGCGTGAAGAGGATTACGCAAAGACAATGTTTACCTGCTCGTCGCACGATTATATTATGTTCTTTACCTCGCTCGGTAAGGCTTACAGGCTTAAAGGCTATGAAATTCCCGAGGGAAGCCGTTCAAGCAAGGGTATGAATGTTGTAAACATTCTTCCCATAACCTCGGACGAAAAGATTACCTCAATGATAAGAGTTCCGAATTTCAGCGATGAGGACAACTTCTATCTCTGTATGCTTACAAAGCACGGCATCATAAAGCGTACACCGCTCAACGCATATAAAAACATCCGTAAATCGGGTATTCTCGCAATAAATCTTGACGAGGGCGACGAGCTCGACTGGGTTGCGCTCACGGACGGTACAAAGAAGATTATGGTTGCCACAAAGAAGGGCTTCGCAATAAGCTTTGAGGAAAATGACGCAAGGGTTATCGGCAGAACCGCACGAGGCGTAAAGGCAATTTCGCTTCGCGAGGGCGACGAGGTAACGGGTATGTGTATCCTTGAAGAGGGCAAGAAGGTTCTTACAATTTCTGAAACGGGCTACGGCAGGCGATCGGAAATTGACAATTACCGTGTTCAGTCAAGGGGCGGTAAGGGTCTTACAAACTATAAGACCGAGCTTTACGGCGATGTTGCCGCAGTTTCGATGATTGACGACGACGAGGACATTATAATTATATCCTCGGACGGAATTATTATAAGAATCAAGGCTTCCGACATCAGCACCTTCTCGAGAACATCAAAGGGCGTCCGTGTTATGAAGGTGTCTCAGGGAGAAAAGGTTTCCGCTTTCTCAATTACCGCACATGACGCAGATGAGAAAACCGATGAGGTTGAAAAGAGCGAGGATGATGCAGATGGTAATGAAACGGAAGTAACCGACGCGGAAGAATAATTTATAAATCTGTGTATTTTGCGTAACAATCTGTTAATTTTTTGATGTTACCATAACAGAAAATACAAAATCGGCAGGTAGTATATGAATTATCAACAGCCTTTCTCTCCTTTCGGACAGAATTATCAGCACAATTACAACAACAATAATAATGAATACTTTTTTTTGAAAAGCAGGCACAAGGCGAATATTTCAACCATAAGCAAGGCTTGCGGAGCGGCGGTAACAGCCTTTATTATGCTCGGAGCGGTGCTTGGAATGTTTCTTGCAAATATCGACGGCTTTTATAAGCTCTACAAAACCAATGAAATTTTTGCTTCGGCACTGACAGCCTTGATGTCTCTCCTTACCTTGGGAATTCCTTTTTTGATTGCGTACAATTCGCTAAAAAAGAAGAAACTTGCGCACGATTTGCCGTTGGGCAAGCCTTATGACAAGAAGGAGTTTGCGCTTGCAATACCGATAGGCGTAATGGTATGTATTTTCGGAAGTATTTCAACGGGAATTTTTGCAACCTTTACGGAGGCTATTTTCGGTGTCGAATTTTCACAGCCGGACGACGGCTCGACCTATACCACCGTGGCTTCGGTTGCGATGTCGTTTTTCTCGACGGCGGTAATCCCCGCCTTTGTCGAGGAGTTTGCGATAAGAGGCGTTGTTATGCAGTCGCTTCGCAAATACGGCGATTGGTTTGCGATAGTTATGTCGTCGTTTGTGTTTGCGCTTATGCACGGAAATATGATACAGATTCCGTTTGCGTTTATTGCCGGCATAGGTATAGGTTATGCTGTTATAAAGACCGGAACTATGTGGACGGGTATTCTGATACATTTCATAAATAATTCTATAGCAATTGTTTCGATGGTGATTGCGGAAAATTTCACACAGCAGGCTCAGAACACTTTCTTTATGCTTTTGTATGCCGGAGTTTTTGCAGTCGGTATTATTTGTCTTATCGCTTATGCAAACGACAAAAAACAAAAGGCGCTCGGCGGTGTTTTTTCAAACAGACTTTCAAGGGGCTGTACATCCGTGCTCACAAGCGGAGAAAAGGCGATAAGCTTTATTTTTAGCGCACCGATGATTATTGCGGAAGCACTGCTTATCGCAGAGACAAGTCTTTACATAAACTGATATGGATAAATTTGATTTTATGCGCCTTGCGCTCGAACAGGCAAAGCTCTCGTCAGATGAGGGAGAGGTTCCCGTCGGAGCGGTAATTGTTAGAAACGGCGAGGTCGTATCGTACGGAAGAAACCGCAGAGAGAAAGAAAAAAACGCCCTGTGCCATGCCGAAATAGAGGCGATCGACAACGCCTGCAAGGCTCTCGGCGGCTGGCGGCTCTGGGAATGTGAAATGTTCGTTACGCTGGAGCCGTGTCCGATGTGCGCCGGAGCTATAATAAATTCACGGCTTAAAAAGGTAACATACGGCGCAAAGGACCGAAAAAACGGCGCGGTCGAATCGGTAACGGAAATGTTCGCTCTTCCCTTTACCTACAAGCCCGAAACCGAGGGCGGAGTTTTGGAAGAGGAATGTTCTGATATGCTTTCGGGCTTTTTTAAGAATTTAAGAGAGAAAAAAGCAAATAATAAACAATAAAAAATTATCTCGGGTGATATTATGAGTGAAAATTGCAATCACGATTGTGCGGGCTGCGCATCAAAGTGCGCCGATGAGAAAAAGGATTTCCGCTTGCCGCAAAACGCACACAGCAATGTAAAAAAGGTTATCGGAGTTGTCAGCGGTAAGGGCGGAGTCGGAAAAAGCTTTGTCACCTCAACGCTTGCGCTTGCATCACAGCTTCACGGTTATAACACGGCGATACTCGATGCCGATATTACAGGTCCGTCTATTCCCAAAGCGTTCGGTATTCACGGCAGAGTGCTCGGAAACGACGACGGAATTCTGCCTGCGGAGACAAAGCTCGGAATTAAAATTATGAGTATCAACCTTTTGCTTGAAAAAGAGGACGCTCCCGTTATTTGGAGAGGTCCAGTGATTTCGGGCGTTATCAATCAGTTCTGGCAGGAGGTTCAGTGGGGCGATGTTGACTGTATGTTTGTAGATATGCCCCCCGGAACGGGCGATGTGCCGCTTACGGTGTTCCAGAGTATGCCTGTTGACGGAATAATCATTGTTACAACACCGCAGGACCTTGTTACAATGATAGTCAAAAAAGCCTATAACATGGCTAAGATGATGAACGTTCCGATACTCGGCATAGTTGAGAATATGAGCTATTTTGAGTGTCCGGACTGTCATAAAAAACATTACATTTTCGGCGAAAGCAAAATAGACGAGGTTGCAAAGGAGCTTGACATACCCGTGCTTGCAAAGCTCCCGATTGACCCTGCCGCGGCGGCGTATGTCGACAACGGCACAATTGAGCTCGCAGACGCTTCGGCTATGTCCGAGGTAATAGAGCGTCTTGCCTTATAAGACAAAAGATACAAAAACACCTGTAAAACAACGGGTGTTTTTTCTTATTTATCTATTGAATTAAATTTCAATGAAATGTATAATTATAAAAATAATGTAAAATGGGAGGATATTAAAATGCTCAACGAAAAATTTGAAAAAGAGGGTCTTACCTTTGACGATGTGTTGCTTATACCGGCAGAGAGCGACATTTTGCCCAAGGATATTGATGTTTCAACGCAGCTGACCAAAAACATCAGGCTTAACATACCTATGCTTACGGCGGCTATGGATACGGTCACAGAGTCGAAAATGGCTATTGCGATTGCCCGTGAAGGCGGTATAGGCATCATACATAAAAATATGTCTATCGACGCACAGAAGGCTGAGGTTGATAAGGTCAAGAGAAGCGAAAACGGCGTTATTGTAAATCCGTTTTTTCTCCATGCTGACAACACAGTCGAAGAGGCAAACAACCTTATGCATCACTATAAAATATCGGGTGTTCCGATTTGCGACGGCGACGGAAGGCTTGTCGGTATCATCACAAACCGCGATATGAGGTTTATGACGGATTACACCGTTAAAATCGGCGATGTTATGACAAAAGAAAATCTCGTTACCTCCCATATAGGCACTACGCTTGAGCAGGCAAAAGATATCCTTATGAAGCATAAAATCGAAAAGCTTCCTCTTGTCGACGAACAGGGTTATCTCAAGGGACTTATCACGATAAAGGATATTGAAAAGAGCGTTCAGTATCCCAATTCCGCAAGAGACGCAAGAGGCAGACTTCTTTGCGGTGCGGCCATAGGCGTAACCTCCGATGTGCTTGACAGAGCGGCGGCTCTTGTAGAAGCGGGCGTTGATGTGCTCACGCTTGATTCGGCTCACGGACATTCGAAAAACATCCTCAATTCGGTAACAAGAGTCAAGGCTGCGTTCCCCGATGTTGCGCTTATTGCAGGAAACGTTGCTACGGCAGAGGGCACTAAGGCTCTTATTGACGCCGGTGCAGATTGCGTTAAGGTCGGTATAGGCCCCGGTTCCATTTGTACCACCCGTGTGGTTGCGGGTATCGGTGTACCGCAGATTACGGCGGTTTACGACTCGGCAAACGAGGCTTCAAAGCACGGTATTTCTGTTATCGCGGACGGCGGTATCAAGTATTCGGGTGAAATTGTAAAGGCTATTGCGGCAGGTGCTTCGGCAATTATGGTCGGTTCGCTTGTAGCGGGCTGTGAGGAGTCTCCCGGAAGCAGTGAGATTTTCCAGGGCAGACAGTTCAAGGTTTACAGAGGAATGGGCTCTATCGCCGCTATGAACAAGGGCTCAAGAGACAGATATTTCCAGGAGGACAACAAGAAGCTTGTTCCCGAGGGAATTGAGGGTCGTGTTCCTTACAAGGGAATTCTTTCGGACACTGTATACCAGATGATGGGCGGTCTTAAATCGGGCATGGGCTATTGCGGATGCAGAAATGTCCCCGAGCTTCAGAAAAAGACCAAGTTCATAAGAATTACAAATGCGGGTCTTAAAGAGAGCCATCCTCACGATGTATTTATCACAAAAGAGGCTCCGAACTATTCGGTTAATTTATAATTTGTTAAGGAATTGAGGTTAAGGATATGTATAACGATCTTTTGGATTCAATCGGTCTTGTTTCTAAGTACGACGAGCAGGTCGGTGCGGCAATGCAGAAGGAGCTTGAGCGTCAGCAGAGGAACATTGAGCTTATCGCAAGCGAAAATATAGTTTCCCCCGCAGTTATGGCGGCTATGGGAAGCATACTGACAAACAAATACGCAGAAGGCTATCCGGGAAAAAGATATTACGGCGGTTGCGAGTGCGTGGATATTGTTGAGGACATTGCCAGAGACAGAGTAAAAGAACTCTTCGGCGCAAAATACGCAAATGTTCAGCCTCATTCGGGCGCACAGGCAAATATGGCGGTTTACTTCGCACTGCTCACTCCCGGCGACACGGTAATGGGAATGAACCTTGCCGAGGGAGGACATCTTACTCACGGCTCTCCCGTCAATATGTCGGGTAAATACTTCAACTTTGTACCATATGGCGTAAATTCGGACGGCTTTATAGATTATGACGAATTTGAGAAAAAAGCCAAGGAGTGTAAACCGAAGCTTATTGTTGCAGGAGCTTCGGCATATCCGAGAATTATTGATTTTGAGAGAATTTCACAGATAGCAAAGGAAGTCGGCGCTTACTTTATGGTCGATATGGCGCACATTGCAGGTCTTATCGCCGCAGGACTTCATCCCTCGCCCGTTCCGTATGCGGATGTCGTAACGACCACAACTCATAAGACTTTAAGAGGTCCGAGAGGCGGTCTTATCCTCTGCAATGACGAGGAGCTCGGCAAGGCGTTCAATAAGGCTATCTTCCCCGGCACACAGGGCGGTCCGCTTATGCACGTTATCGCAGGCAAGGCGGTTTGCTTCGGCGAGGCTCTCAAACCGGAGTTTAAGGAATATCAGAAAAAGGTTATCGAAAACTGTCAGGCTCTCGTAAAGGGCTTGCTTGCGAGAGATATCAAGCTTGTTTCGGGCGGCAGCGACAACCATCTTTGCCTTGTTGACCTTCGCGGCAGCGAGGTTACGGGTAAGGAACTCGAACACAGGCTTGACGAGGTTTATATCACGGCAAACAAGAACACCGTACCCAACGAGCCCAGAAGTCCGTTTATCACAAGCGGTCTTCGTCTTGGAACTCCTGCGGTTACAACAAGAGGTCTTGACGCCGACGATATGGATAAGATTGCGGAATACATTGCTCTTGCGGTAAACGATTTTGAAAACAGCAAGGAATATATCCGTAACGGCGTAAATGAAATTTGCGCCAAGCACCCGCTTTACAAATAATCGGAAAAAGGTTGGTTTATGAGAGACGTTATTATTGCAAGCGCCAATAATCGCGCCGCAGAGCATATTAAAACAATATTGCAAAGCGGCGGGGTTTTTGTACGGTCTCTTTTCGGCTCGGGAAATGAGGTCCTCGCCTATGCGAGCATATATCCCGGAGCGCTGATAGTGTGCGGCAGGCTAAGCGATATGACAGCGGTCTCTCTTGCGAATATGCTTCCGCAGGGCTGCGATATGATACATCTCCTGCCCTCGGGAGAACCGCAAACGGTTTTTGTCAGCAATATGGTTACGCTGTATATGCCGCTGGACAGAGTGGAGTTTCTGAAAACAGTCAGAGTGATGTCGGCAACGGAGAACGAGACCTTTACAAGGCGTGAAAAGAGCTGTGAGACAGAGGAAATACTTAATATTGCAAAGCGTATAATAATGAACAGGCATCATGTTTCAGAACGTGAGGCACATAAGATACTTCAACGCAGAAGCATGGAAAGCGGAATGAAGATACTTGAGGTTGCACGGATGATTGGAGATGAATAGATTGAAATTTACTAAGATGCAAGGAGCAGGAAACGATTATATCTATATAAACTGCTTTGAAGAGACGGTCAGGGATCCGAAAAGCTTTTCAATTAAAGTAAGCGACAGGCATTTCGGCATAGGCTCGGACGGTCTTATACTTATATCTCCGAGCGACAAAGCGGATTTCAAAATGAACATATACAACGCCGACGGCTCCGAGGGTATGATGTGCGGCAACGGCATAAGGTGCGTTGCAAAATATGTTTATGACAACGGTATGACGGACAAGGACGAAATATCGATTGAAACAAGGAGCGGAATCAAGTATATCAAGGTGTTTACGGAAAACGGCAGGGTTACTGCGGCAAGGGTGAATATGGGCGCGCCGATACTTGAAGCTGAAAAAATACCGACAAAATTCGGCGGCGACAGTGTTGTCAGACGAAAATTAACTGTTGACAATAAAGACTATGAGGTCACCTGCGTTTCAATGGGTAATCCGCACTGCATAATCTATGTTGATGATGTAAAAAATCTTGACCTTGAAAAGATAGGCCCGAAATTTGAAAACAATGAAATGTTCCCCGAGCGTGTGAACACGGAATTCGTACATATTGTAAGCGATACCGAGCTTGATATGAGAGTATGGGAAAGAGGCTCGGGCGAGACGCTTGCCTGCGGTACGGGTTCGTGTGCGGTTACGGTGGCTTCCGTGCTTTGCGGATACTGCAAGAAAAACACGGATATAAAAATAAATCTTCTCGGCGGCACACTTACCGACAACTGGACGGATGGCGGAGATGTCTATATGACGGGCCCTGCCGCAACGGTGTGCACGGGAGAAATTAAAGAATAAACGAAAGGAATAAAGAAATGAAATTCAACGAAAACTTTTTGAAAATCGAAAGCAGCTACCTTTTCTCCAACATTGCGAAAAAGGTCAGAGAGTATACTGCCGCTAATCCCGAAAAGGCGAAGAACATCATAAGACTCGGTATCGGCGATGTTACACGCCCGCTCGCTCCCGCTTGCATCGACGCTATGCACAAGGCGGTTGACGAGATGTCGCATGCGGAGACCTTCAGAGGATATCCGCCCGAGTACGGCTATGACTTTTTGCTTGACGCAATCAACGAGAACGACTATAGGGCTCACGGCGTTGAAATTGACAATTCCGAAATTTTTGTTTCCGACGGCGCAAAGAGCGACACGGGCAATATCGGCGACATTTTTTCGCTTGACAACAAGGTTGCAATCTGCGACCCCGTTTATCCCGTATATGTTGACACAAACGTAATGTCGGGCCGTTCGGGCGAAAAGAACGCGGAGGGCAAGTGGTCAAACATTTACTATATGCCCTGCCTTGCGGAGAATAATTTCCTCCCGCAGATTCCGACGGAAAAGGTTGATATAATTTATCTCTGCTTCCCGAACAATCCCACCGGTATGGCAATCACAAAGGATGAGCTCAAAAAGTGGGTGGATTACGCAAATGAAAACGGTGCGGTAATTCTTTATGACGCAGCTTATGAGGCGTTTATCACAGAAGAAAATGTACCGCATACGATTTATGAGATTGAGGGCGCAAAGACCTGTGCTATCGAGTTCAAATCATTCTCTAAGACTGCAGGCTTTACGGGCGTTCGTTGCGGATACACGGTTGTTCCGCACAATCTCAAGGTTAACGGAACAGAGCTCAATTCAATGTGGGCTCGCAGACAGGCTACGAAGTTCAACGGCGTTTCGTACATAACCCAGAGGGCTGCCGAGGCGGTTTATTCTGAGCAGGGAAAGAAAGAAATCAGAGAAATTATTGCTTATTATCAGAAAAATGCTAAAATAATATATGACGGCTTGAAGTCTTGCGGCTTTGAGGTTTACGGCGCGGTAAACTCGCCTTATGTATGGCTCAAGACTCCCGACAATATGGGAAGCTGGGAGTTCTTTGACCTCCTTCTCAACGAATTGCAGGTTGTAGGCACTCCGGGCGAGGGCTTCGGCCCCGCAGGCGAGGGCTATTTCCGCCTTACCGCATTCGGAACGACCGAAAACACCGAAAAAGCAGTTGAAAGAATCAGAAAGCATTTTGCCGAATAATAAAGGGGAATTATAATGAGAGACGTTTACGAGAGTCCGCTCAATTCAAGGTATTCAAGCAAGGAAATGAAGTATATCTTCTCTCCCGACTTTAAGTTCAGAACATGGAGAAAGCTTTGGATTGCCCTTGCGGAGAGCGAAAAAGAGCTCGGTTTGGATATTACCGACGAGCAGATAGCGGAGCTTAAAGCACACGCCGAGGATATAAACTACGAGGTTGCCGAAGCGCAAGAAAAGGAAGTCCGCCACGATGTTATGAGCCATGTTTACGCTTACGGCGTACAGTGCCCGAAAGCAAAGGGTATTATCCACTGGGGCGCTACCTCCTGCTATGTCGGTGACAACACGGATGTCATTATAATGACCGAGGCGCTGAAGCTTATCAGAAAAAAGCTTGTAAACCTTATAAACGAGCTTTCCAATTTCGCATTGAAATATAAGGATATGCCCTGCCTTGCGTTTACACACTTCCAGGCGGCTCAGCCGACAACCGTCGGTAAAAGAGCGTCGCTTTGGCTCAACGACCTTGTGCTTGATTTTGCGGCACTGGAGTTTCAGATTTCGCAGATGAAGCTTCTCGGCTCAAAGGGAACAACGGGTACACAGGCTTCGTTTGTTGAAATTTTTGACGGAGACTCGGAAAAGATAAAGGCGCTTGACAGAAAAATTGCCGAAAAGATGGGCTTTGAGCAGTGCTATATGGTATCGGGTCAGACCTATTCGAGAAAGCTTGATTACAATGTCCTCAGCGTACTTTCGGAAATTGCGCAGTCGGCGTACAAGTTTTCGGGCGATCTCAGACTTTTACAGCACAAAAAGGAGCTCGAGGAGCCCTTTGAAAAGAAACAGATAGGCTCTTCCGCTATGGCATACAAGAGAAATCCGATGAGAAGCGAGAGAATTTCTTCGCTTTCAAGATATGTTATCTGCGACGCGCTCAACCCTGCGATTACAGCGGCTACACAGTGGTTTGAGAGAACGCTTGACGACTCTGCAAACAAGAGAATAAGCGTCCCCGAGGCGTTTCTTGCAACGGACGCAGTGCTTGAGCTTTATATCAATGTTGTTGACGGACTTGTTGTATATCCCAAAATGATCGAAAAGCACCTCAACGAGGAGCTTCCGTTTATGGCAACGGAGAACATTATGATGGCGGCTGTCAAGAAGGGCGGCGACCGTCAGGAACTTCACGAGAGAATCCGTGAGCTTTCAATGGAAGCGGGCAAGGTTGTCAAGGTTGACGGCGGCGAAAACGATTTGGTTGACCGCATTGCGGCTGACAGTATGTTCTCGCTTACAAAGGAAGAAATTCTTGCGGAGATGAAGCCTGAAAAGTTTGTCGGCAGAGCGCCAGAGCAGGTTGTCGAGTTTATCGACGCCGAGGTAAAGCCGATACTTGAAAAGTATAAGGACGAATTGGGTATAAATGTTGAGATAAATGTTTGATGAGGGTCAAATATCTTAAAAAGAGGCTGATTAAGTGAATTATATTGGTGAAACCTGCCCTGTGTGCGGTAAAAAGTTTACGCAGGACGACGATATTGTAGTTTGTCCCGTTTGCGGAACTCCGCACCACAGAGAATGTTATAATCTTCATAATACCTGTGCAAACGAAAGCCTGCACTCTGCCGATTTTGAGTGGAAGCCAGAAGCACAGCCGCAGACGCCGAAAGCTTTTGAGAGGCACGAAAAATCCGGCGGTAAAACCGTTGTCTGCCCGAACTGCGGCAGGGAAAATCCGGCAGAGGAGCCGAACTGCCTTTACTGTTCGGCAAGGCTTTACAATATTCAGACGCCGTTCCCACCTGCGCCGAATTTGCCTTACGGAACAAGGGTTGTGGAAATTTCTCCCGACGACACGATAGGCACGCACAAGGTTTCGGATGTTGCCGCATATGTGCAGATGAGCGCAAACAGATACATTCCCAAATTCTATGTTGCGGAAAAGACAGGCAGAAAACACACCTTTAACTGGGCGGCGTTTTTCTTTTCGCCATATTGGTTCTTTTTCAGAAAAATGAATATTATAGGCTTTGCGCTGCTGCTTGTATCGCTGTTTACGACAGGAATTTGTACAACGCCGCGGCTTATTGAGAGGGCGCAGACATATGAAACCTCGGTTGAGCAGTATCAAAACGGCGAAATTACGGTTGAGGAAATGAGTGAGGTCAGCAAGGAATTTATAAGAACGCCGGAGGTTGTTGCACTTGTGGGCGTTGAACTTGCAATCAGACTGTTCGGCGGAATTTTCGGAAACACCCTGTATAAGAGGAAAATCGAAAAAGACCTTACTGATTTCAAAGCCGAAGCCAAAACTGACGATGAGTACCGACTGCGAATTATGAAACGCGGAGGAATTTCAACGGCAATGGCTTTACTTGCCGTGTTCGGATATTACTGTGCGGAGCAGTTACTGCTTTCGTTCATTACAAAGGGGAGCTGAAAATGAAAATCACAAAGGCGATTATACCTGCGGCGGGTCTCGGAACAAGGGTTTTACCCGCTTCAAAATCCGTACCGAAGGAAATGCTCAACATTGTTGACAAGCCTGCAATCCAGTATATTGTCGAAGAGGCTGCTGCGGCGGGAATTACGGACATTCTCGTTATCACAAACAGAGGAAAGGGCGTAATTGAGGACCATTTCGACCATTCGTTCGAGCTTGAGGCTTCGCTTAAAGACAATCCGTCAAAGAAGAGAATTTATGACGATGTTCTTCATGCGTCAAACCTTGCGAATATGTATTATATCAGGCAGAAAGAGACAAAGGGTCTTGCTCACGCAATTTCCTGTGCGAGAAGCTTTATAGGAAACGAGCCGTTTGCAATTCTTTACGGTGACGATGTTATCGTATCGCCCGAGGGAAAGCCAGTTATCGGTCAGCTCATAGACGCATATAATAAATACGGCGCAGGCTGCGTCGGCGTCAAGGAGGTTCCGAGAAAGGATGTTCCAAAATACTGCTCGCTTGATGTTACGCCGCTTGACGGCAACGTTATGGCGGTTCACAATATAATCGAAAAGCCTACTCCCGAGGAAATTGTATCGTGCTATTCAATACTCGGCAGGGTCGTTATGCCGCCGGAGATTTTTGATTTGATTGAACAGACTCCTCCTGACAAAAAGAGCGGCGAGGTTTATTTTACCGATTCAATGCTTATGCTTGCAAAGCAGGGGAAGCTCAATGCGGTTGATTTTGACGGCGTGCGCTACGATATGGGTAACAAGCTCGGAATTATGAAAGCCAACTGTGAGGTTGCGCTCAATCACGATGAGATTGGCGAGGACTTCAAGGCTTATCTAAAAGAGCTTGTTAAGACATTTTAAGCATATAAGTTAGAACAAGAGACAAAGGACGCGGATATTCCGTGTCCTTTTTGTCATAAAGCGGCGTATTATAACACTATCAAAGTACAAATAATGGTACTTTTCGTAACAAAATTGTTTGCTTTCGTAACAAAAAATCTCTATAATCAAGATTGCAAAATGTTACGAAAGGAAACAAAATTATGACTTTGAACGAACTTGCAAAGACTTACAGAGAAGATGAGAAAAGGCTCGAAAAACAGATTGCGGCGCTGCGTGAACGCTCCAAAAGCTACAAGGGCGCGCAAAAGCATACGGCGAACAGAAATCTGCTTTGCCTTTACGAAATGAAAAGAGAGGCGGCAAACACCGCAAAAACTCTCGAAAACTATTACGGTGAAAAGTCGGCAACGAGACTTTATCACAAAAAAAGCGACATTTTACACTCGCAATCTTAAATTTTCTATTGATAAATCGATAACAAAAATGTATAATACTATCGTACATCGCCATAAAGCCGACGAATGCGATATGTATTTTACAAACCGCTTTCGGACAAGCTTGCTTATTGCGTTACGGTTCTTTATGGTAAAACAGGAAAGGAGTTCATGTTACAATGATTAACTATTCACATGAAGTTGAAACAATGTGCTGTGTTGCCAAAGGACCGCACCACGATCCGGCTCCCATTCCCGAAGAAGGAAAATGGGTTGCAGCAAAGCAGATCACAGACATTTCGGGTTACACACACGGCATTGGCTGGTGTGCTCCCCAGCAGGGCTGCTGCAAGCTCTCACTTAACGTTAAAAACGGAATTATCGAAGAGGCTCTTGTTGAGACCGTAGGTTGCTCGGGTATGACCCATTCTGCGGCTATGGCTGCTGAAATTCTTCCGGGCAAAACAGTGCTTGAGGCTCTTAATACAGACCTCGTTTGCGACGCTATCAACACCGCAATGAGAGAGCTGTTCCTCCAGATCGTTTACGGTCGTACACAGTCCGCTTTCTCGGATGACGGTCTTGTTATCGGCGCAGGTATGGAGGACCTCGGTAAGGGCTTCCGTTCAATGGTCGGCACAATGTACGGCACAAAGGCAAAGGGTGTTCGTTACCTTGAAATGACAGAGGGCTACTGCACAAGAATGGCTCTTGACGAAAACGACGAGGTTATCGGATACGAGTTCGTTTCACTCGGCAAGATGACGGACTTCATCAAGCAGGGTATGGAACCCAACGAAGCATACAAGAAATCAATCGGAACTTACGGCAGATTTGACGAAGCCGCTAAGTATATCGACCCGAGAAAAGAATAAGAGAGGGAGGATTTAACAATGGCACAGTTTGAAGGTTACGAAAGACGTGAGGCTAAAATCCTCGCAACTCTTAAAGAATACGGCATTTCGTCAATCGACGAATGTAAAGAAATTTGTGCGGAAAAAGGCATTGACCCCTATACAATCGTACAGGAGACACAGCCTATCTGCTTTGAGAACGCTAAGTGGGCTTACACAGTAGGTGCGGCAATTGCGATTAAGTCAGGCTGCACAAAGGCTGCAGACGCTGCGGCTGCTATCGGCGTAGGACTTCAGAGCTTCTGCATCCCCGGTTCCGTTGCGGAAAACCGTAAGGTAGGCCTCGGCCACGGAAACCTCGGTAAGATGCTCCTTTCCGAAGAGACAGAGTGCTTCTGCTTCCTTGCGGGACACGAGAGCTTTGCTGCCGCTGAGGGTGCAATCAAAATCGCTCTTAACGCAAACAAGGTTCGTCAGAAGAACCTCAGAGTTATCTTGAACGGTCTCGGTAAGGACGCAGCTTATATCATTTCAAGAATCAACGGCTTCACATATTGCGAAACAGAGTTTGATCCCTACACCGAAACCGTTAAGGTTACGGAGCAGAGAGCTTTCTCAAACGGTCCGAGAGCTGATGTTAAGTGCTACGGTGCTGACAATGTTCCCGAGGGCGTTGCTATAATGAAGCTTGAAAATGTCGGCGTTTCAATCACAGGTAACTCAACTAACCCGACAAGATTCCAGCACCCCGTTGCAGGCACATACAAGAAATGGTGCGTTGAAAACGGCGTTAAGTACTTCTCCGTTGCATCGGGCGGCGGCACAGGCCGTACACTTCACCCCGACAACATGGCAGCAGGCCCCTCTTCATACGGTATGACCGATACAATGGGTCGTATGCACTCGGACGCTCAGTTCGCAGGCTCCTCCTCTGTTCCGGCTCATGTTGAGATGATGGGACTTATCGGTATGGGCAACAACCCGATGGTTGGAGCTACCGTTGCAGTTGCTGTTGCTGTTGAAGAAGCAATGAAGGCATGACAACCTGAAATCGGATTAAGGCACCCTCGAAAAGGGTGCCTTTTTTGCGCATAAAAACAGGGCGGATCAACGAACCGCCCTTCAATTTTTCAGTGCTTGGGTATGTTTGTTCTGCCCAATATATAATCAACCGACACATCGTAAAAATCCGCAAGCTTAATGAGAACTTCCGGCGGAATGGTGCGCTGACCGCTTTCGTAGTAGGCGTAGGTGCGCTGGGGCATATTGAGCTTTTCTCCGAGCTCTTTTTGGGTCAAATCATTGTCCTCTCTCAAGTTCCGTATTCGTAGGAATTTCATCTGTATCACCGAAACAATTATAAAATATATAATTTTTGATGATTGACAAATAGAACAAACTGTTCTAAAATATAAAAAGAACAAAAGTATATATTAAAATTAAAAAAGCAAACCAATCCGACAAATAAATATGAACAAATTACACTTATTTTGTCGGGTTTTGCAGCGTAGGCAATATGTTGCACTCCGTGCGGCTGTTGATATAATCTTTAAGGAGAGGACTCTATGAAAAAGACAAAAATTTTATCCGTGTTGTTATCATTGGTTATGATAATAACGGCAATTTCAATGCTGCCTGTCGGCTCGTTTGCAGCAACTCCCGAAAGTGAGTTCAGCTACACAACAGGCTCTGACGGTACCGTTACAATTACAAAATATAACGGCTCCGCTTCAAATGTTGAAATTCCCGACACAATCGCAGGTAAGGCTGTAACAGCTATCGGCGATGAGGCTTTTGCGGAAAATGAAAATTTGCTTTCCGTTACAATCCCCGCAAGCGTTAAGTCAATAGGCGATTATGCATTTGATGTATGCTATAACCTCGCAAGCGTTAAGTTCAACGAGGGCTTGGAGACAATCGGCGGAGGCGCTTTTGAGCTTTGCGTATCCATCGCAAACATTAAATTCCCGAATTCGCTTAAAACAATCTATGACGGCGCTTTCTTTGCTTGCGACGGTCTTGATTTTGTAAATATTCCCGCAAGTGTTACTTATGTAGGCGATATGGCTTTCGGCTATTCAATTATAGAAGATGATACTTCCGACGAAGGATACAGTGCTGTAAGATGGACAGACTTCGTTGTTTGCGGCAGACCAAGTACTACGGCTCAAACATATGCAAATTCAAACGACTTTGAATACAGACTTTTCCCGGATGTTGTATACGGCGTATGGTACACAAACGCTGTTTTGTTCAATGTTGAACACAATTATTTCAGCGGCTACGGCAACGGCTACTTCGGACCTGCCGACAATATTCAAAGACAGGATTTTGTAGTTGTACTTGCTAAAA
>CAVFQD010000040.1:0-16462 GCA_963624605.1 Eshraghiella crossota | reverse complement strand
GAGGCAGAAAAAAAGGTCGGCTCTGCAAAGCCAACCTATGAAAGAAGTATTGCTATAACCGATAACGATTTCAGCAACAAATTTAACTACAGACAGTATAACCTAAATCGACACAATAATCAAGAATAATTTTTTACGGTGATACATATGACATCAGCAATGGCATTTAAGGCTTTTTGTATAGAACAAAGGATAAAAGGAAACAGCGATAAAACAATTAAATATTACGGATATTGTGTAAATCCTCTTATTGATTTCCTAGGTAAAGACTTTGAGATTGAAGAAATTACAATTTTGAATTTGAAACAATATGTGTTCAGCTTACAGGATAAAAATATCGCTAGCAATACGATAAAATCTTATGTTAAAGGCATTAAAGCGTTTGTCTCTTGGCTGTACAAAGAAAATTATATATTTGAAGATTTAAGCGCAAAATTAGCATTACCCAAAGCGGAAAAAAAGGTAATAAATGTGTTGACGGATAATGAGATAAAAAAGCTGTTTTCGGTATTTAACACAAAAACATTTGTTGGCATTCGTAACTATTGTATATGTGCTTTAATGCTTGATAGCGGACTGCGAAAAAATGAGGTTGTTCGGATGCAGTTATCCGACTTACACATAGCAGAAAATTATGTTATTGTGAAAGGCAAGGGAAACAAACAACGCATAGTGCCTTTAGGCTTGAAGTCGCAAAAATATTTAGTAAAGTATATGGTTATGAGACCTGCATTTGTTATGTCAAAGGCATTGTTTTTAACTAAAAACTATGAGCCGATAAAGCAAGGAACGATAGACAAAGAGTTCAAAAAACTCAAAAAAGTATTCTTGACTCGTAGAATATACCCTCATTTGTTGAGACATACATTTGCGACACGATATTTAGAAAACGGCGGAAATATATATGCTTTGCAACAAATATTAGGGCATAGCTCGTTAGATATGGTGCAAAAATATGTACACTTGACACAGAGCAAAAACGCAGTCTATTTTACAAATTTCAGCCCGTTAGATAACATAAGTTAAAAGTAAAAAAGCCTGTAGGACAAGCAATCCACAGGCTTTTTTACAATATGGTCGGAGTGACAAGACTTGAACTTGCGGCCCCTAGACCCCCAGTCTAGTGCGCTACCAACTGCGCTACACCCCGATAGTATTAAATTTATTCGGCGGATATATTGTAGGGAGATTCGCCGAGCTTTGTAAAAAACATAAGTCGTATTTTTTACTGCCCGAGTATATTATCACATATTTGAGTGTTTTGCAAGTGATTTTTGAATATTTTTCTCTTTTTTATTCTTTTTTTGGCATTTTTTATTAAAAAATTAATAAACGAAATTGTGGAATATATTAAAATAAATTTATGAATGTACGGAGGGGAAACTATGTCGGATTATTTTAATTTGTTCAAAATTAAATGCTCGCCGGTTGCAAAAGAAGAAAACACGGTTGTTTTTGGGGACACAAGGCTTACGGTTCTGACATCGCGCCTTGTTCGAGCAGAGGTCTCAGAAAGCAAGAAATTTTGCGATGAGCCTACACAGGCTGTGTGGTTCAGAAATTTTGACAATCCGACATTTACCCACAAACAAAACGGAAGCAAGATCACTCTGAAAACCGAGCTCGCGGAATTTTGTTATGATACCGCGACGCACAGGATGTTATATATAGACCTTGCGGATTCACGACATATAACCGAATATAATTCCGGTAATCTTAAAGGCACATGCAGAACCCTTGACGGTACGCGCGGAAGTGTAAAAATCGGAGACGGAATTATATCCCGTAACGGCGTTGCAAGGCTTTGCGACAGCAATTCTCTTATAATTTCCTCTGACGGTCAAATTGTTCCGAGGGCTCATAAGGAAAGCGATGTATATTTCTTTGCCTACGGAAACGATTATATAAACGCAGTCCGTGATTTTTTTAAGCTTACGGGCTCTGCTCCGCTTGTTCCGAGGTTTGCTCTCGGAAACTGGTGGTCGAGATATAAGGCGTACACGCAGGACGAATACATCACTCTTATGCAGAGGTTTATTGACAGAGAAATTCCGATTACGGTGGCTACTGTCGATATGGATTGGCATTGGGTTGACATTAAGAAAAAATTCGGAAAAGAAGCCGCAAAAAATGCGCACTGTGAGACAATTAAGGAGAAATTCTTTGATATGATGTCCGACGGCGGCTGGACGGGCTACAGCTGGAACACCGATCTTTTTCCTGACCCGCAGGGCTTCTTGTCATGGCTTCAAAACAAGAATTTCAAGGTAACGCTCAATCTTCATCCTGCAACCGGAATACGCTCTTTTGAGGACTGTTATGATGAGTTTGCAAGATTTATGGGTGACGACCCAAAGGATAAAAAGCAGTACAAGTTTGACATAACCGACAAAAAATATGTCGAGGCATATTTCAAGATAGTCCACAAGCCGCTTCAGGACATGGGCGTTGACTTTTGGTGGATTGACTGGCAGCAGGGCAACAAGACCGACATTTCGGGACTTGACCCGCTTTGGGCACTCAACCACTATCATTCAATGGATATTGCAAGAGACGGCAAGAGGCGTCCGCTCATACTTTCAAGGTTTGCGGGCGCAGGCTCGCACCGCTATCCGCTCGGCTTTTCGGGAGATACTCACCAAAGGTGGAGAGCGCTTGATTTTCAGCCGTACTTTACCTCAACCGCAACCAATATCGGTTATACATGGTGGAGCCATGACATAGGCGGTCACTGCTTCGGCAAAAAGGACGATGAGCTGTATCTCAGATGGGTTCAGTTTGGTGTTTTTTCACCGATAATGCGCCTTCATTCAACCTCAAACGAGTTTATGGGCAAGGAGCCGTGGAAGTACTCAAAGAGCGTTGAAGCCATTACTACGGAATTTATGCGGCTTCGCCACAGGCTGTTGCCGTATCTCTATACAATGAATTACAGAACGAGCACGGACGGCAGGGCAATTTGCGAACCTATGTATTATGAATACCCAGATTGTTCGGAAGCATACAAATGCAAAAACGAATATAATTTCGGTTCGGAGCTTATTGTCGCACCGATTACTAAACCGAGGAACAAAAAAACATTTCTTGCGGGCACAAACGCATGGATACCCGAGGGCAGATATACCGATATTTTCAATAATCGCATTTATCACGGCCCTATGAGCATAAAGCTTTTCCGTGATGAGAGCACAATACCCGTTCTTGCAAAAGAGGGTGCGATTATACCGCTCGGAATAAACGGCAGAGATAATTCGTGGGAAAATCCCACAGATACGGAAATTCTCATTTACAGGGGAAACAACAGGTTCTCTATGTATGAGGACGACGGCGAAACTATGGAATATCAAAACGGAAGGCTTGCTTTTACCGATTTTGAGGTGTCTGAAAACGGCAACCGTGTTGAATTTACCGTAAATCCCGTAAGAGGGGATAAATCGGTTGTTCCGCAGTCGAGAAATTACACTTTTTCGTTCCGAGATATTGTCGGCGCCGAGGTCTCTGTAAGAGTTAACGGCACCGAGAAAGAGTGTGATATTTCCGCAAAGGACGGTTTTGTATGCGTTAAGGTAAGCAAAATTTCTCCCGAGGACAGCGTCAAGGTCATTCTTTCATCTGTGGCGGCTCTTGAAAATACCGAGAGGAGAGAAGCTCTTATTGAACTTATTTCCAAATATCAGCTTTCCAACAGTATGAAGCCAAGGATGTTCGGCGCATATGTTGACGGAAAAACGAAATCGCTCAGAGTTAAAAAATGCTTCAAGGAGCCTGTTGAGGAAATAGAGAAGCTGTATTGAATTTACCTGCATTAAAATTTTTCGGAGGGTGAGCGCGTTGGGCAGTAATAATTTTGCCTATATATTCGGCGATACGATTTGCCTTATAATGCTTTTGTTTATCAGCAAGGCGTCAAGCCGTCATTCAAAGATACTGCTTGCGGAGCGATATTTCTTTGAAATGTCTCTTGCGACATTGATTTTGCTTATTACCGATATTATATGGCCGATGGTTGACGGCGTGAATATACCTGTTTTCAGGGTTATAAACATCACCGTTAATACAATATATATGATTTTGACCGGAGTTGTCGGCTTTTTATGGATTTCTTATGTTGATTTTAAGGTAAAGCGAAGAATTGACAGCTCTTATAAAAAGAGAGTAACTGTTTACGCTGTTCCGATGCTGGTTTTAACCGTTCTCACGCTTGCTTCGCACAAGACCCATTATATTTTTTATGTTGATGAGGAAAATTTATATCATCGCGGTAACGGTACATGGATAAGAGCGTTTATAATTATGCTTTATGTTTTGTGGGCGGCTGTGCTGACTGTTGCGGGAATACGCCGTCAAAAAACCAAGCAGAAAAAAGATGAATTGAGCGCGCTTTTGCAGTTTACTTTTTTTCCGCTTATAGGCAATCTTCTGCAATTTATTTATTTGGATTTACCGTATACCGCCGTCGGAATTTCGCTTTCGGTTTTGTTGGTATTTATCAATGTTCAGAACAAGCAAATTTCGATTGATACTCTGACGGGTATCAACAACAGACGGCAGTTGACTCTTTATATTGACTCGGAGCTGAGCGCTTCCGACAAAAAGGGCGATCTCTATTATCTCATAATGGATATTGATAAGTTTAAGTACATCAATGATAATTACGGTCATCTTGAGGGGGATACCGCACTTGTAAAAACCGCGGTACTCCTCAACGGTATATGTGACAGACATCATGATTTTGTTGCACGGTACGGCGGAGACGAGTTTGTAATTGTTTGCAGGCGGAAGAGTGCGTCCGAAATTGAAGAACTGAAGGATGAAATAAATAAAGCTGTTTTGCAAATGAACAAAGCAGAAAATCTTCCCTACACGCTGTCGTTGAGTATCGGAAGCGCAATGTTTGACATAAACAAGAGTAACGATGAAATATTTGCCGAAGCGGATAAAAAGCTTTATTCCATAAAGTCGGAGCGGGCTTCGGAGGCAAAGTAAGCCGTTTTCTGCTTGTTAAATAAGAATTTCCTATTGATTTTATAGGAATAATTGAGTATTATTATATTTGTAATTTTTTATTGTTTGCAGGTGAAAGTTATGATCAATGACGTTCAAAAGGAAATAATGCGACTTAAAAAGGAGAAGGATATATGTATCCTCGCTCATTCTTATATCGCTCATGAAATACTTGAAATTGCCGACTTTACCGGAGACAGCTACGCACTATCCGTAAAAGCAGCTTCCGCACCGCAGAAAACGGTAATTATGGTAGGTGTTCGCTTTATGGCGGAGACCGTGAAAATTCTATCTCCCGAAAAGAAGGTCATCCTTGCTCACGATGAGGCGGGCTGCCCTATGGCGGAGCAGATGGATAAGGAGCTTATTTCCGCTGTCAAGGAGCAGTATCCCGACTACAAGGTAGTCGCTTACATAAACACAACGGCTGACCTCAAAACGGTTTGCGATGTCTGCGTTACATCGTCGTCCGCAGTTAAAATCGTAAAACAGCTTCCCGACAAGAATATTCTTTTCATACCGGATTGTAACCTCGGAGCGTATGTTGCCGAGCAGGTTCCCGAAAAGAATTTCAAGCTTTTGCAGGGAGGCTGTCCCGTACATGCTTCGGTAAACGAAAACGAGGTTATAAAGGCAAAGCAGAAGCATCCGAACGCACTTTTGCTTGTTCATCCCGAGTGTACCGCAGATGTTGTAAAGCATGCAGATTATGTCGGCTCGACCTCGGGTATTATGGAGTTTGCAAAAAAGAGCGACAACAAGGAATTTATCATCGGTACGGAAATTTCCATTGCGGAGCATTTGCAATATGAGTGCCCCGATAAAATGTTCTATTATCTCTCACAGAAGCTCATATGCAAGAATATGAAAATGTCAACTCTCTGCGATGTTTACAATGCGGTCCTCGGTCGTTCGGGCGAGGAAATAATGCTTGACGAGGATACAAGGGTCAAGGCTCGCAGATGTATTGACGAAATGATTAGACTCGGCGGCTGAGGTGTTTTAATTGTCGGAAAATAAAAAGGTAATGATAGGTATGAGCGGCGGCGTTGACTCTTCGGTAGCCGCTTACCTTTTACAGCAGGAGTCGCTTGAGGTTATCGGGGCGACAATGAAGCTGTATAATAATGAGGATATTGATTTTGTTTCGGACAAGACATGCTGTTCGCTTGACGATGTCCTTGACGCAAAGAGCGTGTGCGCAAGGCTCGGTATTCGCCATTATACGCTTAATATGACGGATGACTTCAAGTCGGAGGTTATCGAACGCTTTATCTCCGCTTATCAGAACGGCTTTACCCCTAACCCGTGTATCGACTGCAACCGCTATATGAAGTTCTCAAAGATGCTTCACAAGGCGCAGGAGCTTGATATTGATTATGTTGCAACGGGACATTATGCGAGGATTGAAAAGCAAGGCGACAGGTATCTTCTTAAAAAGGCTGTCGATTTATCCAAGGACCAGAGCTATGTGCTTTATTCGCTCACGCAGGAGCAGCTGAAAGTGACGAAATTCCCGCTCGGAAATTACACAAAAGCTCAAGTGCGTGAAATTGCGGAGGAAAATGGCTTTGTAAATGCCCGTAAGCACGAAAGTCAGGATATATGCTTCGTTCCCGACGGCGATTACAGCAAATTTATCGAATACTATACGGGAAGGACTTATCCTTGCGGAGATTTTGTCGATATGAACGGCAAAAGACTCGGCGAGCATAAGGGAATTATCCGTTATACGATAGGGCAGAGGAGAGGTCTCGGACTTGCGTTGCCCGCTTCAATGTATGTTGTGGAAAAGGATGTCGAGCACAACAAGGTCATTCTCGGCTTTAACGACGATCTTTTCAAAAGAGAGGTCAATGTTAAAAATATCAGCTTCACGGCGTGCGACAGGCTTGAAAGGCAGGAGCACCTGTGCGCCAAGATAAGATACAACCAAAAGGAACAGCCTGCCGTTGTTGTGCAGACGGACGAAAATCATCTGAAAATTGTTTTCGACGAGCCGCAGCGTGCAATAACAAAGGGTCAGGCAGCGGTTCTGTATGACGGCGACACGGTAGTCGGCGGCGGTACAATAGAATAATACGAAACAAATAAGGCGTTAAAGAGCTGATCTTTAACGCCTTTTGTGATGTGTAATTATTTGAGCTCCTTTTCAAACTCCTGCTTTTTCTTGAGTGCCTCGCTGACGGAAAGCGCCGTAAGAAAAAACGAAACAAGTCCGAATACATATTTAAGTGCCTTTTTCATAGTCAAAACTCCTCATAATAAAGATTGTCGTTATCGTTTAAGCCGTCAAGGCTCTTGCACAGCTTTATTCTTGCAAGAGCGCTTTCGACAGTCATATTATAAAGCGGTTTCGCCCCGCTGTCGATAATGTTTTTTGTTGAGCCGTAAAACGCCTCGTCCCTTTTTAGTGGGCAGAGATAAAAGTCAGTACCGCAGCTTTTGCATCTTTCGATAAACTCCGGCAGCCTGTTGCCGTCCGCCGTTCCCGAGTGATAGCAGGTGTGTATTACCGCCGCAGGTCTTGCCTTTTCAATGTCGAAAACGGAGTAGTCTATATCCGGGTAAGCACCGATTAAAAGCACCTTGTTTTTTAATTCGATTTTATCGCCGACAATTCTTTCCTTCGGGGCTGAAATACCGTCATAGGATATTCCAGATTTTCTGTTAAAGGAGATATAGCCGTTGCTGTCAACCTCGGCGAGATTGGTGTTGTTGATTGACGAGAAAGCGGCAGAGGCAAAGTCAGCCTGGCAAAGTCTTGTCGCAAGGTGTATAAGGTTTTTGCCGTCGGGATTTCTGTAGGGAACTACAAAGCCTTTTCCGCCGTTTTCAATATAGTTTACCGCAAGCGCAAGATTGTCGAGAGCATTTGAGCGTGGGTCGGATATAACGAAATTTGCCCCGATAAAGCAGACGGGGATTTCAATATGCCTTAACGCCATTGAAACAAGGCTTGATGTGAACGGCAGAGTATCCGTGCCGTGCATAATTATTACGCCGCCGTAATTTGAGAGCTCGGAGGAGAGCAGGGTGTTTATAAGCAGTTCGTAAAATGAATTGTCGGCATTTTCGGAGAGTATATTGCACACCTTTACGCTGTCAAACTCAATTCCGTTATGCTCTTTCAGGAACTTTTCGATTACGGGTGCACGGGAGGGATTGATTACATTTCCGCTTTCTTCGCTTGCAATCGTTCCGCCCGTGTGTAAAACAAGAATTTTCATTCAATCACCGATTTCCTTTACGGCTTTTTTATAGTCGTCATATGTAAGATAAGAATTTATAATTTTAAGCATAGCGTTGGCGCTCATACGCTCGGGGAGCGAAAGAGCAGCCAAAAGCCGCTTCCTTTTTTCAAGCGAATTGTCCTTTCCGCAAATTCCGTCCTCAAAAAGGTCGGTTTTTGTGACAAGCCTCCGTTCAGATTCGTCGGAAACGACATTTTTGCCGTCAATACCGGCTTTTTTGAATGCTTCGAGTATAATTTCACCCGTCATACCCTCAACGCCCAATTTGCCCTCTTTTGACGGCGCGTCCTTGCGGCGTTCTTTTCCGAAAATGTCGGGAATATAGACATGAGTGATTTTTTCGGGCGGAAGTATTCCTGATAAAAACGAGCGTATCACAAAGCCTGCGGAGTCGGAGTCCGTCAGAACTACTATCCCTTTTTTCTGCGCAATCATTCGTATGAATTGTTGCTTTTCCCTGTCCTTGAAAACGCCGAAGCCGTCGGTTTCGATTATTACCGCGTCAAGAATTTGCGACAGCTTTATTTTGTCGTATTTTCCCTCGACTATTACCGCTTGGTCAATTTTTATCATAATTTTCTCCGTCAGTTCATTGCACAGCTGAGCTCTACCAACAGCTTTTCAAGCACTGTCTTTTCATCGCTTGTGCGCAGCTTGATTTTTTCGTCCGCACCCTCAAGCAATTCTATGCATTTTTTTAACTGTGCCATATCAAGGTTTCTGCAATCACGCTGTGCGTTGCGAAGCTTGAATTCAACATTTTTGTAGTTATAGTAATCCTTGAAAAAATCTGCGCTTTTGCCCGAAAGCACAGCGACCTTGACCCTGTACATATCAATGAAATTGCTTGAAAGCGCACCGAGTATAAGCTCGGGCTTTTCCTTGTCCTTAAACAGCTTGTCAAGTATCATAAGGCTCTTGGAAAGGTCCTTTGAAAGCAGTGCCTTTGAAAGGTCAAAAACATTTGCTTCAAGCGATTTGACGCACACTGCGTCTATATCCGAATATGTCAACTCGCCGCTTTTTTTGTAATCTGTAAGCTTTTCCACTTCGTTGAGCAAAACATTAAGGTCGTTGCCCACGGTGTCGATAAGATAGAATGCAACCTGTCTGTCGGCGGTAATTCCGCGCTTTTTTAGACCGCTTGCAATCGTTTTCGCAAGTGATGTGCGGTCCATTTTGTCAAGGCAGACGCTCTCTGCGTATTTTGTGAAAATTGAAATTACATTTTTCCACTTTGCGTTCTTTTTAGGATTGATTTCCGTCGTGTCCTGCCAGAAAACCGCAACGGTCGTTTCGGGCATATCCTTTATCCAGCTTTCAAACCGCTCCTTGTCCGAGGAGTAAAAGCTGTCGAGCGGAAAATCCTTCATAAGCGTGCAGGTGTATTCGGAAAAGGCGGGGAGGGTGTCCGTAGAGTCGATAAGCTCGTCAATGGGCGTGCCGTTCTCCGCGTCGAATTTTCTGAGGTTGAACCCTTCCATATCCGCACTGACGCATTTCTTTGCAATGAGATTTGCGTAATATTGCTTTAAGTACGGCTCGTTTCCGTAAATCAGGTAAGCGTTTGAAAACCTGCGTTCTTTTATTTGATTTTTAAGAGTGGTTTCATCTGCCTGAGACATTTTCGTTTCCTTTCCGTTTATGAAAGCACAACCCTTATAGGCTCGCCGTCGGGTTTTGTATATATTGCTTGACTGAAATTTTCCTCATTTATCAGGTCTTTATACTGCTCGCCGCAAATAATACTGTCACACCTGTAATCTTCTGGAAGAGCTGATGCGTCAAGGCAAATAAGCGTAGTCTTGCCGTTGAAAATCACCTGACAGAAATCGTCCTGCGTTGCAATCGTGAGAGAGGATAGAGACGCTGTGTGACGCTCAATATTTGAGAGCTTACCCATATAATAAACCTTGTCGCAAAGATCAGGGTCGTCTGTCAGAAGTTCGTCGACATCGTATGACTCTATCAGCTTTCTTGCTTTCTTCTCGGATTCGTAAAGGGCAAGTACATCGATATGGCTTACCGCATTATCTTCCATTATATCACAAACCGAGCTTGCCGCATAGTCTTCGTTGTCCGCAAAGACAACTGCGCTGTAACCTCGGTATTTTATAACAGCAGAAATGCCTCCGTCGCTTTGTCTGACGATTATTTCCGGAGTTATAAGCGATTTTGCATATACATATGTGCCGCAAAGCACGAAAACAAGCGCAAGACTCAGTGCTGTTATCCGAAGTGCCTTGCCTTTCTTTTTGAGAACATATGTCATAAACATCAGCGTTACCATTGAAATGCAGAAAACCGCAATAATCAACGGAGATGTAACGGGCATAAGCAGATAGCGCCGTGAAGAAAGATGCAGAGCAGATGCTATAAGAACTTTTGCGACAGCACCCGAAACGGTAATCAGCGGCGTTCCGATGAAATTAAGTCCGATAAGCGATAATACCGAGCCGGCACCCGCAATTTCCATACACAGCTTGCCCAAGAATACCATTATAAGATTTGCTTCAAGCAGAACAAGCGAAATGCTTTTGAATTTGAAAAAGTAGACCGGTAGGGTAAAGATGTTTACGCTCACACAGACCGCAATCAGCGAAATTACATAATTGATAGCGGATTTTACCGCCTTTGACGGTATTTTCTCAAACGGCTTTTTGAGAATATCGTTTATTCCGTTATACAAAATCAGTATTCCGAGGGTTGCAAGCAGACTCAGCCACAGACTGACGCTCAGCGCACAGTACGGATTTTGGAACAGCATAACTATCAGCGAAAAGCCTATGGAGTTTATCGGCTCCGCCTCTTTTTGTATAATGTTTGCGGCATAGACGAGTATCATCATAAAGCCGGCTCTGATAACGGGCGGATTTGCACCGGTCAACAGCATGAAGAACAGGCAGAACAATATGGAAAACACCGAGGATTTCTTACTGCCCAATCCGAGCTTGCGCAGCTTCCCGTATATGAGAGATGACCAGATGCTTATATGCAAACCCGATACCGCAAACAAATGCAACACACCGCAAAGTCTGAATGCATTGGAGACCCGTTCGCTCAACGCCGATTTTTCGCCGAGGACAAGTCCGCAGACCACGGCGCCGTAATCATTAGGCAAAACGCTTGTTATTTCGTTGTAAAGCTCATATCTTACCTTGAGAATAAGACTGCTGATGCTTTTGTTGTTGCCCTTGACCACTTGTGTATCATCGCCGTTGAATATTCCGCCTATCAGAATGTTCTTTGAACGGTAGTATTCAAGAAATTCGTCGTCCTCTGCTCCGAGAACATAGGTGTCGAGCTTAGCGGTTAAAGTGTCGGTGGGCTCAAGGTCAATAGGGGAAGAGGAGGCAATCCTTATGTTGATATGCTCCTTTACACCGTTCACCTCATCGGTTCTGACCGTGTAATATCTTGTTGAGCCGTTGGTTGTCGGCAAGGAAATCAGAGTTCCGCTTACCGTAACGGTGGTGTCATTGTATATCTTTGAGATCGTTTCATACTGTGCGTTTGAAGCCAAAAATAGGCACAGAGCGGTACAGACCGACAGCAGTGCTGTGGGAACCGTCATATTTTGCCTGAGCGGTTTAACAACCGAAGACGCAAACAACAAAGCAAGCGAAACCGCCAAGGTAACGCTTGCCGCATTGCTGTTATTTATTTTGCTGAACAGGGTCAATGCAAGAAGCATTGAAAAACCTATTACGGCAAGTGTGCGTTTCATACTTTATACAAGTTTTTCGCCGAGATTGCTGCCGCTCAACACATGAAAATGAAGGTGCTTTACCGTCTGTCCCGCGCTCTCGCCGCAGTTGTTTATTATTCTGTAACCGTCAAGCTGCAATTCGCTTGTAAGCTCCGCGATAACCTCAAAAATATGTGCTATAAGGGAGGAATTATCCTTGTTTATATCCTTTGCACATTCTATATGCTCTTTCGGAACAACGAGAAAATGCACATCCGACTGAGGCTCTATGTCATAAAAAGCATAGCATAAATCGTCCTCATAAATTTTCTTTGAGGGGATTTCTCCCAAAATAATCTTGCAGAAAATACAATCACTCATATTTTACACCTCATTTAAGCATTGCTTCGACTATTGAAGCGGTTTGTTCAAGAGCTTCGTTTATCTTTGAAATATCCTTTGCGCCCGCCATTGCGCTGTCGGGCTTTCCGCCGCCGGAGCCGCCTGCAACAGCCGCAACCTGACGGACTATGTTACCTGCATGAGCACCGTGAGCCAAAGCGTCCTTGCCTACACAGCAGGCAAATGAGCCTGTGCCTTTTTCCTTGTTAACACCGGCAAACACGGCTACTATATTTTCACCCTGTTCTTTTGCCTTATCGCACATTGAACGCAGCTCATTGGCGCCTGCCTCGCCCAAATCTGCGGCAATAACCACAACCTCGCCGACCTGCTTTGCATTCTTCATAAGGTCAGAAGCCTTTGAAGCGGCAAGCTGTGAATTAAGAGCTTCAAGCTCCTTCTGCGTTGCTTTAAGCTCTGCAACTGTTGCCTGTGCCTTCGAAACGACATCAGCAACATTTGTGATTTTAAGAGCTGCCGCGGTGTCGCGGATTTCCTTGTTTGCATTGTCGATATACTTCATAACATTGAAGCCCGTTACACCGACAATTCTTCTGACGCCCGAAGCGACGGAGGACTCGGAAACAATTTTGAAAAGTCCGAGGTTGCCCGTGTTTTTTGCGTGCGTACCTCCGCAAAGCTCGGTCGAGAAATCGCCTGCTTTTACAACTCTTACTATATCGCCGTATTTTTCTCCGAAGAGAGCCATTGCGCCGAGCTTCTTAGCCTCGTCAATGGGCATTTCCTTTGTCGTAACCTCAACAGCCGACATAATGGCGGTGTTCACCTCGTTTTCAACAGCCTTGAGCTCATCCAAAGTGAGGGCGGAGAAATGCGTGAAATCAAAACGGACCTCGTCGGGAGTTACAAGCTGACCTGCCTGTTCAACATGACTGCCGAGCACCTTTCTCAAAGCCGCCTGAAGCAAGTGAGCCGCAGTATGGTTACGCATTGTAGCCTCTCTTGTCTCACAGCTTACTTCCGCATGAACCTTGTCACCGAGCTTTAAGGACTCGCCGTCGGTTATCGAACCGTGGTGGAGAATAACTCCCTCGTGAGTCTTTGTTGCCGATGTTACCTCAAAAGTGAAGCCTTCGCCTTTGATAACGCCGCTGTCGCCTACCTGTCCGCCGCTTTCCGCATAGAACGGGGTGGTGTCGAGAACAAGCGTTATATTGTCGTCATCGGTTGCATATTCTTTTCTTTCGCCGTCAACGACGATAGCCTTTATCTGTGCGTCCGCTTCAAGCGATGTATAGCCGACAAAATCGGTCTTTTCAATATCCTTTGTTACATTGCCCGTGCCTTCCCAAGCCTCTGCGCCTGCGCCCTTATGAGCGGCTCTTGCACGGATTTTCTGCTCCTTGACAAGCTGAGCCCATCTGTCCTCGTCAACGGTAAGACCCTTTTCTTCAAGAAGCTCCTTTGTAAGGTCAATCGGAAAACCGTAGGTATCTGATAGCTTGAAGGCGTCCTCGCCGCTTAAAACCTTTCCGTCAAGGCTTTCAATCATCTGATTGAAAATCATAAGACCCGTATCAATGGTCTTTGCAAAGCTTTCTTCTTCTGCCTTAATAACATTTATGATAAAGTCGTGCTTTTCGACAAGGTTCGGGTAAGCGGTCTTATTTTCGTTGATAACCGTCTCCGCAACCTCGGAGAGGAATGTGCCCTTTATTCCGAGCAATCTGCCGTGTCTTGCCGCACGCCTCAAAAGGCGGCGAAGAACATAGCCTCTGCCTTCGTTTGAGGGCATAACGCCGTCGCCTATCATCATTGTCGTGCTTCTGATATGATCGGTAATAACACGCAGGGAAACATCCTTTTTGGGGTCCTGATGATATTCGATGTTTGCGATTTTCATAATATGTTTCATTATGTTCTGAACGGTGTCGACCTCAAAGAGATTGTCAACATCCTGCGAAATGCATGCAAGCCTTTCAAGACCCATACCCGTATCTATATTGGGGTGGGCAAGTCTTGTATAGTTGTTGTTGCCGTCGTTTTCAAACTGTGTGAAAACAAGGTTCCAGAACTCAATGTATCTGTCGCATTCACAGCCGACCTTGCAGTCGGGCTTTCCGCAGCCGTACTTTTTGCCTCTGTCGTAGTAGATTTCGGAACAGGGTCCGCAGGGACCCGCGCCGTGCTCCCAGAAGTTGTCCTCTTTGCCGAAACGAACCATATGGTCGGGCTTTACGCCGATTGTCTTGGTCCAAATATCGTAAGCCTCGTCATCCTCTTCATATACGCTGATATAAAGCTTTTCGGGGTCCATTTTCATAACCTCCGTGCAGAACTCCCAAGCCCACGGAATAACCTCTTTCTTAAAGTAATCGCCGAACGAGAAGTTGCCGAGCATTTCAAAGAAGGTACCGTGCCTTGCAGTCTTGCCGACATTCTCAATGTCGGGGGTACGGATACATTTCTGACAGGTTGTAACTCTTTTTCTCGGCGGAGTGATTTCGCCCGTGAAATACTTTTTCATCGGAGCCATTCCCGAGTTGATAAGAAGAAGACTCTTATCGTTGTGCGGGATAAGAGAAAAGCTCTCAAGCCTGAGATGACCCTTAGATTCGAAAAATTCAAGATATTTTTCTCTCAAATCATTAAGTGATGTCCATTCCATTGTAATATCTCCTTGCAAAAAGCGTCCGAAAACACTTTCCCTTTATAATCTTAAAAATTATACCTTTATAATCATTTATTGTCAACCGAGAATGAATAAAAACGCTTGTTTTATTTTAAGGTATATAGTATAATTACTCTGTTAAAAAGGACAGTGATGAGATTTTGTTAACGGCTGATGGCAAACAACAGTTAAAATCAAATATACTGCTTATTGTAACGGTGCTTCTGACGGCGGCTGTTTTGTTAGGCACTGTCTTTGTGTGCAATTTTGTTTCTGATAAGAAAACCGATCCCTGTGATAAGGGGAACGCTCATTTTGACCTTTCAAGCGTTGCCTTTTCAGAGGACGGGGGCGTTTATCTTACGGGCGAGTGGGAATTTTATCATTCCTCTTTTTTGAAAAGCGACAACCTGACGACAGATCCCGTTCGTGAAATGATCGATGTTCCGTCATCCTGGTCGGGAGTCCTTGAAACAAGGAAGTATTCCGCAGGCGGCTACGCTTCGTACAGGAGCTACATAACAAATGTAAATTCCGATTCTTACCTTACGATATATATCCCGAACATTGCCTGTGCTTATAAAATATATGTTGGCGGAGAGCTTGTTACAATAAGCGGCACACCGTCGAAAACATATAACGAAACGGTTACCTCGGCAGGGCATTATTCTCTGCCGTTCAAGCTTTCATCGGGTGAGGAATACGAGGTTGTGGTTGAAATTTCGGCAGACCACTTTTCCGGAATTTATCTGCCGGTTTATCTTACGGAATACACCAACGACAATTATACTTTAAGCTCAAAGATTGCGCTTAGATTTGTGCTTTGCGGTATTGTTTTCCTTTGCGGACTTATGTTTGTGATATTCAGAAAGTTTGTAAGCCGGGAGCAATATACCCCGTGGCTTCCGTTCCTTGCTTTCTTCCTGCTGTTGAGGATGCTGATAACGACCGAGAGCTACAGTGTAATTCAGCCGTATATGTTTAATATCGGCTATGAGGAAATGAATGTGTTTATTTTTATTTCCACATTTATAATTAAGCTTGTGGCATTGATTTACATAATCAAAAGCCTTGATATCAAGGTCCACGACAATACGCTTGTCGCAATGTGCGCAACGATACTCGGACTTGCGATATCCATAAATTTCCTGCCGAACTCGATTTTCGACACATATTACTATTTAAGTCTGCAAATGCTCTCTCTTGTAATAGATTTTTACATCACAAACAAGCTATGTATCGAAATCGTTAAAAAGACGCCGTATGCGTTTCTGTATCTTTTTTCGTACCTGTTTATTGTGTTCGGACTTACCGTGGATGTGGCGTACACAAACGGCTTGATTAAAATGAACTGTTCGTCGGTTATGCCTGTTTGCTTCTTCGCTTTTGCTCTTGTTACGCTGATAATTCAGGCGTTGCGGATAAGACAGTTTTACAATTACGCACTTAAAGCAAGAATTCTTGAAGCTGAGCTTGAAAGGG
>CAVFQD010000039.1:0-16861 GCA_963624605.1 Eshraghiella crossota | reverse complement strand
TCTATATAATGCACTGAATACCATAAAATCATTGATAAAAAGAGACCCGAAGAAAGCCGAGAAGGCGGTTATTGATTTTTCGCTTTATCTCAGAGGCAATATGGACAGTCTGACTCAGAAAGACCCCATTCCGTTCAGCGAGGAGTTGGAGCATGTCAAATATTATTGCAACATTGAAAAGTTTCGCTTTCGGGATAAGCTCGACATATATTACGAAATAGGAACAGACGCATTTTATGTTCCGACGCTTAGTGTTCAACCGATAGTCGAAAACGCCATAAAGCATGGAGTTACGAAAAAGCCCGAGGGCGGAACGGTTACCGTTTCGACCTATGAGGACGAGAAGAATTTCTATGTAAAGGTTGAGGACGACGGCAAGGGCTTTGATGTAAGCTCTCTTGAGGCAGAATGCAACGACGGCAGATCTCATATCGGAATTGCAAATATAAAGAAGCGCTTTGCCGATATCATGGGCGGCAGTGTTTCAATTGAAAGCAAAGAGGGAGTTGGTACGACCGTTACCGTTACGCTCCCGAAAGACAAAAATGTCAAGACTCTTAAAGAAAGCCTTGAATTGCAAAACAGAAAATATATTTTCGGGGAGATGAATATATGAATATTATAGCAGTTGATGACGAAAGCCTTGTGCTGGAGGATATAAAGGAAATTTGCGAGGGGTTTGATTTTGTAACAAGCATAAGCACCTTTTCAAACCCTGCCGATGCGCTTGAATACACTGTACTTAACACCGTTGACGCGGCATTCCTTGATATTGAAATGCCCGTTATGTCAGGTCTTGAGCTTGCAAAACGGTTTAACAGGCTGAGACCTGATATGAAAATTATCTTTGTTACGGGCTTTAAGGAGTACGCATATGACGCTTTCGGAGTTAACGCCGTAGGATATGTTCTCAAACCTTTTTCGGACGATATGATACTTGAACAGCTGAATAAGATAAGGACTAATATTCCGCACCGTTACGGTCCTAAGGTTTTTATAAAGACATTTGGATATTTTGATGTGTTTGTTGACGGCAAGCCGATACATTTTTCCTCATCAAAATCGAAAGAACTGCTTGCACTTCTTGTTGACAGACGGGGAGGCTCCGTAAGCACCGAAAATGCCGTTTCTGCACTTTGGCCCGACAGAAATTACGATGAGTCGGTTCAGAGCCTTTTCAGAAAAGTACTTAAAAGTCTTCGTACCGCTCTGTCCGACGCGGGAGTGCTTGACATTCTTATCGACGCCCGAAATCAGCGAAGCGTTGATACGTCAAAATTTGACTGTGACAGCTACAACCTTTTCAAGAACGATGAGAAGGCGATAAAGGAATATCAAAACGAATATATGAACGGATATGCCTGGGCAAGTCAGACCAAGCAGCACATTGATAATTTACTCAGGAGGAATTAAGATGCTATCGGATATCGAAATAGCGCAGAAGGCAAAATGTCTTCCTGTTACGGAAATTGCAAAAAAGCTTTCCATCGATCAGGATGACCTTGAATTTTACGGAAAATATAAGGCAAAATTGCCGCTTTCGCTTGTCGATAAATATTCGGACAGACCCGACGGCAAGCTGATACTTGTTACGGCAATAAACCCCACGCCTGCCGGAGAGGGTAAAACCACGGTTACAGTCGGCTTAGGCGAGGCAATGAACAAAATCGGGAAAAATGCGGTGATTGCTCTGCGTGAGCCGTCAATGGGACCCGTTTTCGGCATAAAAGGCGGAGCGGCAGGCGGCGGGTACGCTCAGGTTATCCCTATGGAGGACATCAACCTGCATTTTACGGGTGATATGCACGCAATAACTTCGGCGAATAATTTGCTTTGCGCAATAATCGACAATCATATTCAGCAGGGCAATGAGCTTTCAATCGACCCGAGAAGAATTTTGCTCAAACGCTGCCTTGATATGAACGACAGGGCGCTGAGAAATGTTATTATCGGTCTCGGCGGCAAGGTGAACGGCATTCCGAGAGAGGACGGCTTTATGATTACCGTCGCTTCCGAGGTTATGGCAATTCTCTGTCTTGCAAGCGATATTGACGACCTTAAAATAAGACTCGGAAAAATACTTGTTGCTTATTCCTATGACGGTAAGCCGATTTATGCCAAGGACTTGAATGCTGTCGGCGCAATGGCTGCTCTTTTGAAGGACGCTATCAAGCCGAACCTTGTTCAGACTCTTGAAAACACGCCTGCGCTTATGCACGGCGGACCTTTTGCGAATATCGCTCACGGCTGTAACTCCGTTACCGCAACAAAGCTCGGCTTGAAGCTTGCCGATTACTGCATAACCGAAGCGGGCTTCGGCGCAGACCTCGGTGCGGAAAAGTTCCTTGATATAAAGTGCAGATATGCCGGCCTTGCCCCCTCGTGCATTGTTATTGTCGCAACTATCCGTGCGCTCAAATACAACGGCGGCGTTGCAAAGAGCGATTTGAAATACGAAAATACTTCTGCACTCAAAAAGGGCATTGTGAACTTGCAGACCCACATTGAGAATATGAAAAAATACGGCGTACCCGTTGTTGTCGCAATCAACCGCTTCAATACTGATACGGACGATGAAATCAGGATAATCGAGGACTTCTGCGAGGAGCACGATGTGCTTGTTTCACTCACGGAGGTCTTTGCAAACGGCGGAGACGGCGGAGTTGACCTTGCAAAAAAGGTGGTTAAGACGATTGAGGAGAAGCCCTCGCAGTTTAAGCCGCTTTATGACGCACAGCTTCCGATAAAGGAAAAAATCGGAATTATAGCCCGTGAAATTTACAGGGCGGATGGGGTGAATTACACCAAGGCAGCCGAAAAGGCGATTGCCGAAATCGAGGCGCTCGGTAAGGATAAGCTTCCCGTTTGCGTTGCAAAAACGCAGTATTCTCTCTCGGACGACCCGACAAAGCTCGGAAAACCCGAAGATTTCACAATCACCGTGCGTGATGTCAGACTTTCCGCAGGCGCGGGCTTTATCGTTGCGCTGACAGGCGACATAATGACAATGCCGGGACTTCCCAAACAGCCTGCGGCGTATAACATTGATGTCGATACCGACGGCAATATCAAGGGATTGTTCTGATAACGGAATATAAAAAAACCGCTGATACACTGTATCGGCGGTTTTTTATGTTGTGCTTTATGTTATATTCCTGCTTTTTGGCGGAGAATGTCTTTCTTGTCGGTAAGCTCCCACTTAACTCCCAATTCTTCTCTGCCCATATGACCGTAAGCCGCAAGCTGCCTGTAAATCGGCTTTCTCAAATCGAGATAGTCTATTATAGCCGCAGGGCGCAGATCAAAGGTTTCGGAGACGATTTCTTCGAGCACATCGTCTGCAAGAACGCCCGTGCCGAATGTATCAACCATAACCGATACGGGGTGTGCAACGCCGATAGCGTATGCCAACTGAACCTCGCATTTCTTTGCAAGACCTGCCGCAACAATGTTCTTTGCGACATATCTTGCCGCATAAGCCGCAGAACGGTCAACCTTTGTCGGGTCCTTGCCCGAGAAGCAGCCGCCGCCGTGACGGCCTACGCCGCCGTAGGTGTCAACAATTATTTTTCTGCCCGTAAGTCCGCTGTCGCCTGCGGGGCCGCCCGTTACGAACCTGCCCGTGGGGTTTACATAGATGATTGTATCGTCGTCGAAAAGCTCCTGCGGAATGATGGGCTTGATTACATTTTCAAGAATGTCTCTTCTTATTTTTTCAAGCTCGACATCTGCGCTGTGCTGTGAGGAAATAACGATTGTGTCGACTCTTACGGGAACGCCCTCGTTGTTGTATTCAACGGTAACCTGCGTTTTGCCGTCGGCACGAAGATAGGGGAGAGTGCCGTCCTTTCTGACCTTGGTAAGCTGCTTTGCAAGCTTATGAGAAAGCGAAATCGCAAGCGGCATAAGCTCGGGCGTCTCATCGCAAGCATAACCGAACATCATACCCTGGTCGCCTGCACCGTGGAGGTTGTAGTCGTCCTGCTGACCCTCTTTGAGTTCGTATGATTTGTCAACGCCGAGAGCTATGTCGCTCGACTGCTTGTCGATAAATGTCGTAACATTGCAGGTGTGACCGTTAAAGCCCTTTTCGTCACTGTCGTAGCCTATCTCACATACGACATCCCTTGCGATTTTTTCAATATCAATGTCGGCGGTTGTGGTAATTTCGCCCATAACAGTAATCTGGTTTGTGATACAGGTCGTTTCGCACGCAACTCTGCCGTACGGATCCTGTTTGAGGATTTCATCAAGAACCGCGTCGGAGATATTGTCGCAGATTTTGTCGGGATGGCCCTCTGTAACCGATTCAGATGTAAAGAGATGTTTTGCCATTGTTTTACTCCTAAAATTTATTAACATAAAAATAAGCACCCCGAAAGGTGCTTAAAAACACCTTATCTTTCGGACTAACCGCAGGAATTAGCACCTTGCTTAAAGCAGGTTGCCGTGGTTTCATAGGGCCTGTCCCTCCGCCACTCTCTATAAGGAGATGATTATTTTCTTGTCGTAAGAGATTTTACTACTATATATGCCTTTTGTCAACAGTATTCAGACATTGTTTACACATTTTTGCCTTTTATAACGGGGGAAAGCGGTTTGTAAATCAAAAAGCATATGATTGCGTTTGCGATTCCCTTTAAGAATGTGAACGGCAGATTGAATATGCACAGCGCTTTAGCGAGCGAGTCCGTTCCGGGTAAGATTTCCGAATACATACCGACTATTGCGTCCATCGGCATACCGTAGAGAACCACATATGCAGGGTAAACTATAAAATAGTTTATCGGAAGCGAAATAAGAGCCATTAAAAGCGCACCGAGCACCGCTCCTGCAGCCGCACCCTTGCGAGTTTTGTGCCTTTTGTAGATTAGACCCGCCGTAAGGCAGAAAATCGCACCCAAAAGGAAATTGCACATTTCGCCGACGCCTGCCGACGAGCCGAATGGGAGATGAAGCAGGTTCTTCAAAAGCTCAACCGTAACGCCGTACCACGGACCGATTGCAAACGAGGTTATAAGTGCGGGCAAGTCGCTGAAATCAAGCTTTACAAAACTCGGTATTATCGGAATTGAAATTTCGATAAACTGGAGAATTGCCGCTATTGCGCTCATAATTGCGGTAACCGTGATTTTCCTTAAATCTGATTTTTTTGCTTTTGCCATGATAAGATGACCTCCTAATATGATTTAAGTTGTCATCAAAAATGCCCCAAGGACGAACCTCGGGGCAAAAAATGTAGCGTAATACATCTTCTTTCATCCGGACTATACCGTCGGTTTCGGAGTTTCACCGAATCAGCCGAAAAGGCTCGCAGACTTTACTGCCGGTGGGGAATTGCGCCCCGCCCTGAAGACAACTTTTACATTATTATATGACCGTGTAACGGAGATGTCAACAACAAATAATTTGTTATAAATGCGAAATTTATGTATGCATAAGTTGAAAAAATTATGTTGACAAGGATAGATTTATAGTGTATTATAAATTTACAAGGTAAATGTTTTCAGTGTTAGGGAATAATTGTATGTTTGAAACGATATATCTTGTAAGAACGAAAAAGCAGAACAAAGAGGTTGAAACTCTTAAAAAGGAAATAGAAGAACTTAAAGCAGAACCCGATTCCGAAAGTACGGACAAATCAGAAAAATAAACTTTTGGAGATGAGGCTATGACAGCAATTTTTTTAATTCTTCTGTTAGTTCTGTTCTTTTATGCTATGTTCGGAATGCTGTTTTACGATTCATATGCACCGCCTTTTCTTGCGGTTGCACTTATATGCTTGTTTGTTGCGTTGAAGAAAACTTGGACAGATCAGCACGCCGCATACGATCTCCTTAAAAAGGAGCTTGACGAGCTTAAAGCGAAGCTCCCGTCCGATGACACGGAAGAAGCGGATGGCACGGACAGAACAGACAACACTGAAGAGACGGAAGAAGCGACGGAAACAGAAGAGCCCGACGAAACAAAAGAATAAAACAAAAGCTCCGACGCTTGGCATTTGCTTTTGTCGGAGCTGATTTTTTTGTTTGTCAGTTTTTGAATTTGTCGGTTTTGTCCGTGTCTTTTTTCAGCACTATCAAGCCGATTATAAGAATTATCGGGAAGATACAGCCGAACGCAAGACCGTTTTTAAGCGCCGCACCCTCGCTCAAAGCAGGGTTTACGCTCTTGAATGCGGAACTGATGTAACTGATAAGCCACGGACCCGTGCCGCAGCCGATGTCGCCGAGCAGTGCGAGTATGCCGAAAAGTCCGCCCGAACCGTTCGGAAATTTTTTTGCCGCAAGCGAAAATGTACCCGGCCAAAAAAGGCTTATCGAAAGACCCGTAACGGCGCACGCAAGCAGCGAAACAGTACTGTTGTGTGAAAACGAAGCCGTGAGATAGCATATTATGCAAAGCACCGAGAACGCCGACATAATTTTAATAAGGTCGATTTTGTCGCCGTAAAGTCCGTAAAAAAGTCTGCCTGCGCCCATAAGCACCGCAAACAGGCAGGGACCGAGCAAATCTCCCGTGAATTTTGAAACATGCAACCCCTCTTCCGCAAAGAAAGACGACCACTGCGACATTGCAAGCTCACTCGCACCCGCACAGAACATAATTACCATTGCCACAATAAAAGCCTTTGATTTCAACAGCTTTTTAACGGGAACAATCTCTTCCTCCTCAATGGGCGGCATAAACGGCACGCTCATAAAGTTAAACATATTTACAAGCGGTATTACCGACCAGATTATCGGGAGAATGTTCCAGTTTTCTCCGCCTGCAAGCTTTATATAGAGCGTGGAAAACGCCACGACAAGCATCTGACCCCAACAGTAGAACGAATGGAGCAGGCTCATGTCGGCAGCTTTCTTGTCGCTCGGCAGGGATTCGACAATGGGACTTATTGTGACCTCAATCATACCACTGCCTATTGCGGAAATCACAAGCGACGCCGCTATCGCAATAAAGTGATGCGAGGTAAGCTCGGGCAGTACGCCGAGCATAACAAGTCCCGCAAAAGCGAAGAAGTGAGAGCTTACGACAATTCTCTTAAAGCCGATTTTGTCAACGATTTTGACGGACAGAATGTCAATTATCATCTGCGTTACGAAGTTTATAAGAATAAGACTTCCGATTGTCGTAAGGTCGATATTGTACCTTTCCGAAAAGATTACAAACAGCAGGGGAGCTAAATTGTTTACTATCGCCTGCACGAAATAACCCGTGTAGCAAGCTATCTTTGTACCCTTGAATGTTCTTTTTGCCATTTTTTATTATACCCTTGTTTCTATAATATTGAGTTTACCGTTTATCGTTATTTTGCCCGAGTCGGCGCTTATAAAGAGGCTATCGCCCTTGCGTACCGAAAGCTTTTCGCCCGAGCACTCGACAGTTCCTTCTCCGTCGGTTACAAGAAAAGAAACAAACGAATTTTCGTCGGAGACGAGGTTGAGCGTTCCGTCGGTTATATATTCCTTTACTGTGAACAGGTCGCATTTTGTAAGCAGCTGTTCGGTGCCCGATGCGGTCTTGATTTTTTCGCCTATGGGCTTTATACCGTACTTCGGCTTTTCGCATTTTGTGACATCAACCGCCTTGTCTATATGGAGCGGACGAAGGTTTCCGTCCTTGTCTCGGCGCTGATAATCGTAAACGCGGTAGGTGGTGTTTGAATTTTGCTGGATTTCGGCAAGAAGTATGCCCGAGCCGATTGCGTGGAGCGTTCCCGCCTCAATAAAGAACATATCTCCCTTGTGAACCTTCACTTTATTTGCAACCTCAAGAAAGGTGTTGTCTTCAATTCTTTTTCTGAATTCCTCGGAGCTTATTTCACGGTTAAAGCCGTATATGAGCTCTGCGCCGTCCTCACAGTCGAGTATATACCAGCACTCGGTTTTTCCGTATTCGCCCTCAACACGAAGTGCGTATTCGTTGTCGGGGTGCACCTGGACGGAAAGGTCGTTCTTGGCGTCGATAAGTTTTATAAGGATAGGAAAGAAGTCGAATTTCAAGCCGTTTTTTCCGAGAATATCTCTACTGCAAAGCTCTATAACCTCCGACAGTGTCTTGCCTTTGTATTCTCCGTTTTCAACTGTGTTTTCGCCGTCCTTGTGGCAGGAGAGCATCCAGCCCTCGGCTACCTTTTTCATATCGCTTTGAAAGCCGAAATCCGTTTTTAATTTAGTGCCGCCCCAAAGATAATCCTTGAGCGCAGGTTTAAGTTTAAGCAACATATTAAACACTCCTTTAGCAGTATTTAATATACTACCAAATTTATAAAACAACTTCAAGCGTGAAAATAAAATAGTTGTATAAAATTGCGATATATGATAAAATTAATTTTGGTGATTTCGGTGATTTTTGTTATATACGGAGCGGTTATTTTCATCGCAACATTGCTCGGAGCCTTTGTCGGCTTGGGCGGCGGAGTTATAATCAAGCCCGTTCTTGATGTTATAAATTTCCATCCCCTTGTTCAGGTGGCGTTCTTTTCTTCGTGCGCCGTGTTTGCAATGTCGGTTACTTCTACGGGTAAGCACATTAAGAACAAAACGCCCATAAACATAAAATTTGTTCTGCTGTTTGCTTTAGGCTCTGTTATCGGCGGCTTTACGGGCAACAAGCTTTTTTTGCTTGCGCTTTCAAACAGCTCCTCACCCGAAACGGTAAAGGGCATACAGTCGGCGCTGCTTTGCGCACTGCTCGTTGCGGTAATAATTTCCGTAAACACAAACATAAAAAAATTCAACATAAAAAATCCCTTGCTTATTTCTCTTACGGGACTTTTGCTCGGAATGACGGCGGCTTTCCTCGGCATAGGGGGCGGGCCCATAAATGTGGCTGTTCTCACGATACTCTTTTCCTTTACGATGCGCGACGCCGCAGTTTACTCGGTTGCAATAATTTTCTTTTCACAGCTTTCAAACCTTATAACAAGCTTTGTGAACACTCGTTTTGAGGGCTTTGATGTGAAATACCTGCTTGTGATTATCCCTGCGGCAATATTGGGCGGATTTTTCGGAGCAAAGCTCAACAGAAAGTGTAATGAAAAAACAATCAGAACCGTGTTTACGGTTGCTGTGTGTGCCGTGGCGGCTTTAAGCCTTTATAATGCCGTTACAGCGTTTATAAACTGAAGAAAAGAGGGTTAGAATTTGAGACCGAACATTATTTTCTATTTCAGCGACCAACAGCGCTGGGATACCGTAAACGAAACGGCAACGCCTAATCTTATGAAGCTTGCCGAGGACGGTATAAAGTTTGAAAACTCATATACCTGTCAGCCGGTTTGCGGACCTGCACGAGCCTGTTTGCAGACAGGCGTTTACGCAACGCAGAACAAGTGCTATTGGAACGGAATACCGCTTCCCAAGGACATAAAGCCGCTTGCCGAATATTTTAACGAGGCAGGCTATGAAACCGCTTATGTCGGAAAGTGGCACCTTGCTTCCGACCGACTTCCGAATGTCGGCTTCCACTGCGAAAAGACCGCTGTCCCGAAAGAATTGCAGGGCGGTTACAAGGATTGGTGGCGTGCGGCGGATGTGCTTGAGTTTACCTCGCACGGATATGACGGATACATATTTGACGGCGACGGAAACAAGATTGATTTCAACGGCTACAGAGCCGACTGCATAAACAATTTTGCACTTCAATATCTCGATCAAAAGACCTCGGATAAGCCGTTCTTTATGTTCGTTTCTCAAATAGAACCGCATCATCAGAACGACCATCACTGCTACGAGGGACCGAGGGAGACCGTACCGAAGTTCAGGGATTATCCCTTGCCCGACGACCTCACATTCTTAAAGGGTGATTACAAAGAGATGTACCCTGACTATATGGCGGCTATCAACAGCCTTGACGGCAATGTGGGTAAATTGGTCGAAAAGCTCAAGGAAAAAGGGCTTTACGATAATACCGTAATCATTTACACAAGCGACCACGGTTCGCATTTCAAGACAAGGAACCTCGAATACAAGCGTTCGTGCCACGATAGTGCTTCGCATACGCCGTTGATTATCGAGGGCGGTGCGTTCAAGGGCGGAAAGCTCGATTCACGCCTTGTAAGCCTTATAGACCTGCCGCCCACAATGCTCGATATTGCGGGAATTGAAATACCCGACAGCTATATGGGCAAATCGCTTTTGAGGGAGCTTGAAACGGGTGAGGAACGCGACTGCGTGTTTATGCAGATAAGCGAAAGCCAGTGCGGTCGTGCCGTTAGGACGAAAAAGTTCAAATACTCCGTCCGTGCGCTCACACCGACGGGATATGCAATGCACTCGTCGCCGGTTTATTTTGAGGATTATCTTTACGACCTTGAAAAGGATCCGATTGAAAGATACAACCTTGTAAAAGACCCGAAATACGCTTCACAAAGGAAGCAGCTTAAAAATATGCTCATTCGGGAAATGACTGCGGCAGGGGAGAAAAAGCCCGTTATTCTGCCTGCGTTGTTTACCCGTAAAAAATAAAAAGGGATTTAGGAGACTGTAATGGAAAAGACTTATTTGACGCTTAAAGAAAAGCTGACATTCCCGCTTGCGGCATTCGGACGGAGCGGAGTTTACACGATTATGTCAATGTTTCTGCTGATTTTCTACACCGATGCGGCAGGACTTGACCCGATTCACGCAGGAAACATTATTCTTGCAGGCAGAATTTTCGACGCACTCAACGACCCGATTATGGGTATGATAGTTGACCGCACCCATTCAAAGTGGGGCAAGATGAGACCATATCTTCTTTTCTCGCCCGTACCGATTGCGATAACGACAATTCTTTTGTTCTTCGCTCCGCAGTTTTCGTCTTATTCGGCTAAGGTTGCATATGCGGCGGTAACATATATTCTTTGGGGTATCGCTTTCACAATTCAGGATGTTCCGTTCTGGGGCTTGAGCTCGGTTATCACGCCTAACGAGAGGGAGAGAACAAGATTTTTGTCAAACGGCAGACTCGGAAGTACCGCAGGCGGTATTCTTCCGACGGTGCTTATCCCTGTTCTTGTTGCTGAAAATGCACTCGGACTTCGCAAGGGCTACTTCGTTTCTGCAATTATATTCGGAACAGTTGCGGCGGTGCTCTCAATTCTTCCGTTCTTTACCGCAAAGGAGCGTGTACATGAGGAGCGACAGGATACAAGAACATTTAAGGAGAATTTCCGACTTATAGGCAAAAACAAGGTGCTTATAATCGTAATTCTTTCAGCTGTTCTCGGCTCGACAATGGTAATGGCAAATGTATGCGCGACATATATCCATTACTATCTTATCGGCGTTGACAATTACGGCATTATTCCCAACGGCTTCAAAATGACCTCGCTTACCGTTGCGGTCGGCGTCGGTATGGTTCCTGCCATGGTGATTATGCCTGCGTTGAGAAAGCGCTTTTCTCTTAAAGCAATTTATATCGGTTCTTCTGTATTCGGTATAATTTCTCATCTTGCTTTTTGGTTTATCGGCTACGAAAACATTTATGTTGTGCTTCTTTGCCTTGTGTTTATGGGCGTACCGCTCGGTATTTACAATGTAATTACATACGCTCTCATAGCGGACAGCGTAGACTATATTGAATGGAAAACGGGCGAGAGGGCAGACGGCGTTTGCTTTGCCTTCCAAACGCTTTTAAGTAAGGTTTCGGCAGGACTTGCGACATATGCCGTCAGCGTTGTGCTTAAGGTCTGCGAGTTTCAGGCTCCTATTGACGGTGTTATTCAGGCACAGTCGGATAAAACAAGAACCGGCTTATTCTTTATGATAACCGTTTTACCCGCAATCGGCTTTGCGCTTACAATGATACCGATGTTCTTCAACGATTACACGGGTGAGAAAAAGGCAAGAATTCAGAAAGAGCTTGAGGAACGCAGAGCAAAGGCAAATACTGTCAGTGCCGCTTCCGCAGAGCAAAACTGAATTTTATTTAGCTAAATTGTACTAAAAGACAGGCAACTTTTTCGGTTGCTTGTCTTTTTTGCGAAATTTTTGCAAGAAGCCGAAAACAATATTGCAAAAAAAATTATAATGTATTACAATATTACTTGGTTTAATATAAAATAATAGATTTTGAGGTGTGAATTTATGCAATACTCTCAGATGAGCAAGCCTGAATTGGCTGCGGAATTCAACGGACTGAAGGAAAAATACGAAAAGCTCAAGGCTCAGGGGCTTAAGCTCGATATGTCGAGAGGTAAGCCTGCAGGCGAGCAGCTTGACCTCTCAATGGATATTCTCAAAGAGGTTATCGGCGTATGCGACTGCAAGAGCGAAAACGGACTTGATTGCAGAAACTACGGTGTACTTGACGGTATCCCCGAGTGTAAGAGGCTTTTTGCTGAAATGCTTGAGGTTGACAGCGATAATATAATTCTCGGCGGTGCTTCGTCACTAACTCTTATGTTCGATTACATCACACAGTGTATGCTTACTGGCGCAGGAGATAAGCCGTGGAGTCAGCAGGGCGACATTAAATTCATCTGCAATGTTCCGGGATATGACAGACATTTCGGAATTTGCGAATATTACGGTATTAAAATGATAAATGTACCTATGCTATCAGACGGTCCGGATGTTGAAAAAATCGCAGAGCTTGTCAGAGACAGAAGCGTTAAGGGTATGTTCTGCGTGCCGAAGTATTCAAACCCCACAGGCGTAACCTATTCTGATGAAAAGGTTCGTGCTTTGGCGGCGCTGAAGCCTGCGGCAAAGGATTTCAGAGTTATTTGGGATAACGCATATATCGTACACGATTTTCAGGAAAATCCCGATAAGCTTCTCAACATATTTGAAGTTTGCAAGGAGTTCGGTACGGAAGACTACTTTGTTGAATTTACTTCAACTTCAAAGATAAGCTTCCCCGGTGCAGGCGTTTCCTGTCTTGCCGCTTCCGAAAAGAATATTCAGATGATTAAGAAGAGATTCAATACACAGATGATAGGTCATGACAAGCTCAATCAGTTAAGACACGCTAAATTTTTCAAGGACCTTGGCGGCATTAAGGCTCATATGAAAAAGCATGCGGCACTTATCGAACCTAAGTTCAATGTTGTTATCGACACATTTGAAAGAGAACTCGGCGGTACGGGTCTTGCCTCATGGACAAAGCCCAACGGCGGATATTTTATAAGTCTTGATACCGAAAAATGCAGTGCTAAGCGTGTGGGCGAGCTTTGCAAGTCACTCGGCGTTGTGCTCACAAGTGTAGGCGCAACATATCCCTACGGTAAAGACCCTGATGACAAAAATATCCGTATTGCACCGACTTTCCCGAGCGTTACCGACATCGGCAAGGCGGCTGAGGTTCTTTGCCTTTGCATTAAACTTGCAACAATTGAAAAAATGATGTAAACTGTTATCACAGGCAAAAATTATTCATATAATTTTTTAACGGTGATAAAATGAGTTTCTTAAAACAAAACAAAGAATTTTCCGAGGCAAAGCCGTTTGTTACGGCGGTTATTGTAGCGGCAGGTAATTCAACAAGAATGGGCGGCGTCAATAAGCAGTTTTTGCTTATTGACGGCGTCCCTGTGCTTATAAGGACGCTTTCTGCATTTTCCGAAAGCAATATGATAGACGAAATCGTTATAGCGGCAAGGGAAGAGGATATTCCGAAAATGTACGCTATGATAAAGGAGTACAAGGTCTTAAAGGTTACCGATATAGTAAAGGGCGGAAAAACACGGCAGGAGAGCGTTTTCAATGCGATAAGGCGCAGTTCTCCGCTTTCCGAATATTTTGCAATCCACGACGGCGCCCGCCCTCTTGTTACCGGTAAAATAATCGAGGACACAGTAAGAGAGGCATTTTTAACGGGAGCGGCGGCAACAGGCGTCAAAGTCAAGGACACTGTCAAGGTCGTAAACGAAAAAGGTATAATAACCTCAACGCCCGACAGAAATTATCTTTGGGCTGTTCATACACCGCAGGTGTTTGAGCGGCGACTCTATCTTTCAGCGATAGACAATGTCATAAATTCCGAAATGTTTACGGACGACTGTAAGCTTTTGGAGGAATACGGTACAGAGGTTAAAATGGTCGTGGGAAGCTATGAAAATATTAAAATAACAACTCCCGAGGACACCGATATAGCGCAGGCGATTTTGTACAGGAGAGAGCAGATATGATTAGAATAGGACACGGTTATGATGTGCATAAGCTTGTTGAGGGCAGAAAGCTTATCCTCGGCGGCGTTGAAATTGAAAATAACGGAATAGGACTGTTAGGCCATTCGGATGCAGATGTTTTGCTGCACGCAATTTCCGATTCCCTTTTGGGTGCGGCTGCACTCGGCGACATAGGGAAGCATTTTCCCGATACGGACGAGAGATATAAGGGTGCTGACAGTCTCGAGCTTCTCAAAAATGTGAATGAGCTTTTGAAGGACAAGGGCTATCATACGGTAAACATTGACGCAACCGTTTTGGCTCAGGCTCCGAAGCTTGCGCCGCACATTGTGAAAATGCGTGAAAATATAGCAAACGCACTCTCTGTGGATGTTGACCGAATCAGTGTGAAAGCCACGACCGAAGAAGGTTTGGGCTTTACGGGAACAAAGCAGGGGATTGCAGCACACAGCGTCTGCCTTATAGAAAAATAGTTTTTTCGGAGATGATGATAAATCATCTCTTTTTTTTATTGACGGCATATATGCATTTTGATATAATATAATTACAGATTTGGTATGGGAGGATATAATGAAAAAGTACACAGATTATTGCGAACACATTGAAAGTGCAATGAGTTCGTATTCAAACGAAAAAGTGAATTTTGTTTTCAAGAGAAATGTTCTCGACGATATGAAATTTCGCACAAACGAGGTTATGAAAAGAGGAATCAAAGACGAAAAGGTTGCCCACGACCTTATTTTGGATGAGTATAATTGTGCGAGAATTTTAAGAGATTACAAGCATTATTTGGAAGACCTTAAAGAAAAGAAAATGATTAAATATACACCGATTGCCGTTGTTGCATGTATACTTTTTTCTGTCCTTATCTTTTTGGCAATCGGCTTCATTACCGATGTGTGGCATCCGACATGGCTTATTATCGAGGGTACGGCTACAGCCGGAATTATGGCGATTATGCTTACGGCTGTTACGATTTTGAGACACCACAAAAAGTTTTATGCCATTATGCGTGCTCTTGTGGCGGGCTCGGTTATGGTCGGCACACAGTTTTTGTTCCTGTTTATCAGAATTGTATTTGATAATGAGATGGCGTATCTCATTTTCCTGTTTGCGCTTGCAATGATGTTTATAGGCGACCTTATCCTTGCAACTGTAACAAAGCAGAGGCTTGTGTTTGTAAACTATCTTATTACAATTCCGCTTGTTTTCATCTTTGCCTTTGTTATTTTCGGCTTGATTACCGATCTTTGGAAGATGGGAAGAATACTTATAATAATCGGCTTTGTGCTTGATATAGGCGTTATCGCTCAACTTGCAATCAAGAACAAAAAGCTTGCGTATAATCCGGAGGAGGATGAATAATGAATAAAAAATTAACAGCTGAGCTGTGGGATAAAATGCATTACCTTTTCCGCGATTTCAATGACCGTATGGTGCATGTCGAATTGCATTACGATTTTGAAATAGATATTGACGCACTCAAAACCGTGCTTATCTGTTTCCTTGAAAAAGCTCCCGTTTTGCACTCGTCGTTTGTCGACAACAAATTAAAAACCTATTGGAGAGTAAATGATTACAATATTGACGATGTTCTCCATGTTTCGCGCCCCGACAATCTTGAGGAGGCAATAGACGACTTCCTTACACAGTACATACCGCCCGAAAACGAGCTTCAGATTCAGGTTGCCGTTTTCTTTCACGAGGGTAAGTCGGTGCTTTGTATAGTTGAAAACCATATGTGTATGGACGGCGGAGATTTCAAATATTTTATGAAGGCTCTTTGCAAGAACTATAACGATTACCTTGAAAATAAAATAAGTCCCATTGACTTGAAGTCGGGCTCACGCTCATTTGAGGAGGTCTATGACGACTTCTCAAAGACCGAGAAGGCAATGGCGCAGAACCTTTACAAAAATGTATGCGCAAAGGACGACCATAGGTTCCCTCTTACCGAGGACAATATCAGGGACCGTTCCTTTATCGCACGCAGAAAAGTCGACAAGGACAGGTTTGCACGATTAAGGGCGTCGGGCAAAAAGCTCGGTGCTACAGTAAACGATATGCTTGTTGCGGCATATTTTTACAGCCTTTACGAGCTTGCGGGCTTCGGCAGGGATGAGAGCGTTACAATCTCATGTGCAATCGATTTGAGACGCCATATGAAGGACACAAGCGAGACGGGTATTACAAACCAGACTGCGTTTATGCAGTGCAATATACCTGAGCTCGGGGAGGATATTTTCCAAACTCTCGAATATACTAAACAGAGCGTTGCGAAGTTCAAAAAAGATAAATTTATGGGTCTTTACGGCTTACCGCTTTTGAAGCTCGGCTACAGCATTATGCCGCAGATGGCTTCGGAAGAGGTTATAAAAATCGGCTATTCAAATCCGCTTATCGCAATGAGTAACATCGGTATTCTCGAAACCGACAAGCTCTCGCTCGACGGACATCCGCCTGTTGACGGATTTATGACGGGTGCGGTTAAATATAAGCCGTATGTACTTCTCTCGGCAACATCAATCAATTCCGAGCTTACGCTTTCAATGTGCGTCCGCGGTAATGAAGAGGATGAAAAGATAGTCAACAATTTCTTTGACCTTATGGATAAGAATATCGACATTCTTTCGTCAAAAGCATAATAACCAAGCAGGCGGAACGTCTTTAGCGATATACGCCTGCTTTTATTGTCTAGCAATTGATGAAAACCCCCGGTTCTACCGGGGGAAAAGGAACGCTTTA
>CAVFQD010000038.1:0-18290 GCA_963624605.1 Eshraghiella crossota | reverse complement strand
GCTCAATACGCTCGCGGAACGTGAAAACGTCAACTTTTCTGCCGTCCTACAGCAGGCGCTGAAAGAGTATCTGCACGTTTGAGAATAGCCAAATTAAAAATAGAGAGAAATACTAAGCCGTCTGGGCACGGTATTCCCACCGTAGCCCCAATTTGCCCCCCAAAGGAGCCTCTGCCCCTCAAAATTAAGGAAACTTGCAAGGATTTGCAAATACCTGATAAAGCAAAAACCCTGTAATCTCAACGATTACAGGGTTTTCTTGTTGGTGCTCCAGCGGAGATTCGAACTCCGGACACCCTGCTTAAAAGGCAGGTGCTCTGCCGACTGAGCTAGCGGGTCGGATGGCTGGGGTGGCAGGATTCGAACCTACGAATGACGGAGTCAAAGTCCGCTGTGTTACCGCTTCACCACACCCCAGTGTTGGTGGCGCAGCAAACATGCCTATAAAAAGAAAAAATGGGGTGAGTGAAGGGACTCGAACCCTCGGTCTTCAGAGCCACAATCTGACGCGTTAACCAACTACGCTACACCCACCATATTCATTTTTCTTCGCGGGAGAGCCCCGCTTTGGCACGCCAGGAGGGACTCGAACCCCCGACCTACTGCTTAGAAGGCAGTTGCTCTATCCAGCTGAGCTATTGGCGCACATCATGGAGCGGGTGATGGGAATCGAACCCACACAACCAGCTTGGAAGGCTGGGATTCTAGCCGTTGAACTACACCCGCATATTTAGTTTTGCAACATTGAATATGTTATCAAAAATCAGAACAAATGTCAAGATAAAAAGATAAAATATTTTAATAAATTCACGCAGAGCACGGCAAAAACCGTTGCTCTGCGTATTTTGATTATTTATTGTTAAGATACTTCTTGGGCATAACCCTAACGAGTATTGCCGCAACAGTAATTTTAACAATATCCGGAATGATAAACGGTATAACGCACATTGAAAGCGCCTGCATAACGCCGATCGCTCCGTTCTTATGCGAATACACAACCACGAACCATGCCGTGCCGAAAGCATAGCACACAACAAGTCCGAGCACCATTCCGAGAACAACAGCCCAGAGCTTTGTGCCGAGGAGCTTTGTTACAAGCCAGTAAACCAGAGCGGTAAAGATAAAACCAATTATATATCCGCCCGTAGGTCCGACAAGCGAGCCGACGCCGCCTTTGAAGCCTGCAAACACGGGCACGCCGACAAGTCCCAAAAGGATATAAATTATAACCGATAATGTTCCCCTCTTGCCGCCGAGCATACCCACTGCGCAGAACACGCCGAAGGTCTGCAAGGTAAAGGGCACCTCGCCCGGTATCGAAAGCCATGAGCAAACCGCTATAATCACGGCAAACATGGCAATCAACACCATATCGATAATTTTCTGTCTGTTGTTTTTATTCTGTTTTTTCATTTGTATTACCCCAAAAATTTATAGTCTGCAAGAACGGGGTAAACCATCATTTTTATTCAACTGCAAGAGTGATTTCTCCGTTCTCGCCGGAAAGAGAAACCTTTGTGATTAAGCTGTCACAGTTCTCAACCATATAAGAGGAAATTTTATCCTCTACATTTCTTCTTATAACATTTCTGAGATCTCTTGCGCCTCTTGAATCTCCGCTCATCTTTGAAACAACGCAATTTGTAACTGTGTCGTCGTATTCAAGCACGATTCCCCTGTCTGCAAGCGCAGTTTTAAGCTCGTCGAGCATAAGAGCGGCAATTCCCTTGTAATCCTCGTTGGTAAGGTTGTTGAAAACAACTATTTCGTCAATTCTGCCGATAAACTCAGGGCGTAAAAATTCGTTGAGCGCCTTTATGGCGTTCTCCCTCTTAACCTCTCCCCTGTCCTTGGCAAAGCCGAGTGCGTTTTCCTTTCTCTCACTGCCTGCGTTTGAGGTCATAATGATAACCGTGTTCGCAAAGCTTACGCTTCTGCCGTGAGCGTCATTTGTCTTGCCCTCATCAAGAATCTGTAAAAGAATGTTCATAACATCGGGATGCGCTTTTTCAATCTCATCAAAAAGGATAATCGAATAAGGCTTTCTTCTGACCTTTTCCGTCAGCTGACCCGCTTCGTCATATCCCACATATCCCGGAGGCGAACCGATAAGTCTCGATACCGAATGTTTTTCCATAAATTCGGACATATCAAAGCGTATCAAGGTCTCCGGAGTGTCGAACAGCTCCATTGAAAGCTGCTTGACAAGCTCGGTTTTACCGACGCCCGTGGGTCCGACAAAGATGAACGACGCAGGACGCTTCTGCAACGATAACTGAACTCTGCTGCGTTTTATAGCCGCCGCAACAAGCTCTACCGCTTCGTCCTGACCGATAATATGCTGTTTAAGTCTTGTTTCAAGTCCCGCAAGGCGTTTCAAGTCGCCCTCAACGACCTTTGACGCGGGTATTCCCGTCCAAAGGTTGATAACCGTTGCAAGGTCCGATTCGAGAACCGCATTGTCGCTCGCCTTTTCTTTAATATCGGGGAGCTTCTTTTCGGAGCTTAAAATCTCCGCTCTTATCTCCGCAAGGCGTTCGTAATCAATGTTTTCCGTCTCCTGCGAAAGCTCGTCTTCCTCCGATTTAAGAGATGAAATTTCATCAAGCAACAGCTCGTATTCGCTTATCGACTTATTTCTGAGGTTTGCGCAGGTACACGCTTCGTCCAACAAATCTATTGCCTTATCGGGCAAAAATCTGTCCGTGATATACCTCTCCGAAAGGGTTACCGCCTTATATACCAACGGGTCGGCGATTTTAACCTTGTGGAAGTCCTCATAGTATTTCTTTATGCCGAGAAGCATCTGATAGGTGTCGGCGATAGAAGGCTCTTCAACCTTGACGGGCTGAAATCTTCTTTCAAGCGCGGCGTCCTTTTCGATATTTTTGCGGTATTCGTTAAATGTCGTAGCGCCGATAACCTGAATTTCGCCTCTTGAGAGCGCGGGCTTGAGAATGTTTGCCGCATTCATCGTGCCCTCAGCGTCTCCCGTACCGACAAGATTGTGTACCTCATCGATAAAGAGGATTATATTACCCTCTGCCTTAACCTCTTCGATAAGACCTTTTATCCTCGATTCAAACTGTCCTCTGAACTGCGTTCCCGCAACAAGCGCCGTAAGGTCAAGCAAATGAATTTCCTTATTGGCAAGCTTCGCAGGTACATCTCCCGCCGCTATTTTAAGCGCAAGACCCTCCGCTATTGCAGTTTTACCGACGCCGGGCTCGCCTATAAGGCAGGGATTGTTCTTGGTTCTGCGGCAAAGAATCTGCTCTGTTCTGCTGATTTCCTTTTCTCTGCCGATAATAGTGTCAAGCTTGCCCTCCCTTGCCCTTTCGGTAAGGTCGGTGCAGTAAAGATTGAGATATTTTCTCTTCTTTGCGTTCTTTGACTTCTTTTTCTTTTTACCGTCTTTTTCCCCGTCCGACTCTTCGTTACTCGTCTGAGTTTCCGATAAAGCCGCATCCTCATTGTTATTTCCGAACATTCCCTGAAAAAGCGACAATGGCATGGCTCCGCCCGGCTGGAAGCCGTCCTCACCGTCATTTTCCATTATCTGCTTCATCTGTTCGGAAACCTCGCCCATTTCATCCTCGGATATACCCATACTCTCCATTATCTGCTTAATGGGACCGATATTCATTTCCATGGCGCACTGGATACAAAGACCCTCGTTGGTGGTTTTGTCTCCGTCAACCTTTGAAATGAAAAATACCGCAGGATTTTTGTGGCATCTGCTGCAAAGCATATTTTTGTTCATCTAATGTTTTTCCTCGCTGTATCAGTTAGATTTAGTTTCTTTTTTTCTCTTTGAACTGTTTAAGAGTTCCCGGTATGTAGCTGAGCAACGCTACAAATGTAAGTATTGCCGAGATTATTACCAAAATAATCATAACCGTATCCGGCAATGTGAAAACATTTCTCAATGCGCCGACTTCCGGTCCGAAAGTTATTACCAAGCCCATTACAACATAATAGGCAAATGTGGCAACCTTACCGTAAATTACCGCCGCACTGGGCTTCAAGCCGATAGCTATCATTATTGCGCCGACAACAACCATAAGAAGCTCCTTTGCAACAAAGAACAGGAATACCCATTTGAACCAAACCATTACGGGGTTTTCCGACTTGTTAAAGGTAAGGAAAAGAATTATCGCTATTGTCATCTGTGTAAGTTTATCGGCAACAGGGTCAAGAACCTTTCCGAGTTCGCTGACCTGATTGAATTTTCTTGCTATTTTTCCGTCAAAGAAATCCGTAAGTCCCGAAAGAACAAGGACAACTACCGCCCAAAGGACCTCTCCTTGATAGAAAAGCACGCCAAATACAGGAATAAGTATTATCCTAATCAACGAAAGAAGATTGGGAATTGTAAGACATCCGGTAAAAAGTTTTTTTAATCCGTCCATAAAATTACTCCAATTATTTAATATCGCTTACAAATACTTTAGCCGCGGATAACGCCTCCATCGGGTCGAATTTTTCACAAATTTCGACAACGGAAGAATCGTTAACGGCTTCTTTGAGCTTTTCGTTCTCAAATCTCGGCTCGAGATACGACAACAGGCAGCCGACCAAAAATACTATTATCACTCCCTTCGCAACTCCTATGACGCCGCCGACCAATTTGTCGGTACCGCCTATAAGGTGTGATTTTTTAAGTCCCTTAGCAAAGGACTTCAATATAGCCGTGAGCACAAGTGCGTACAGCACCGCAAGCACAAAGAACATAATATGCTTGAGCACCGCGACGGCAATAGGCTTGACTATATTGCTTTCAAGAGTCTGATAAAGCGAATCGTCGTTGGCAAAATTCCCCTTTGCTATCTGTTCGGCAACAGAATCAACGCTTATTCCGCATTTCTCCGCCTGCTTCTTTGCAAATTCGGGCATTTCGTCAAATACATACTTTGCCTTATCAGAGTTTGTAAGCTTACTTGAATTTTCGGGAAGGACCTCGTAAAGACCCCTCTCGACGGTTTTACTGAAAAACGCCTTATACATACCGTTTGCAACGGGTTGAGCAGTTTGAGCCGCCAAAAAGATTGCAAGTGCAAAAGCGGCAAGCTCAACAAGAGTTTTCATTATTCCTTTTTTCGCGGATACGACGACAACCGCAATCAAAATCAGTACCAAAATGACATCAAGAACAATACCCATAAAATTACCTCCGTTTATTTTATATAAGAATTGTAACACAATAATGAATTTTTAACAACTAAATTGATAAATTTACTGTATATTCTGCGTGGTTTCGGCAAAGGTCTGTGTTTCGCTTACATCCTCGCCCACCGTTTTGTAGCAATTTATTGCGCTTGTTGTAAGGACATAAGTGTTGTTGCCGTCGGTAAAGCACGATATTCCGTCGCTTGCAACATCGTGAGTGCCGACCGTTTTGCCCTTTTTATTAAATGAAAGAAGCTGTCTGTCCGTGAGAACGGATATGTAGCTTCCGTCGCATGAAACGCTTCTGACATTTGAATTGACATCGGCTGTGAAAAGAAGCTTTCCGGAAGTGGAATATACCTTGATTATTTTTGACGATGAGCTGCCGTATTTTGAGAACACGGCAACGGTCGTATTGTTATCCGCAGTATATACACGGGAAAGCTTATTAAGCGACAAATCCTCATCCTGCTTTGAGGTCTTGTCGATGATACTGAACACCTCTTCGCCCGTCGCAAGCACCTTGTTTGAGGAAATAAACTCGACATCGGATACCGTCTGTGAACCGTAAGAGTATTCGGAAATCTGCTCACTGTATCTGAAATCAAAGATAATCACCTTTGAATAGAGCTCACCGTTTTCCGCACCAAGCACGGACACCGCCGCACGCTTGCCGTTATCGGAAATATCCACGGCAACAATTGCCTCCTTGGCACATTCCCATTTGAAAACCTCTTTTTGGTTCTTATTATAAACGGTAAGCTCGGACATTGAGCTGTCGCCTCTTGTCGCAAGAGCCACGCTTCCGTCCTTACCGATAGCCGCGGTTATGATTTTATGCTCGCTTGTGCCCTCATAGAGAATTTTGGTCTTTGACTGAACACGGTAGGAATAGCCGCCGACATCGACCATTACCGCTCTTCCGTTTCTTGAAGAAATGAGCGGAACGGAATAGGAGTGTTGAAGCTCGCTCAATTTTTTTGCTGTGGCGTCAAGCACAAAGGTCGAATCGTCGGTAAGTACGATCAGGTCGGAATTTATCTTTTCAACATTTTGCGCAGTCGAGCTTTCGAAATAATAAGGATAGCCGTCTCCGCTCTTAGCGCCCGATATTACGCCGCTGAAATAATCGCCGACGCTCGAAAATGTAATATTTCCGAATCTGTCCGCCGCAACAAAAAGCAGTATCAGCACAACAAGAATTATACAAACCGCCTTTGCCGTTTTAATAAAAGTCTCCTGATTCTTTACGGCTTTCTTATTCGGTTTTTTCTGTTTTTTCTTCTGTTTTTTCTCTTCCATACTTCTCACCGTCAAAGGTTATAATTTACTTTATCAAGATACAGTCCGCATGCCGCGGCTGTTTTGCCCGCATATTTTCTGTCCTTCTTTTCGATTATTCCGCTTATGCTTCCTTTTTCGAGTCTTCCCGAATTCATATCCAATAGAGTGCCGACGATTATACGCACCATATTGTACAAAAAGCCGTCAGCCTCGATATAAAACTCAACCGTATCGCCGTTTCTGACAAGTCCTATGTCTTTTACCGTTCTTGTCTTTTCGTCAACGCTTGAATCGGCAGAGCAAAAAGACGAAAAGTCGTGCGTTCCCAAAAAATCTTTGGCTTCAAGGTTCAGCGCTTCGACATCAATATCAAAAGGATAGTGAAGCGCACGGTTTTCAAAGAACGGGTTCCTGTATTTTGAATTAAGTATGAGATATTTATATCTTTTTGACACGCAGTCATACCTTGCGTGAAATTCAAACGGCACCTCGCGTACCGACTTTACCGCAATATCCCTCGGCAAAACCGCATTGAGCGACCGAGCAAAGGTGCGCGTATCCAACTCCCTTTCGGTACGCATATTCAGACAGAACATATTTGCATGAACTCCGCTGTCGGTTCTGCTGCAGCCGATTACACTCTCACGCACGCCGAGAATTTGCTCTATTGCGTCCTGCATGGACTTCTGAACGGTCGGGGCGTTGTTCTGCACCTGCCAGCCGTGGTAATTTGTTCCGTCATAGGTAATTGTCAGTAAATAATTTTTCATCATATTACCGCCGTTAAGAAATGGTTTGACACTATTATTCCGACGCAAAACAGCACAAGTATGCAGATTGACACATAATCCCTTGCGGCAAGCTTCATAATCTTGAGCCTTGTTCTGCCCTCACCGCCCTGATAACAGCGGCAATCCATTGCAAATGCAAGCTCGTATGCGCGCCTGAACGAATTTATAAACAGCGGGATGAATATCGGTATCATTGCCTTACCCCTGTTTATAAGCGAGCCTGTTTCAAAGTCCGCACCCCTCGATTTCTGCGCCGACATAATTTTATCGACCTCGTCGATGAGCGTAGGGATAAATCTCAAAGCAATCGTCATCATCATAGCGATTGAATGAACATTTATTTTTATTATCTTCAACGGGGAAAACAGTCTTTCGATAGCGTCGGTAAGCAAGGTCGGAGAGGTCGTGTATGTGAGCATTGCGCTTGCAATGACAAGCACGACAATTCTGACCGTCGTAAAGATTGCCATATATATGCCGCCCGTTGTTATATGAAGCCTTTTCCACTCAAAAAGCACCGTGCCGTCGCTGTTGTAGAGTATCTGCAAAACGGAGGTTATGAGCACTATCAAAAATATCGGCTTCACGCTTTTCGCTATAAGCTTCGGCGATATTTTAGATATGAGTACCGTTACAAGCAACAGCAGAGTCATAGCGCCCAAAGCTATAAAATTCTTGCATAGGAAAATAAAGATAATATAAATAAAGGTAAGAACAATTTTCATCCTCGGGTCAAGCTTATGTATAGGCGAGGTTCCCGGGAAATACTGTCCGATGGTAATATCCTTTATCATGCGAGCACTCCCCTTTCCTTAAACAGGCGAAGGAGCTCCGTTTTAGCCTCGCTGACTGAATAAATGTCGGTTCTGACATCGTAGCCTTGCTCTTTAAGTCTTAAAAGCACCTTTGTTATCTCCGGCACATTCAAGCCTATCTCAACCAAGTGCCGAGCGTTTGAAAAGACCTCGTCAACGCTTGTGAAATACTCGACCTTGCCCCTGTTCATAACAAGAACCTTGTCAGCACTCTCGGCAACGTCCTCCATACTGTGTGAAACGACGATTACCGTGCTTCCCGTGCTTTTTCTGTACTGTTCAATCATTTCGGAAATGACTTTTCTGCCGTTGGGGTCAAGTCCCGCCGACGGCTCGTCAAGAATTAAAATCTCCGGCTGCATTGCCATAACGCCGGCTATCGCAACACGCCTTTTCTCGCCGCCGGAGAGGTCAAACGGTGATTTCTCAAGCATATCCTTACGCACTCCGACAAATTCCGCCGCCGCAAGCACGCGCTCTTTTATCTCCTCTTTTGAGAGCTTCATATTCTTGGGACCGAACGCAATATCCTCATAAACAGTGCTCTCAAACAGCTGATATTCTGGGTACTGAAAGCAAAGTCCGACCTTGAACCTCGCCTGCCTTGTAACCGATTTATCGGAATGAATATCCTGCCCGTCAAGCAAGACCTTTCCCGAGCTCGGCTTCAAAAGTCCGTTAAGATGCTGTACAAGCGTGCTTTTTCCCGAGCCGGTATGTCCGATTATTCCGATAAACTCGCCCTTTTCAATCGATATATTGACATCTTCTATCGCAATTTTCTCAAACGGCGTGCCCTGAGAATAAATATATGTTAAATTTTGAGTTTCAAGTATAGCCATTATTTATCTCCGAGTAAGTCTGTGATATTTTCAACGAATTCATCAACCGTCAAAATGCTGTCGTCAATTCCGACGCCAGATTTTTTCATTTCACGGGCAAGCTGCGTTATCTGCGGTATATCAAGACCTACCGACCTTAACAAATCCTCCTGCCTGAATACCTCTTTCGGCGTGCCCTCAAGCAAAAGACGGGAATTGTTAATTACCGCAACCCTGTCGGCAAGCGCCGCCTCCTCCATAAAGTGAGTTATGAAAACCACGGACATTCCGTAGTCCGTGTTAAGCTTCATTACGGTTTCCATAACCTCTTTTCTGCCCTGTGGGTCAAGCATAGCCGTGGGCTCGTCAAGAAAAATACATTCGGGACGCATTGCGATTATGCCCGCTATTGCAACCCTCTGCTTCTGCCCTCCGGAGAGCTTGTGAGGCTCGTGATGACGGTATTCGTACATTCCGACCGCTTTGAGCGAGTCGTCAACTCTTTTTCTGATTTCCTCCCTCGGAAGCCCGAGGTTTTCCGGTCCGAAAGCAACATCCTCCTCGACTATCGAAGCGACAATCTGATTATCGGGATTTTGGAAAACAACGCCGACGGTTTTTCTTATCTCGTAAGCCAAATTCTCGTCAGCCGTATCCATTCCGTTGACAAGCACCTGTCCTTCGTTCGGGATAAATACAGAATTGCTTAGCTTTGCAACGGTTGATTTACCAGAACCGTTGTGTCCGAGAATTGCAACAAACTCACCTTTTTTTACATTAAAAGTAAAGTCTCTTATTGCAGGCTCGGGCTGCTGCTCTCCCTCGTCGGCATCATAGCGAAAGGTTACATTGTGAAATTCTACGATATTTGAGTTATCCATTAAAAAATTCCTTTATTTATGCCATATTGCGGAAGCACCGCAGGGTAATTCCATTCCCGTCTGCGTAACGGGAAGTCCGATTTCGTCGCTCTCAACCTCGCCGCCGAATTTCGGCTTGACAAGAGAGCCCAATATATACTGCATTACCGCAGGAGAAAGTCCTGTCGTATATGAATTTATCAGCACCATAATCGGATCGTCCGACAGTACCTGCGTACAGAGCTCTACGAACGAATAAACCTCATTTTCAAGCTTCCATATTTCTCCGCCGGGGCCTCTGCCGTATGACGGAGGGTCCATAATTATGATGTCGTATTTATTCCCTCTGCGTATTTCGCGCTGAACAAACTTTACGCAATCGTCAACTATCCAACGGACGCTTCTGTCTGCAACTCCGGAGGCCGCCGCATTTTCCTTTGCCCATTGAACCATTCCCTTTGAAGCGTCAACATGGACAACCTGTGCGCCTGCTTTAAGACAGGCAACCGTAGCACCGCCCGTATATGCGAAAAGGTTCAACACCTTGACGGGTCTGCCCGCATTTTTGATAAGCTCTGCCGTATAATCCCAGTTTACCGCCTGCTCGGGGAAAATTCCCGTATGCTTAAAGCCCATTGTCTTGACATTAAAGGTCAAATCTCCGTAGCCGATGCTCCAGAACGGAGGTATTTTATTCTTTATTTCCCAATTACCGCCGCCCGAGCTTGAGCGGTGATAAACGGCGTCTGCCCGCTTCCATGCGGGATGCTTTTTCGGAGTTTTCCATATAACCTGCGGGTCGGGGCGAATAAGTGTTACATTGCCCCACCTTTCAAGGCGTTCTCCGCACGAACAGTCAAGCAGCTCGTAATCTTTCCACTTTGATGTATAGCGCATCTGTTAAACTAACCTTTCTTCAATTACCTTTGCGATACTCTCCGCAAGGGATTTTATCTGAGTGTAGTCCTCACCCTCAAGCATAACCCTGACAAGCGGCTCCGTACCCGAAACACGGACAAGAACACGACCCGTGTCGCCCAGCTCTTCGCTTGCCTCTCGGATAGCAAGCTGCACCTCTTCGTCCTTATCAAGCCTTGCCTTACCGAAGTTTGAAACACGGACATTGATAAGCACCTGCGGATAAACCTGCATTTCGCTTGCAAGCTCGGATATTTTCTTTCCCGTATGTTTTAATACATTCAAGACCTGAATTGCCGACATCTGACCGTCGCCCGTCGTGGCATAATCAAGGAAAATAATATGACCCGACTGCTCGCCGCCGATTACATATCCGTTTTTGACCATCTCTTCGAGAACGTATCTGTCGCCGACCTTGGTTTTAACGCAGTTTATGCCGTTCTTTTCACAGAACTTGAAAAAGCCCATATTGCTCATTACCGTAACGACTGCGGTGTCGTTTTTAAGCTTGTTATTTTCTTTCATAAACTTTGAGCAGACGGCAATTATCTTGTCGCCGTCCACAACCTCGCCGTTTTCGTCAACAACAAGAAGTCTGTCTGCGTCGCCGTCAAACGCAAAGCCTATGTCGCACTTGTTTTCAACAACATATTTTTGCAGCTGTTCAAGATGAGTCGAGCCGCAGTTTTCATTGATATTCGTTCCGTTCGGCTTGTCGTTTATAATAAAGCACTGTGCTCCGAGCCTTGTAAACAACGCCCTTGCGCTGACGGAAGCCGAGCCGTTTGCACAGTCAAGCGCAATTTTCATACCCTTGAAATCGCCGTCGGCGGTCATTGCAAGGTGGAAAATATAGTCGTCGACAGCCTTTGAGGAAAAATGTATTCTTCCGACATCTCCGCCGAGCACTACGGGCGGAACCTTTGTCTCATCGAGAATTATCTCCTCAATCTCGTTTTCGAGCGAATCGGGTAATTTATAACCGTTGCCCTGAAAAATCTTTATTCCGTTATATTCGCACGGGTTATGCGAGGCGGAAATCATTACGGCAGCGTCATAATCGTATTCTTTGACAAGAAAAGCCACAGCCGGAGTGGGCACTACATCAAGCACGAGCACATCTGCGCCGACCGAACAAAGTCCTGCTCCGATTGCCGACGCAAGCATATGCGAGGATGCCCTCGTATCCATTCCTATCATTACCTTAGGCTTGTGAGCACAGCTCTCGGTGAGCACCATTGCCGCCGCTCTGCCTATTTTCATCGCAAGCTCGCAGGTTAATTCACTGTTTGCGACGCCTCTTGCGCCGTCTGTTCCGAATAATCTTCCCATAACATAATCTCCCGAATATAAATTTATTTTACATATTCAACTTTTGCTGACCGTTTGCACCGTCCGAGAACGGTATGCCGAGATGCTCATATGCGAGCGGCGTTACTACCCTGCCCCTCGGTGTTTTTGACAAAAAGCCTATCTGCATAAGGTAAGGCTCGTAAACATCCTCAATTGTGACCGCTTCCTCGCCTATCGTTGCGGCTATCGTTTCAAGTCCGACGGGACCGCCCTTGTAATTCTTTATCATAGAGGTCAAAAGAAGTCTGTCGATAAGGTCAAGTCCCAATTCGTCGATTTCCATTCTGCCGAGTGCGATTTTTGCCGTGTCAACGGTTATAACGCCGTTGCCCATTACCTCGGCAAAGTCTCTTGCACGCTTGAGAAGTCGGTTCGCAATTCTCGGCGTACCTCTCGAACGGGAAGCAATTTCAAGCGCGCCCTCGTCGTCAATGGCAATTCCCAGTATTCCCGCGCTTCTTTTGACTATAAGCCCAAGTTCCTCGGGCGTGTACATTTCAAGTCGGCAGACAACGCCGAATCTGTCACGCAGCGGCGCCGAAAGCTGACCTGCCCTTGTAGTTGCGCCGACAAGCGTAAATCTCGGCAAGTCAAGCCTTATGCTTCTTGCTGACGGACCCTTGCCTATAATGATATCAAGCGCATTGTCCTCCATCGCAGGGTACAGAACCTCTTCAACGCTCCTTGAAAGGCGGTGGATTTCATCTATAAAAAGCACATCGCCGTCATTGAGGTTTGTAAGCAGTGCCGCAAGGTCGCCCTGCTTTTCAATAGCGGGACCCGAGGTTACTCTCATCTGTACGCCCATTTCGTTGGCGATTATGCCCGAAAGAGTTGTCTTTCCGAGTCCTGGAGGACCGTAGAGCAAAACATGGTCCAATACATCGCCCCTCGCCTTTGCGGCGTCGATATAAATTTTAAGATTTTCCTTTGCTTTCTCCTGTCCGACATATTCGTTAAAGGTTTTGGGTCTTAACGAGATTTCAATGTCGTTATCGACTTCGTTTAGGTCGGGAGAAACAATTCTGTTTTCGTTGTCAAAATCCATAATCTGCTCCTATATCATCGAAAGCTGCTTCAAAGCCTGTTTAATCATTTCTTCAACACTCAGGTCGGGGCTGAGCTTTCCGACCGCAACCGCCGCCTCGGACTGCGAATATCCGAGCATCGTAAGTGCGGAAACCGCCTCCGAGCTGTTGCCCGAAGCCGCCGCTGTGGTTGCCGCCGCAATATCCGAGCCTGCCGCCTGCAAATCAAGTCCCTTGGCAAGCTTATCTTTAAGCTCAAGCACAATCCTCTGCGCTATCTTGTTGCCGACGCCGTTTGCCCTTGTGATAGCCTTTGCGTCGCCTGCGGCTATACTCAAAGCAAGCTGTTCGGGCGTCATCTCCGAGAGCACCGCAAGCGCCATTTTTGCGCCCACGCCCGAAACGGAGATAAGTATTTTATAACACTCAAGCTCCTGCTGTGTATAAAAGCCGTAGAGGTCAAGTGCGTCCTCTTTAACGGAGAGATAAGTGAAAAGCGTTATCTTCTCACCGATTTTCGCAACATTTTTAAGGGTGTTTGTCGTTGCAAAACACTTGAACGCAACGCCGTTACAGTCAACGGCAACGCACTGTGCGTCATAATAAACAACATTACCCGTTACAGAATAAAACATTCAAATTCCTCATTTCAAATTTCTGAGTTTTCCCATAAGCGAGCCGCTTGAATGGGCGTGGCATATAGCCATTGCGAGCGCATCGGCGGTATCGTCGGGCTTAGGAATTTTTTCAAGGTTTAATATGACCCTTGTCATCTCCTGCACCTGCTTTTTCTCGGCTCTGCCGTAGCCTACAACGCTCTGCTTTACCTGAAGCGGAGTGTATTCAAAAATTTCCGCCTTGTTTTGGTACGCCGCAAGCACGGTAACTCCCCTCGCCTGTGCCACATCGATTACCGTTTTCGCATTGGTGTTGTAGAACAGCTTTTCTATAGCCATAGCCTGAGGACGGTACTTTTCAAACAGCGTATTCAGGCCTTTGTATATGACATCAAGCCTTTCGACAAACGGCATTCCCGCCGGAGTTGTGATAGCCCCGTAATCGAGCACCTGAAACCTGTTCGCCTCATAATTTATAACGCCGTAGCCGACAATGGCATAGCCGGGGTCAATTCCCAAAATTATCATTTTTACATAATACTCCATAATAATTATATGTTGTATAATTATACTACATATTCGTCTGTATAGCAAGAAAAAAGGAGTGAAAAATTCACTCCTTTTGTTTGGTTATTCCGATTATTTATAATCCTTTTTGCCGTTCTTTTCTCTTTCCCTTATCACAAACCTTGTCGGCGTGCCCTCAAGTCCGAAAACCTCACGAATCTGGTTGTCGATATAACGCTGATAGCTGTAATGGAAAAGGTCCTTGCTGTTTACGAAGCAGACAAATGTGGGCGGCCTTGTGGACGCCTGCGTCATATAGTAAATTTTAAGGCGTTTGCCCTTGTCCGTAGGCGGCTGAACCCTCGTCGTTGCGGCGGCAAGAACTTCATTGAGCTTGCCTGTTGAAATACGCATCGAGTTCTGCTCGTTTACAAACCTGATAAGCTCGAAAAGTCTGTCAAGCCTCTGTCCCGTCTTTGCGGAAATGAAAATTATCGGCGCATAGCTCATAAACGAGAAGTCGTTCATCAGCTTTTTGCGTTCCTTATCCATGGTTCTGCCGTCCTTATCGACAGCGTCCCACTTATTGACCGCAATAATGCAAGCCTTTCCGAGGTCGTGTGCAATACCCGCCACCTTTGAGTCCTGCTCTGTAAAGCCCTCCGTGCCGTCAATCATAATAACGCAGACATCGGCTCTCTCAACAGCCATTCTCGCACGGATAACGGAATATTTCTCAATCTGGTCCTCAACCTTGCTCTTACGGCGAAGTCCCGCGGTATCGATAAACACAAATTCGCCGAATTTGTTTGACACCAGAGTGTCGGTCGAGTCCCTCGTCGTACCTGCGATATTGGAAACAATGGCTCTCTCCTCGCCCGAGATGGCGTTTATAAGCGAGGATTTGCCGACATTCGGCTTACCTATAACGGCGACCTTAATCTTGTCGTCGTCATACTCGCCCTGCTCCTCGTCGGGAAGATATTTTATAATCTCGTCAAGCAAATCTCCCGTACCGTGGCCGTGAACGGACGATACCGCAATCGGGTCGCCGAGTCCTAAATTGTAAAATTCGTAAAAGTCGGGCGGAACATCTCCGATGGTATCGCATTTATTCACGCAAAGCACAATCGGCTTTCCGCTTTTCTGAAGCATCTGCGCAACCTCGGTATCGGTTGCGACAACGCCCGAGCGCACATCGGTTACAAGGACAATAACATCCGCGCTCTCTATTGCAAGTTGAGCCTGACGGCGCATCTGTGAAAGAATAATATCGTCCGAATAAGGCTCAATACCGCCCGTATCGACAAGAAGCATATTCCTGCCGAGCCACTCGCAGTCGCCGTAAATTCGGTCTCTTGTAACGCCAGGAGTGTCGTCAACGATTGAAAGGCGTTTTCCTATAAGTTTGTTAAAAAGCGTGCTTTTGCCGACATTCGGTCTGCCGACAATCGCAATTACGGGTCTTGACATCATTCCACCCCCAAAATATTTTTTAATAACTGAGTTCCGTTGTTAGGCGTCGGAACTATTTCGATATTCAATTCCTTTTCGGCTTCCTTGAGCGTTATATCGTCAAGGAACTTGTTTTTATCCGTTGAATGAGAGGTATAGTCTATCGTCATTACAAGCGGAATTAAAAGCTTGTCGCCGAGGTCTCTGCCCTTTAACTGACCGATAAGGTCAGTTCCCGTCAGAAGCCCTGCGACGGTTATGCCCTCGCCAAAAAAGTTGTTTATGATTTTAACGACATTGACCTTGACGCCGAATTTTTTCTCCTGCGCGCGTGCAAACTCACACATAAGCGGATAAGCCGCCGTGCCCGTTGCAAGTGTAACCTCACGGTTTACGGGAGTTGCATCGAGCTCCGAGAGTGCCTCAAAGAACTCATCACGCAGCGAAGTCCAGAGTCCTACGCCGTTGTCAATCTGCGGATATTCGTCATAATATTCCTCAGGCGGCAACTCCCTGCCCGCAAGCAGGAAAAATTCGTCTGCGGGATAGGCAAGCCTTATGCCGTTCTTTTCCTTAAAAGCCGAAGAAAATTCTTCGATTATATCTATTGTTTCCCCTGCCGTCTGCTCGTTATAAGGCTTTAAGGGAAAAAGCCCGTCACGGAATTTTGTAAGTCCTACCGGCACGGCGGCAATGCTCTGTATCGACGGATACATTTTTGCAAGCTCCGTAAGACTGAAGCGAAGCTCCTCGCCGTCGTTTATGCCGGGACATAAAACAAGCTGTGCGTTCATTTTAATACCCGCGTCCGCAAAACGATTGATTATCGACAGGCATTTCCCCGCATTCTTGTTAATCATCATTTTAACTCTCAGTTCAGGGTTCATTGTATGAACGGAAATGTTTACGGGACTTATGTGCATTGCGATAATACGCTCGATTTCGTGCTCGGTAAGGTTGGTGAGCGTAACATAGTTTCCGAAAAGGAACGAAAGGCGTGAGTCATCGTCCTTAAAATAAAGACTCTCTCGCATACCCTTAGGGAGTTGGTCAATAAAGCAGAAAATGCACTTATTGCGGCAGCTGTGCTGTTTATCCATAAGGTATGTTTCAAATTTAATGCCGACATTTTCGTTTGTTGCCCTGACATTTACGGTTTTGCCCTTGGCGGTTACAAATTCCATCTCAACGGGCAAAAAGCTCATATAGAAATCGTAGTCGAGAACATCGTCAACCTCTTTGGAGTCTATGGAAACGAGCTTATCCCCCGCTCTGATGCCGAAAAACCAGCATTTTGAAAACGGCTTGACCTCATTGATAATTACAGCCACACACTCACCTCTTTTTCTCCACGATAAAAAGGCGGGGAAGATACTTCTTCTCCACCTTCTGTCCAACCTTGTAAAACAAAGATGCGTTAAGCCTCTTCTTTAACAACAACCTGTCTGCCGTTATAATGACCGCATACTGCGCAAACTCTGTGAGCTCTCTTGTACTCACCGCAGTTGGGGCACTTCTGAAGCTCGGGAGCACTCATCTTCCAAACGCTTGAGCGTCTCTTGTCTCTTCTTGCTTTTGAAACTCTTCTCTTCGGTACTGCCATTTTAATATCTCCTTTATGTCCTTATTATACTTGTTTACTCGAGGAACTGCTTGAGTGCTTCAAGCCTTGGGTCAATCGGCTTTTTGCAATCGCATTTTCCCTCGTTCAGATTTGTTCCGCAATAAGGGCAAAGTCCCTTACAGTCCTCACGGCACAAAATTTTAGTAGGCAAGGATAAAAGTATGTCCTCTCTTATAAGCTCGTCAAGGTTAAAATGCATATCCTCCACAAGATAGAGCTCACAATTTTCATCGTCATTAAGCTTGGAAACCAGCGTATGCTCAAACGGCAGAACCGTTTCCCTCTTAACGGGTGCGGCGCAGCGGTCGCACAGCGTGTCGATTGTAAAGCTTGCATTACCCTCCAACGAAACGATACCAGCACGGTTTTTAACCTGACCCTCGACCTTAACCGAAAGGATAATGTCGCAGTCGTCGGGCGTGAATTCATAGGAAAATTCCTTTGAAGCGCCTTCGATATTAAAAATCGTTTCAAGTTCAATAAACATACTACACCTCGTCAAAGTAGCACAAATATTATATACATATTACGGGCGTTTGTCAACCGTTAAATTTAATTTCCCGAAATATCTTATTTACAGACAAACTGCCGCCGTGACATCACAGCGGCAGTTTGATTTAAGCTTAAATCAGTTAATCTTTTTGCAATATTCGAACATTCTCTCAGGAAGGTTCTCAAGGTCGGTCGAAACTGTAAATGTGAAGTGTGTATCCGTTATTTTCGCAAGCTCGTCAACTTTTTTAAGGAAATCGGCAAGAGCCTCATAATCTCTGCCGCCTATTCTGAAGGTTGCGTCAACAAGGATGTCTGTTATATCGTGGTCGCCTGCACAAAGTCCGCTGAGGAAGCCGTAGAATGCGTCAAAGCCGCTTACCGAATAGCTGTCGGTGGAAACAAGTCTTGCACGGTGACTTACATCATATGTAAGCTTAGTCTCCTTTTCGACGCAGATAACGTTGCCGTTTGATTTCTCAACCGCATCATTTACGTTATCAACCAAAATCTTTGTTTTTCCCGAGCCCTTGTGGCCGATTATAAGAGATACCAT
>CAVFQD010000037.1:0-18341 GCA_963624605.1 Eshraghiella crossota | reverse complement strand
CCTGCTCATACATACAAAGAGGTACAAAAAGGCAAAAAGAAATCGAGTGTCCTCATCCAATTCTCAGGTTGGTTAAGAACACTCGATATGGTGCGGATAACAGGACCTGACAAGTCAAGCCTTGTCAGCCTTTTCTTCAATTATATGTCCGTTTTGCTTTGCAAAACATGGACTGTTGCAGGTTCAAGTCCTGTAGGAATTTAAGATGAAATAAAAGACCGTCAATGACGGCCTTTATTTTTGGTGCGGATAACAGGACTTGACAAGGCAAGCCTTGTCAGCCTTTTCTTCAATTATATGTCCGTTTTGCTTTGCAAAACATGGACTGTTGCAGGTTCAAGTCCTGTAGGAATTTAAGATGAAATAAAAGACCGTCAATGACGGCCTTTATTTTTGGTGCGGATAACAGGACTTGACAAGGCAAGCCTTGTCAGCCTTTTCTTCAATTATATGTCCGTTTTGCTTTGCAAAACATGGACTGTTGCAGGTTCAAGTCCTGTAGGAATTTAAGATGAAATAAAAGACCGTCAATGACGGTCTTTATTTTTGGTGCGGATAACAGGACTTGAACCTGCACGCTCGCGCACAAGATCCTAAATCTTGCGTGTCTGCCAATTCCACCATATCCGCTTGTCGCTTGTGTATTATAGCAAATAAAATATAAAATTTCAATAGACAAATTAGTATATTTGTTATAAAATAGTCTTGGAAAAAAGGAGGCTTTTATATGGAAAGCTTATGGACAGCAAAAGTTGACAAAGAATTACCTTTACCGGAACATCCTCTTCCGCAGTTTGAGCGTTCATGCTGGCAAAACCTCAACGGACAGTTTGATTATTGCATATCTTCTATGGGCGAGAAGTGGATTTCCGATTACTCGGGTAAAATAACAGTTCCGTTTGCGGTTGAAAGTATGCTATCGGGCGTTGAAAAGCCACTTAAGCCGAGTGACAGATTATGGTATCAAAAGAAGTTTATTGTCAATGATTCGTTAAAAGGTAAAAATATTTTACTTCATTTCGGCGCAGTTGATTGGCAGTGCAAGGTTTATATAAATAAAGAGCTTGTCGGTACACATACAGGCGGATACTGTTCTTTCTCATTTGACATAACCGAATATCTTACAGACGGCGAAAACACACTTACGCTGTGTGTATATGACCCCACGGAATCGGGCTGGCAGCAAAGAGGTAAACAGGATAATCATCCTCACGGCTTTTGGTATACCGCTACCTCCGGAATATGGCAGACAGTATGGCTTGAGGGAGTAAACGAGTGTCATATTAAAAAAATTAAGGTCGTACCTGATATTGACAGGGGAGTTGTAAACATTAAAGCCTTTACTACTCACAACGATGTCAAGACTCTTTCTCTTACTGTTTTTGACGGCGATGACGAGATGATTTGTAAAGATATTTCGCTTGACGAAGATGTTAAAATCCCGAATTTCAAGCTTTGGTCTCCGGAAGAGCCTAACCTTTACTACTTTACGCTCGAACTTAAAAAGGACGGCGAAGTTCTTGACAGTGTAAAGAGCTATTTCGGTATGAGAAAATTCAATATCGGCAAGGATAAATTCGGCGTTTTACGCCTTTTCCTCAATAATGAGCCTTATTTTCAGCGCGGCTTGCTCGACCAGGGCTATTGGCCCGACGGCGGACTTACACCGCCCTGCGACGAGGCTATGATATTCGACATTAAAGAGATGAAGCGCCTCGGCTTCAATATGCTTAGAAAGCACATTAAAATGGAACCTATGCGTTGGTATTATCACTGCGACAGGCTTGGTATGATAGTCTGGCAGGATATGATAAGCGGCGGTGCTTACATAGGCGACCTTTACGCAGGCGTGTTACCGAACCTCGGTATTAAAGTAAAAGATAACAAGTACAAAACCTTCAGCAGGGAGGATAAAAAAGCCAGAGACGACTATAAGCGTGAGCTTACCGAAATGATTGAACAGCTTTACAATGTTGTTTCGATTTATTGCTGGGTACCCTTTAACGAGGGTTGGGGTCAGTTTGACGCGCTGAAAATATGCAATTATGTTAAATCTCTTGACGAAACACGAGTTGTTGACCACGCAAGCGGTTGGTATGACCAGGGCGGCGGAGACATTCAGAGTATGCATAAATATGTTTTTCCCGTCACAATGCCTAAGCTTGACAAAAAGCGTGCGTTTGTTATTACCGAATTCGGAGGATATCAGAACAGGGTAGCCGGTCACACCTGGTCGGAGGACAAGACATTCGGTCTCTATCTTAAATTCAAGAATAAGAGCACGCTCACAAACGCTTATAAAAAGCTCTATGAAAAGCAGATAATTCCGCTTATTGATAAGGGTCTTTGCGGCACGATTTATACGCAGGTATCGGATGTAGAGAACGAATATAACGGAATTTACACTTATGACAGAAAGGTTTTGAAAATAGAAGAGAGTGTTATTACGGAGATAAATAACGCCCTTAAATATTAAGGATTTTTGTATGCCTAACAGATATAATCAGAAAATAAAAATACTTTATATTCTGCAAAATCTTATGAAGAACAGTGATGAAAATCATCCTCTTGCCGCCGAAGATCTAATTCTTGATCTTAAAAATCACGGTATAGAGGCGGAAAGAAAATCTGTTTATAAAGATATTTCTGTTTTGCAGGAATTTGGGTATGATATAATTATGACCCGAACGCCCAAGGTAGGTTATTTTATTGTTGACAGAGAGTTTGAGGTTGCTGAAATCAGGCTTTTATGCGACGCCATTCAGGCGGCAAACTTTATTTCGCAGAAAAAAACAAGACAGCTGCTTTCGAAAATCTATTCTCTTGTCAGTACATCACAGGCAGAAAAAATAAAAAATCAGGTTTATGTCGATAACCGTCCGAAATGCACAAACGAGAACATCTACTACACTATAGATAAGCTCCACACCGCCATTCAGGACAACAGACAGGTGAAAATCGAATACCGTAAGCGCAAAATTACGGCTTCAAATGAGACACAGTATGAGACTAAGACACATTTTATAAGCCCTTACGCCCTTATTTGGTCAAACGACCATTACTATCTTGTCGGCAACAACCGCAATTATTCAAACATTATGGTTACAAGAATAGACCGCATCAAGTCTGTTGAAATTCTCGCTGATTCACCGCGCAGAAGCTTTTCCGATGTGTCGGAATATAAGGATTATTTTGATTCGGCAGATTACGCAAACAAACATTTCAGTATGTTTTCGGGCGATCCTGTTCCGGTTGAGCTCAAATGCTCCAATAGCCTGATTGACGATATTGTCGACAAGTTCGGAGACAATGTTTCAATAATTAAGTCCGGAGAGAATAAGTTCAAAATCAATATCAATGCCGCTGTCAGCGACGGTCTTGTATCTTGGATAATTCAGTACGGCAACAAAATTGAGGTTAAAAAGCCTGATGAGCTGAAAAAAATGGTACTCGACAGGGTAGAGGAAATCAAAAAAGTGTACAAAATTTTGTGACTTGTGCATTTTCAACAAAAAATATTATATTTTGTTGAGAGTATATTCATTGACAGGACTTGAAAAATTCACAAAATTATTATAGAATATAAAATGTATGATTTTGAAAATTGAAAGGATGTAAATCTATGAGCAGTGCATTGAACAAAATGACTGTTGAGGATTTCGACGTTAAGGGCAAGAAAGTCCTTGTTCGTTGCGACTTCAACGTAAAAATGGAAAACGGAGTTATTACAAGCGATAAAAGAATCGTTGCTTCGCTTCCCACAATCAAATATCTTATCGAAAACGGCGCAAAGGTTATTCTTTGCTCACATCTCGGTCGTCCGAAGGGTGAGGTTAATCCTGAGTTTTCAATGAAACCCGTTGCGGCAAGACTCTCTGAGCTTCTCGGTCAGGAAGTTAAAATGGCTGACGATGTTGTAGGCGAAAGCGCACAGTCGCTTGCGGCTTCTCTTAAAGAAGGCGAGGTTCTTCTTCTCGAAAATGTTCGTTTTGAACCCGGCGAGACAAAGAACGATCCCGAACTTTCCAAGAAATTTGCTTCTCTTGCAGACCTTTATGTGAACGACGCTTTCGGTTCTGCTCACAGAGCACATTCTTCAACAACCGGCGTTGCGGATTATCTTCCCGCTGCTTGCGGCTACCTTATTCAGAAGGAAATTCAGTTTATCGGCGGCGCTCTTGAAAATCCGAAGAGACCACTTGTTGCCATTCTCGGCGGTGCTAAGGTTTCGGACAAAATCGGCGTTATCACAAACCTTATTGATAAGTGCGACACACTTATCATAGGCGGCGGTATGGCTTATACCTTTATGAAGGCCCTCGGTCATCATATCGGCACATCTCTTCTTGAAGAGGACAAGGTTGACCTTGCAAAAGAAATGATGGAAAAAGCTAAGGCTAAGGGCGTTAAGTTCCTTATTCCCGTTGATAACAAGGTAGGTAAAGAGTACAAGCCCGACACAGAGGCAATGGTTGTTAATTCCGACGAAATCCCCGACGGCTGGATGGGACTTGACATCGGACCCAAGACGCAGGAAATATTTGCAGACGCTGTTAAGGATGCGGGTACGGTTATTTGGAACGGACCTATGGGCGTTTCCGAGTGGGATAACTTTGCTGCAGGTACAATAGCAGTTGCAACCGCTATTGCGAACAGTAACGCAATCTCAATCATCGGCGGCGGCGACTCAGCAGCTGCAATTCAGAAGCTTGGCTTTGCTGATAAGATGTCTCATATCTCAACAGGTGGCGGCGCTTCGCTTGAATACCTTGAGGGTAAAGAGCTTCCGGGCATTGCTGCTCTCAACGACAAGAAATAATTTATTGTTTGCAGGTAGGTTTTTAACTTACCTGCAAATTTCAATGAACAGGAGAATATAGTGTGAAAAATCACACTATTCAAACTTATATTGCCCTCAAAATTTGCCTTTGGCAAAATTTTGAGATGGCAGAAATCACCATCACGCCTGTTCAGGCAACGCAGGTTGAATCGGTGATTTTTAATAAACTATTTGTTGCCTGAAAGGCTATGGTGATTATTATGAAAAAATCAGTCAGAAAAGCAGTTATCGCAGGTAACTGGAAAATGAACAAGACACCTTCGGAAACAACGGCTCTTATCAACGAGATGAAGCCCCTTGTTGCCGATGCGGATTGCGACGTAGTTCTTTGCGTTCCCTACATCGACATTCCTGCGGCAGTTGAGGCTGCCAAGGGCTCAAACATTAAAATCGGCGCCGAGAATATCCATTTCAAGGCTTCCGGTGCATACACAGGCGAGGTTTCAGCTGATATGCTTAAAGAAGCGGGCGTTGAGTATGTAGTAGTAGGTCATTCGGAAAGAAGAACTTATTTCGGAGAAACAGATCAGACTGTAAACCTCCGTACTCTTGCAGCCGTTAACGCAGGCTTCACGGCTATTGTTTGCGTAGGAGAGACGCTTGAGCAGAGAGAGCTCGGCTACACCGAAACTCTTCTTAAATATCAGACAAAGATGGCTCTTACAAACATAAAGCCCGAACAGCTTAAAAACATTATTATAGCTTACGAACCCGTATGGGCAATCGGAACCGGCGTTACAGCTACCGCAGAGCAGGCTGACGAGGGCAACGGTTATGTCCGTGCTGCTATCGCAGAGGCTTACGGTGCTGATATTGCAGAGACGGTAACAGTTCAGTACGGCGGATCAATGAATGCAAAGAATGCAGACGAGCTCCTTTCAAAGGTAAATGTTGACGGCGGCCTTATCGGCGGCGCTTCACTTAAAGCCGAGGATTTCTCAATTATCGTTAAAGCTGCTTCCAAATAATTTATAAAAAGGTGAAACTATGAAAAGACCTGTTGTTTTATGTATAATGGACGGCTTCGGTAATAACCCGTCCGATTACGGAAATGCAATCAAAGCGGCAAATACGCCTAATCTTGATAGGCTTATGGCTGAATATCCTATGACATATATCGGCGCATCGGGAATGGATGTCGGTCTTCCCGACGGTCAGATGGGCAACTCAGAGGTAGGTCATACCAATATCGGTGCCGGCAGAGTTGTTTATCAGGAGCTTACAAGAATTACAAAATCAATTCAGGACGGCGATTTCTTCCAAAATGAAGCTCTTGTCGGAGCGGTTGAAAACTGCAAGAAATACGGCACTGTACTTCATTTGATAGGACTTCTTTCCGACGGTGGCGTTCACAGCCACAACACACATCTTTACGGACTCCTCAAGCTTGCCAAGGACAGCGGACTTACGAAGGTTTATGTACATGCGCTTCTTGACGGCAGAGATGTTCCTCCTGCTTCGGGTGTTGAATATATCGAAGAGCTTGAAGCTAAGATGAAAGAAATCGGCGTAGGCGAAATTGCAACCGTTATGGGCAGATTTTACGCTATGGACCGTGATAATATGTGGGACAGAGTCGGTATGGCTTATAACGCTATGGTAAACGGTGATGGCATTAAGACCGACGACGCTGTTGAAGCTGTTAAGAAGTCTTATGAGACAATCGACGGCGACGGCAAGCATCTTACCGATGAGTTTGTTATGCCGACAGTTTGCTCAAAGGGCGCACCTATCAGCGAAAACGACTCGGTTATTTTCTTCAATTTCCGTCCCGACAGAGCAAGAGAAATTACAAGAACCTTCGTTGATCCCGATTTCAAGGGATTTGAAAGAAAGGCGTTTTTCCCGCTTTACTATGTTTGCATGACGCAATATGACGCAGAAATGCCCAATGTTCATATTGCATTTAAGCCTGAAGCTCTTGTCAACACGATGGGCGAGATTGTTTCAAAGCACGGCTTGAAACAGCTTAGAATCGCTGAGACCCAGAAATATGCCCATGTTACATTCTTCTATAACGGCGGCGAGGAAAAGGTATATCCCGGCGAGGACAGAGTCCTTATTGATTCTCCGAAAATTTCAACCTTTGACCTCAAGCCCGAAATGAGCGCTTATGAGGTCTGTGACGCGGCTTGCGAAAGAGTTTTGAGCGATAAATACGATGTTGTTATCCTCAACTACGCAAACTGCGATATGGTTGGTCACACAGGTGTGTTTGACGCGGCTGTAAAGGCTGTCGAAACCGTTGACGAGTGTGTTGGTAAGCTTGTTGACGCCACTCTTAAAATGAACGGCGTAATTCTTATCACTGCCGACCACGGCAATGCCGATAAGATGTATGAGGACGACGGTTCTCCGTTTACAGCGCACACAACCAACCCCGTTCCGCTTATCGTTGTCGGCTACGGCAAGGACTTTAAGCTTAAAGAAAAAGGCGGCAGACTTTGCGACCTTTCTCCGACAATGCTTGATATTATGGGTATTGAGAAGCCGAAAGAAATGACCGGCGTATCTCTTATCGAAAGATAATAATTGCCTATATAATATATAGCAAAGGTGTAATCCCGACAACGGGGTTACACCTTTTTATGTTCTTTGCCAAATTAGATAAGGCGCCAAGCTTCTGCCGACGCCGATTTTAATCGCTTATTTAATTTTCAAAGTTTTTTCAATCAACTTTGGATAGATATTTTGTCTGAACCACGGCTCGTTTGATTTTGAAATTGCTTCGCCGAATGTAAGCCAAGCCACATTGCTGTTCTCATCTTCCTTAACGCTCAATGTATCGTTTTCATCGGCAACAATTAAATATGTAAAGTTAAGGTGAAGATGAGAGGGAACATATACGCCGTTTTTTATATGACCGTCGACGGTTAAAACTTCTATGGAGAATATATCGTCAAAGGCGATTTCTGCGTGTCGGACTCCGCTTTCCTCACATGTCTCCTTTAATGCAACCCTTTTCAAATCCGCATCGCCGTCGGCATGACCGCCGAGCCAAGCCCATGAGTTGTAAATGTTGTGATATGCCATCAGCACCTTGTTATATGACCTGTTTACAACCCAAGCAGATACGGTTATGTGCTCGTTAAGATTGCTTCTGTAAAGTATTTCATCATCTTTAAGCTCTGCCAAAATCAAGGCCTTGTCATTTTTCTCCTGCTCGTTAAAAGGAGTGTAGCTTTTGAGTGAATTTTTGATATCTTCAATGTTCATATCGCTTTCTCCGATTTTTTAAATGCCAAACATATTTTTGCAAATTTCTTTACCGCCGGCAGTCTTGAAAATTTTGCCATATGTATTTTCAACAGCTGATTTTGAAACGCCGTCCTCAAACATATTAACAAGAAAATCCGCCTCAATAAGTATTTGCAAGTCAATCCCGTTTATATTATCGTATGTGTGGTGATGCGCTATCAGATACTGTACTCTGTCCGATGCTTTGTCATCAAATCCTAATTTTTCAAGCAGATTTTTTGCTATTGAGGGACCTTCCTTTTCCTGAAGCTTTCCGTCGCACCTGCCGTATTTTTCTTCACAGATATGAATTCCTATATCGTGTGTGAGCGCAGCTGCTTCAATTATGAATAAGGTTTTGCCGTCAACCTTTTCTGCTTCAGCTATCAACTTGGCGTAGCTGTGAACCTTGCAAAAATGCTGAATTCTTTTTGCGTCTCCGCCATATAATTCTATCATTGCCAAGTGTAATCTGTTTATCATTTTTATACCTCTGATAATTTATTTGTCTTTTCTGTCAATTACCTCTAAATTTTATCACAGCAAGATAAAATATTCAACGATAGGAGCTTCCGTTTTTGTCTTTTGACAATTATTGACTGTTTTGACAAAATATGCTATAATCTTTGCAGATTTGGCGGTGATATTATGAAATCGACAGGAATTGTCAGAAGTATCGACAAAATGGGAAGAATTGTGCTTCCTATGGAGACGAGAAAGCTTCTTTCGCTCACAGAGGAAGGCGCTGCTGTTGAAATTTATACCGATAACGATATGGTGATTTTGAAAAAGTATACGCCGGCGTGTTGGTTCTGTAACAGTGCTGACAACCTTATAGAATATCACGGCGTTAAGATTTGTCAGAGCTGTGTTGACGAAATGAAAAACCTTTTATAAACTGAGGCTTGCTTTGAGGATTGTAATTGATGCCGACGGTTGTCCCGTTGTAAATATAACTCTTGATATTGCCCGTAAATTCGGTGTTGAATGCTGCTTGGTAGCTGATTCAGCTCACAGCTTTAACTTAGGCGATAAAGCCGAGGTTATTACCGTTTCAAAGGGAGTGGACAGTGCCGATTTCAGAATTGTCAATCTCATCAATAAGGGCGATATTGTTATAACACAGGATTACGGACTTGCCGCTATGTGCCTCGCAAAAACTGACTGCGTATTGAACCAGAATGGGCTTATATACTCTCAGAATAATATTGATTCGCTTCTTGCTCAGCGTCATATTTCAAAGAAAATCAGACGGGCAGGGGGCAGAACAAAAGGTCCGTTCAAGCGTACAGCCGAGCAGAACGAAAATTTTGCAAAAACACTTATAATGATACTTGAAAAAAGGACTTTGGATTAACCAAAGTCCTTGATTTTTGTGCTGTTTATTTGTTAAACTCGTGTTCAAGACTTGAAATCGCAGACTTAACAAAATGTTTGTCGACAAGCAAAGAAATATCTACTTCAGAAGTGGTTATCATACTAACCTCAACCTCGGCTCTTGAAAGAGCATAGAAAACCTTGACCGCAACTCCGGGAGTGCCGCGCATTTCCTCGCCGAATACGGAAATCTTGCAGTTTCCGCTGCGCAAGGTCAGCTTCATATCCGGATAAATCTCACGCAATTTGGCGGTAATTTCAAGCATTTTACCGACATCCTCATCCGATACCGTAAACGAAAGGTTAGGCGTATGCGAGTGAGGGGGAGTTTGCGAAATCATATCAACATCAATATTGTTTTTTGAAATTTCGGTAAAAATGTCGGAAATCAAACCTATATCGGCAGGAGAATCCTGTAACGATACCAAAGTGACATCCTCCGTAACCGAAATGCTCTGTATAATACTCATAAAAGCACCTTATTTCTCGTCAACTAACTGTTTCATCGAATACATACCCGCAGGCTTGCCTTTAAGGAAAACGGCTGCGTTTACCGCACCGACAGCGAAAAGATCCTTGGAGCGTGCGGAATGTGAAATTTTGATAACCTCGTCAAGTCCCGCGAAGATAACCTCGTGCTCGCCGACAATCGTGCCGCCTCTGACGGAGTGAATACCGATTTCATTGGGGTCTCTCTTGGCACGCTTTGAATGTCTGTCAAATTCGTAAGTCGGCTTTTTTGTAAGAGCGTCGGAAATGCTGTCCGCAAGCATAAGAGCCGTACCCGAGGGAGCGTCGATTTTTTGGTTGTGATGAGCCTCGACAATCTCTATATCAAATGAGCCTTCAAGAACTCTTGCCGCTTTAGCCGCAAGCTCCGAAATGAGGTTTACGCCGATTGACATATTTGCCGAAAAGAACATCGGAACTTCCTTTGAAGTGTCTTCGATTGCTTTTTTCTGCTCTTCGGAAAGTCCCGTTGTCGCAACGACGGCAGGTATTTTTTTATTTTCGCAGTATTCAAGCAAAGAAGAAAGCACAGACGGATGCGAAAAATCAATAACAACATCCGCATCGACATCAACATCGGCAAAAGAAGTGAAAATCGGGTAGGGGGCGTCGCACTTGTTAATGTCAACGCCTGCTACGATTTCACAGTTTTCCTTGCTCTCGACGCATTTGGTAATAACATGACCCATCTTTCCCGAACAACCGCTTAAAATGATTTTAACCATTATTTACACATCCTTGAAAAATTTATATCAGTTCGTACTTTTTAAGAACGGATTTCAATTTTTCCGTATTTGCAGGCGTCATATCGCAAAGAGGAAGTCTCAACGGACCTACATCAATGCCCATCATTCTCATTGCAACCTTAACGGGTATCGGATTTACATCCATAAACATAGCGTTGCAAAGCTCAAGATATTTAAGCTGAAGCTCAGCGCTCTTTTTGAAGTCGCCGTCAAGGGCTGTCTGTGCAATGTCGTGAGCGACCTGTGGAAGTATGTTGGAAAGAACCGAAATAACGCCCTTGCCGCCCAGGGACATAATGGGGGTTATCTGGTCGTCATTGCCTGAATAAATTGCGAAGTCTTCGGGAACAAGAGAAATTGTTTTAGCTATTGAGGAAAGGTTGCCCGTAGCTTCCTTAGCCGCATAAATCATCTTGTTCTTAGCAAGCTCCGCATAGGTTTCGGGTTTAATCTCGCAACCCGTTCTCGAGGGAACATTGTAAAGAATAATCGGTGTTGAAACTCTGTCGGCAACATAATTGAAATGCTTGATAAGACCCTCCTGAGAAGCCTTGTTATAATAGGGCGTCACCATAAGAAGTCCGTCAACGCCGAGCTTTTCGGCATCGTTGGAGAGCTTGAGCGCATATGCCGTATCGTTTGAGCCTGTGCCTGCGATAACGGGGATTCTGCCTGCGGTAACATCAACAGCAATTTTAATTGCCTGTGTGTGCTCGTTGTGGTCGAGTGTTGCGCTCTCGCCGGTAGTGCCGCAAATGACGATGGCGTCGGTCGAATGAGAAATCTGATACTCTATGATTTCAGCAAGGACCTTTTCGTTCACTTTACCTTCAGCGGTAAAGGGGGTGATAATCGCAACGCCTGCACCTGTGAAAATCGGTTTTTTCATAAGTTTTCCTCCAATCAATCCATATAGCCTTCAGCGCAAAGAAGCTCAGCAAGGAGAACCGCTCCGCCTGCTGCGCCTCTCAATGTGTTATGTGAAAGGCAAACAAATTTATAATCGTACTGTGTATCCTCACGCAATCTGCCGATTGAAATTCCCATACCGTTTTCAATGCCTCTGTTGAGCTTTGTCTGCGGCATATTGTCCTCAACGAAATAATTAAGGAACTGCTTGGGAGCCGACGGAAGATTGAGCTCCTGAGGTCTGCCTTTATAATTTTTCCAGATGTCAAGCATCTGCTCTTTTGTGGGCTTATTTTCAAATCTTACGAACACCGCACCCATATGACCGTTTGTTACGGGAACACGGAGGCACTGTGCCGTGAAGTTGGGTCTTGCCGAGTCAACGATAACATCGCCTTCGATTTCACCCCAGATTTTAAGCGGTTCTTTTTCGGATTTTTCTTCCTCGCCGCCGATATAGGGGATAACATTGTCAATCATTTCGGGCCATGTCTCAAAGGTCTTACCTGCGCCGGAGATTGCCTGATAAGTGCATACAAGAACATCCTTTACCTTGAAGCCCGCCTTATCAATCGGGAAAAGGGCGGGTACATATCCCTGAAGCGAGCAGTTCGGCTTAACGGCAACAAAGCCCTTCTTTGTGCCGAGGCGTTTGCGCTGTGAAGGGATAATCTCAATGTGCTCGGGATTGAGCTCGGGAAGTACCATCGGAACATCAGGGGTGTGTCTGTGAGCACTGTTGTTTGAAACAACGGGGCATTCCGCCTTTGCATATTCCTCTTCAAGAGCCTTGATTTCATCCTTTTTCATATCTACCGCACAGAAGACAAAGTCAACCTGTGAAGCTATTTCTTTTATATCGTCTGTTGCGTTCATTACGACAAGGTCTTTGACATTCTCGGGGATTGCAACATCCATACACCATTTTGAGCCGACTGCGTCCTCGTACTTTTTGCCGGCAGAGCGTGCGCTTGCTGCAACAACCTTTACATTGAACCACGGATGGTCGGCAAGCAAGGTCAAAAATCTCTGTCCAACCATACCCGTTGCGCCGATAACTCCGACATTATACTTCTTTTCCACTTGTAATTACCTCCAAAAAATGTTATTCTATTATCTGCAAAAAAAATAACCGGTCTGTCAACCGGTCATCATTGAGAAAAGAGCAACATTGAAATGTTGATTTCAATGCAGATAGCACTCCATCAAACAATGATGACAGTTATATTGTTATTCACAATATACCCAGATAAAGTTTATCAGCAGTAGCTTTATCTTCGGCAAAAACACCTTTTGTTATACGGTCAATGAATTGCTGAATTCTGTCGCAAACTACTGATTGTTTTTGCACCTCTATCGCAGTTACATATATTTTACCACCAATACCTTATATAGTCAAATAAATTTAGTAATTTTATAAATTTCATATATTTGTAGGAGAAACCCGATGAAAAAAGAAGATTTTTATTACGAATTGCCCAAAGAACGCATTGCTCAAACGCCTATTGAGCCTAGAGATGCGTCAAAAATGATGGTAATTCACCGTTCGGAGCATAAAAACGAGGACAGGCATTTTTACGATATTACAGACTATCTCAATGAGGGCGATTGCCTTATTCTCAACGATACAAAGGTGCTTCCCGCAAGGCTTTACGGCGTAAAAGAGGAGACGGGAGCTCACGTTGAGTTCTTGATGCTCACGCAAAAGGAAAACGATGTTTGGGAGGTTATCACAGGCCCCGGCAGGCGTGCAAAGACAGGCTCGAAATTTGTTTTCGGAGACGGTCTGTTAAAGGCGGAAATCATCGATGTACTCGAAAACGGAAACAGACTTGCGAAATTCACATATGATGGCAACAATATTTTCAATGTACTTGAAAAGGTCGGAGAAATGCCGCTGCCGCATTATATTACCGAAAAGCTAAAGGATAACGACCGTTATCAGACTGTTTACGCCCGTGAATTGGGTTCTGCTGCCGCACCGACAGCAGGACTGCACTTTACGCCCGAAATACTCAAAAAAATCAAGGATAAGGGCGTTAACATCGGCTATGTTACACTGCATGTCGGCATAGGTACATTCAGACCCGTCAAGGCTGAAAATATCGAAGATCACAAAATGCACTCCGAGCATTATCATCTTCCTAAAGAGACAGCCGATTTAATTAATGAAACGCATAAAAACAGCAAAAGGGTTATTGCGGTAGGCACAACAAGCTGCCGAACACTTGAAAGCGTTGCAACCTATAACGGCGAAATAACCGAGGCTGACGGCTGGACAAGCATTTTTATCTATCCCGGATATGAATTTAAGTGTATTGACGCTCTTCTGACAAATTTTCATTTGCCCGAAAGCACGCTGATTATGCTCGTATCCGCTTTTTATAACAGAGAAGATGTTCTCGCCTCCTATAATGACGCCGTGAAAAAGGAATACAGATTTTTCAGCTTCGGCGACTGTATGCTGTTGATTTAACGAAAGGAAAATATATGTACAAGCTTATAAAAACAGAGGGAACGGCACGCAGAGCCGAATTTGAAACCGTTCACGGCACGGTGCAGACGCCGGCTTTTATGAATGTTGCAACCGCAGGTGCCATAAAGGGCGGACTTGACGCCGACGATCTTAAAAAAGTCGGCTGTCAGGTAATGCTCAGCAACACCTATCATCTTCATGTACGCCCGGGAGACGACCTTGTGTATGAGCTCGGCGGTCTTCATAAATTTGCGGGCTGGGACGGACCTATACTTACCGACAGCGGCGGATTTCAGGTTTTTTCGCTTGCAAAGCTCCGCAAAATCAAGGAAGAGGGCGTAAACTTCAATTCGCATGTTGACGGAAGACATATTTTTATGGGTCCGGAGGAGAGCATGCAGATTCAGTCACACCTCGGCTCGACGATCGCCATGGCTTTTGACGAATGTGTTAAAAACCCCGCCGAATACAGCTATTCTAAGCAATCCTGCGACAGAACCGTGCGTTGGCTCAAACGCTGTAAAGCTGAAATGGACAGGCTCAATTCACTTGAAGAAACCATTAACAAAAATCAGCTTCTGTTCGGAATAAATCAAGGTTGTACCTTTGACGATATTCGAATCGAACACATGAAGCAGATAGCCGACCTCGATCTTGACGGCTATGCCATAGGCGGACTTGCCGTAGGTGAACCCAAAGAGGATATGTACAGAATAATTTCGGCGGTTGAGCCGTATATGCCTAAGGATAAAATCCGTTATCTTATGGGCGTCGGCACACCGGGAAATATTCTCGAGGCGGTAAGCAGGGGAGTTGACCTGTTTGATTGCGTTATGCCGTCGAGAAACGCCCGACACGGTCATTTGTTCACACATGAGGGAATTATCAATATCAACAACGAAAAGTACCGTAATGACGCAGACCCGATTGAAAAAGGCTGTCATTGCCCGACCTGTCAAAAGCATTCAAGGGCATATATCAGGCATTTGTTCAAAGCTGGCGAAATTCTTGCTATGAGACTTTGCGTTATTCACAATCTTTATTTCTATAATACGCTTATGTCGGAAATCCGTGACTCGCTTGATAACGGCACCTTTGAGCAGTATAAATCGAAATATGTTGATTTACTCGATAAACGCATATAAACTCTTGCAATATCAGAAATTTGATTGTATAATACATTAGTAAAAAAACTATTGGAGGAAAATTATGAATTTTTTCTATTTACTTGAAGCTGCGTCAAGCACTACCGGTTCCAAGGGCAGTATGGCGTCAAGCATTATTCTTATGGTTGTCCTGTTCGGCGGTATGTATTTCCTTATGATAAGGCCTCAGAAGAAACAGCAGAAGAAAGACCAGGAAATGAGAGACAGCACTCAGGTAGGCGACGAGATTACAACAATCGGCGGTATCGTGGGCAGAGTTGTTACCGTTAAGGAAGACTCGCTTATCATCGAAACAGGCGCTGACAGAAATAAAATGAAAATTACCCGTTGGGCTGTTCAGACTAACAACACAGCTGCCGAAAAGGCTAAGGCTGAAAGAGAAGCTGCCAAGGCTGCCGCTGAAAAAGAAAAGGCTCAGAAGAAAAAGAGCAAAAAAGAAGACTGATTTACTCATAAAATCATTAACCCCTTCATACTCTTTAGTAGATGTATGAGGGGGTGTTTTTATGCGTGAAAACACGGCTGACAAGTCATTATTTGATAAAAAACTGATTAAAAGATTACTTTTTAGCGTTCTGTTCGGCATAATCTTATTTGTTGTGCTTTGCTGTCTGTTTTCGTTGGCTGTATTGAAAATACCGTCGTTGTCGGACAAATCGTTTTTTCTTGCTTTTGCGGCACTTGCGGTTTCATCACTGCTTTGCGGATTTTTGTCGGCAAAAAACAGAAGGATAAAGGGAATTGTAAGCGGAAGTATCTCGGGCTTTTTAATGTGTGCCTCTGTATATATTATTGCGGCGACGGTAAGCGGATTTTCCTTTTCATACAAGGCGGTTATTATTTTTCCTACGGTAATGATTTTGAGTATTGCGGGAGCGATACTTAAAAAGAATATATAAATTCAAGGAGACAGACAATGAAAAAGAAAAGACTTAGAATAAAAGGATTTAACAGAAAAATATTGAAAAGTAACCAAACCCTTACGCTTTTATGTATTTTACTTTTGACCGGTATGTTCCTCGGAGCTGTTTGCGTAAAGCATGCAGACGAAGCAATGCTTGAAAAGATAAAATTACTTACGGGAACATACATAAGCTCCGGAGCAAGCCGCTCGATTCTTGACAATTTCCTGTCATACATTTCGGCTGATACAGTGTTTATTATAATTTCGGTTTTCTTCGGGCTTTGTCTAATCGGTGAGCCGATACTGTGGACATTACCGATGATAAGAGGACTCGGTCTCGGGCTTATAACGGGATTTGTATATAAAACCTACAGCGTACAGGGTGTTTTATACAGTACGGTGCTTATAGTAATACCCGCCGTAATATCTTCTCTTGCTATGGCAGTAAGCTGTAAAGAGAGCATACTTTCCTCACGGGAAATAAAATCCGCATTAAAAGAAGACGGTAAACAGTTCAATTACAGTGAGTTTTTGAAGCTGTTTGCCGTCAGAAATTTGATTTTATATGCGTTTGTTATTTTATCGGGACTTGTAGGCTGTCTGCTGACTTATTTCTTTTCCGGAAAAATCAGTCTTGTTTCTTAGCCTTCGGCGGAATATTTTCCTTTTTACGGCTTACATTTGCAAGCGGATTGCTGTCAAAGGCATTTTTAAGCTGTTCATCGACAATGTGAGTGTATATCTCCGTTGTTCCGAGGTTTTCGTGTCCGAGAATATCTTTAAGCACGAGTACATCGACATTTCCGTATTGATACATAAGCGTTGCGGCTGTATGTCTTAATTTATGCACGGACAGCCCTCTGTCGCCGAGACCGGCTTTTTCGAGGTATTCGTATACAATGTGCTGAACGGTCTTTGGACTGATTCTCTGTAATCTCTTGCTCAAAAACAGGGCGTCCTTATCCTTTACGCCGTCAACGGGTCGTACCGCCATATAGTTTTTTATTGCTTCGAGGCAAGCCTTGTTGAGATAAATTGTACGCTCCTTGTTGCCCTTACCGGTGATACAAAGCGTATTATTATCCTTTATATCACGGTAGTTTATTGAAACAAGCTCGGAAAGGCGCAAACCGCAATTTAAGAACAGGACAAGAATACAGTAATCCCGCTCCTTATATTCGCCGTCAACGCTCTCAAGTAATCTCAGACTCTCTTCAAGCGTAAGATATTTAGGCTTCGTTTTTTTCTTTTTCGGCGTTTCGAGGTTTTCCATGGGATTTTCAGAAATAAGCATTTTTTGCACATGCAAATACTTGAAGAACGCCCTTATAGCCGACACTTTTCTTGCCCTTGCGGCTGCGTCGTTGTTCCTGACATCTTTACAGTAGGAAAGGAACTGATAAGCGTCAAAAAGGGTAATTTTCTTTATAAAATCAATATCGACATCGGATACATCAATTTCCGAAAGCTCGACGGAGGAGGGGGCGTAACCCTTGTTTTGCTTTAGAAAACGCAAAAACATCATATTGTCAATGCAGTATTCCTCGACAGTAAGCTCCGACTTGTTTTTAATCGCATAAATGTGCTGTAAAAATTCCTTTAACAACGGCGGAACGTCGGGCAAATTAGCGTATTTCATCATAAAAAGAGCACACCTCCGTGAAACAGTTTCACAATAAATGAATTTATTTATAAATACAGATAATATAAAAATTGATATAAAATAGGGATAAGCCGGAAATACAACATAAGCTTGACAGAAGCATAGAGCGCACAAAAAGCGGTAAGCTAAGCTCGTATTTCAAGCAAGATTTACGCTGCAAGCATTTTTACTATTTCAATGGAAATTTTCAGCCACAAATATTATAAGTGCTGTTTAAGCCCAAAATCAATGCTTTTTACGAAATTTCCGTCGAATAGAAATTTGCCGAACGAACAAAGTGTTGTCAGAAAAATTTCTATCGGCTTAGAACGCAAACAATTTTATAAATAAATTATAAAGGACGGTTAAACAATAAAGATTTAATAATAATTAAGATAAAAATACAAGCAGCCGATAATCAAAAGTTCCGGAAATAAATAAGAATATTTTTATCAATAAAATTATCATTAAAGAAAGTTATCGCCAAAGCTATAATCATATATATCGCCAAAAACAGATGTTCTGCGCCAACAT
>CAVFQD010000036.1:0-19182 GCA_963624605.1 Eshraghiella crossota | reverse complement strand
AAAACTGTTTACTATGTCCTTACACTACCTGTTTACTATCTTATTACACTATACACTGTGTTCGCCCGCTTTTTGTTGCTGCTGATTTGGCGGGCGACCGCAGGTCGCCCCTACGGGTTGTGCGTTTCAATATCGGGTAGGGCGGGGGCTTGCTCCCGCCGTGGAAATCAGCGTGGTTATAATAACTTTCGGTTTCTAACAAATTAAAAATTTAGCACAAACACAGTTTTGCCCTTCAAAACTCACACAACAAAAACAGCCTGTTACATAAACCGCAACAGGCTGTTTTCTTATTCGTCCCATTTAAGCTCGTGGAGCTGACCCTCGCACAAAAGCTCGGGGAAATTCCACTGCCTTAACACTTCATATGTTGCGATTGCAACTGTATTTGAAAGGTTCAGGCTTCTTGCCCGCTCGTGGTTCAGCATCGGCATACGCACGCAGGCGTCGGGGTGGTTATACAATAAATCCTCGGGCAAGCCCTTTGTCTCCTTTCCGAAGAAAAGGTAGCAGTTGTCGGGATATTTCACATCCGAATAAATGTGCCTGCCCTTTGTTGTGAAAAAGTAGAATTTATCCTCGTGCTCCTTGTTATTTTCAAGGAATTCGGCAAGGCTTTCATAATATGTAATATCCAAAAGATACCAGTAATCAAGACCCGCTCTTTTGAGCTTGCGGTCGTCTATCTTAAAGCCCATGGGGCCGACAAGATGAAGCCTTGCTCCCGTCAGAGCACAGGTCCTTGCGACATTGCCCGTGTTTTGCGGAATTTCAGGCTCAACCATTACTATGTTAATCGACATTTTTTTCTCTCCCGAATTTTTTATCTATTTTAACATATTTTTCAAAAAATAAAAGAACTATACAATAATTATTTTTCCGTTTGTGTAAAGAATATTAGTACATCACAAAAGCAAAGAGGTGAAAATATGAAAAAGCAAACGGAGAAAACAATGAAAGCCGTAGGTGCAAGCCTTGCTCTCGGTGCCGCTGCGGCTATGATCGGCTCGGCGATGAACGACGACCCGATGAAGAATATGAAAAAGACGGCTAAAAAAGCTGTGAATACTTTTTCGAATATGGTTGAAAATATGCAAAGTATGATGTAAAATCAAGGTGAGTCCGTTGCCGACGGTAACGGACAATTTTTTTAAGGGGATAAATTATGAAAAAAGTAACAGCCGTACTTATCGTTCTCATATTTGTTTTTTCAATGTGCTCCTGCTCAAAAAAAGAGCCGACGGAACAGGCAACGGTGCCGGAAACCACCGAGGAAATGAATATCGAATTACTTACGACAACCGAAAAAGCCGACGGCTCCGACGGCGTTTCGGCGGATATTCTGCCTGCGGGCTCGGGCTCTGCCGTGCTTCAGGACGGTAAAACCTATACGGGTAAGGAACCGCTTGCATGCGTTGAATTCAAGGTTACCGACCCCGAGAACACAAGACAGCTGTCAACCGAGAAAAAAGGATACGGCTTCGGTGTTGCAAAGGACGGTCAGCCCAACAGTATTTCCGTAAACAATCAGAAATATTTTGACGAAAACAATTTCAATGCGCTCTGCCTTGACACGGTATCGACAGAAAAGGTTCTGTATCTTACCTTTGACTGCGGCTATGAAAACGGCTATACCGCAAAAATCCTCGACACATTAAAGGAAAAAGGCGTTACAGCGGCGTTTTTCTGCACTCTGCCTCAGGTAAAGCAGTATCCGGAGCTTATTTCAAGAATGATAAACGAGGGGCATATTGTCGGCAATCACTCCGTCACTCACCCCTCGTTCCCGACGCTGACGCGTACCGAAATGGCGCAGGAGATAAAGGGAATGGACGACTATTTGCGGACGAATTTCGGCTATTCCGAGCCATATTTCCGTTTCCCGATGGGCGAATATTCCGAGAGTGCGCTTGATTTGGTCGGTTCTCTCGGCTATAAGTGCGTTTTCTGGTCGCTTGCCTATTCCGATTGGGATCTCAACAATCAAAAGGGTGCGGATTACGCTTTCGACACAGTAACCGCAAGGCTTCATCCGGGTGCGGTAATACTTCTTCACGCCGTTTCGCCCGATAACTCAAACGCTCTTGCGAGGATAATCGATTACGCAAGGGAAAACGGATATGTTTTCAAATCCTTGCGTGATTACGGTAATTGACACGGGAGATAAAATATAATAAAATATATGAGTGAGCAGACTGAGCAATTGCGGAGGCGCAGCAATGCGTCGATGAGGAAAGTCCGAGCATCATACAGCAGGGTAACGGCTAACGGCCGCCGAGGGCGACCTCCGGGAAAGTGCATAGAGATATACCGCCGTATTTTTACGGTAAGGGTGGAAAGGCGAGGTAAGAGCTCACCGGGATATTGGTAACAATATTGCCAAGTAAACCCTACCCGATGCAACATCGACCGAAGTTGTCAGCTGGGCAGATACTTCGACGGATGGCTTGAGCGTATCGGTAACGGTACGATTAGACAGATAATTGCTTTCAATGACAGAACTCGGCTTACAGGTTTACTCACATTATTAAACTCGCCTCATACTATGTTATGGGGTGATTTTAATGTTAGAGGCGTTTTTTGCATCGGTTTTTGTCGGCTTGGTACTTTTGGGGCTGCTTGCTCTCTCATACGGGATACTGTTCAAGCTTTTAATGCCAAAGGGAAAGTATGACTATTACATAATTATTCCGTCCGAAGGCTGCGGCGAGGAAACCACTCAGGCGGCATATGCGGCAAGGACAAAGATTAACCTTATCGGCGATGAGAAACACGGCAGAGTGCTTGTTGTCGATACGGGTATGGACGAAGCGCAAAAGCTTTCCTGCCTTAATGTGTGCAGACAGACAAACGGCATTTATCTAATAACGGCGGACGAATTAGAGGAATTGTTCAAATGAATGAAGAGCTTAAAAACGAAATAATAAGCGGTACTGTCGAGGATATAAAATTCCGAAACGAACAAAACGGCTATACCGTGCTTGAAATAGGCTGTGATGACGAGCTCATTACGGCCGTCGGTCTTTTCTCCGCAATTTCCGTCGGCGAAACGGTCAAGTGCTCGGGAAACTGGACATTTCACAACACCTTCGGCAGACAGTTCAAGGTCGAAAGCTATGAGCGGAATATGCCTGCGACGACAGAACAGCTATATAATTATCTCAGTGCAGGTGCGGTAAAGGGGATAGGTCCCGCAACCGCCGAAAAGATAATCGAAAAATTCGGGGAGCGCTCGTTTGAGGTGCTTGAAAACGAGCCCGAGAGTCTTGCGCTTATCAAGGGTATATCCTTGGAGCGTGCCCGTATGATTTCAAAAGACTTCAAGAGCCAATTTGCCGTAAGGGGAATTATGATGAATCTTGAAGCCTACGGAATGACGCCCAACGAGTGTATAAAGGCGTATAAGCTGTTCGGCGCAAACACGGTTGAGAGGGTTATGGAAAACCCGTTTGATTTGTGCTTTTCGGGCGTCGGAATAGGCTTTGAAAGGGCGGAAACCATAGCGCAGAGCCTGCCCAACGGTACAAACCCGGCATACAGGATTAAAGCGGGTATAGTACATATCGTTACTCATAATTTATATTCGGACGGGCACACCTGTCTGCCGAGAGAAAAGCTTGTAAAGATTGCGGCGCAGTATCTTTCCGACAACGAGGATAACGCCGACATTATGATTGACGAGCTCATAGGCGAGAATAAGCTTGTTTCAAAGGAAATGAACGGTAAGGAGTTTGTTTTCCTGACTTCGGCATATCTTGACGAAAATTCCATAAGCAACCGTATGAAGGTGCTTTTGAAATTCCCACCTCCCGAGAGGAAAACCTTGTACAAGGAAATCGAAGCGGTTGAGGCTTCGCTTAAAATCGAATATGCCGAAAAGCAGAAAGAGGCAATACAGACCGCAATAAATAAGGGCATGCTCATCTTGACGGGCGGACCAGGCACAGGCAAAACCACAACGCTCAAGGGTATAATCAAGGTGTTTGAAAACGAGGGACTTGAAATTGCGCTTGCGGCACCTACGGGCAGGGCGGCAAAGCGTATGAGCGAGCTTACGGGCAAGGAGGCAAAGACAATTCATCGCTTGCTTGAGGTCGAATGGGATGAAAACGACAGACCCGTTTTTCAGCGCAATCTGCGCAATCCGCTTGACTGCGAGGTTCTTATTGTGGACGAGCTTTCAATGGTTGACACAAGCCTTTTTGCAAGTCTTTTGGCGGCTCTTCCATTCGGTTGCAGGTTCGTTATGGTCGGCGACTCCGATCAGCTTCCGGCAGTCGGAGCGGGTAATGTTTTGGCTGATTTAATCGGTTCGAAGTTATTACCCGTGGTTGAATTGAAAGAGGTTTTCAGGCAGTCGCTTGACAGCCTTATCGTTACAAACGCACACAGGATAGTAAACGGCGAGCAGATAATAATCGACAAAAAGGACAGTGACTTTTTTCTTATGGAAAGAAGAAACGCCTTTGATACCTCGCAGACGGTAGCCGAGCTTTACTCAAAGCGTTTGCCTGCGGCTTACGGATATTCTCCGTTTACAGATATTCAGGTTATATGCCCGTCTAAAAAAGGCGAAGCGGGTACAAACAACCTCAACAAGCTGTTACAGGAGCTTGTAAACCCCCACGCAAAGGATAAAAACGAAATAACCGTCGGCTTCAAGGTGTTCCGTGAGGGCGACAAGGTTATGCAGGTTAAGAATAACTACAACATCGGCTGGGAAAGAGGCAAGGACTCGGGCGAGGGCATTTTCAACGGCGATATAGGTATAATTGAACGAATTGACTTAAGAAACGAATGCGTGATAATTTGCTTTGACGACGACAGACGGGCAACATATCTCAAAGACCAGTTGATTGAGCTTGAGCTTGCTTATGCCGTTACCGTACATAAAAGTCAGGGCAGTGAGTTCAAGGCGGTTGTTTTGCCAATAATTTCCGTAATTCCGCAGTTGAAATACAGAAATTTGCTTTATACCGCAGTTACCAGGGCAAAGGAAAAGCTTGTGATTGTCGGAAGCTCCGCAGAGGTGCTTGAAATGGCGCAAAACGACAGGAAAACACGCCGGTATTCCGCACTTAAATATATGCTTTTGGAGAACAACGATGAAAAAGGATGATTTCAAAAGCTTCCTTGTCAGCGTTTTCTTTCCGAAGCGCTGCAGATATTGCGGCGAGCTTATCCGTTACAGTGAAACGCTTTGCGAGGAATGTAAAAACGGCTTGCCTATAATCGAACCGCCCGTTTGTCCTGCCTGCGGTATGAGCAAATCCGATTGCGACTGCAAGGGCAGGCGGCATTATTATGCTTCTGTTTTCGGTGCGTTTTACTATGACGGACCTATCCGCAAAACAGTGTCGAGAATGAAGTTCAACGAAAAGAAATTTATTTGCAAAATTATGGCTGAGGATATGTACAGGGTGTTTCTGCGTGAATATTCGAAAACGGACTTTGATTACATCTGCTTTGTTCCTTTTACGGAGAGCAAGAAAAGAAAGCGTGATTTCAATCAGGCGGAGGTCCTTGCAAACGAGTTGTCCGCACTTACGGGAATACCGGTTCTTAACGCTCTCGAATGTATTTATGACACACCGCCTCAGCATTCGCTCTCAGGAGTTTACAGAAAGGGCAATGTGTTCGGCATATACGATGTTAAGGATAAGGACTCGGTAAAAGATAAGAAAATTTTGCTTGTGGACGATGTCAAAACAACGGGCGCTTCGCTTGACGAATGTGCGAAGATGCTTCGCATATATGAGGCGCAAAGCGTGAATTGCATTACATTTGCCGTGGCGTCGGGAAACAAAAACAGTGTTGACAGTTAAACATAATGTTGTTAAAATACCTGTTGAGGTGTGAAAATGAATAAGACAGAACGCAAGGCGGTTGTCGTAATTTTTGAGATACTCGCCGTTGTTATAATAATAGGGCTTATTTTTTTAGGCACTAATATATTGAAAAACCGTTGGCATAAAATCGACTTTAATGTTACCAATATGGTGGCAGAGAAGGTCGAGGGGGAAGAAAATCTTTATCATGTTACGGTTGACGCCACGGCAGACACTTGGTTTTATGACTTCAACACATATAAGTTCAAGGTGGTGGCAGGTACATCAGGCAACTATGTTGCAAAAAATGCTCCCGACACGCCGTTCATTACGGTGAATCATAACCATACTGCTGAATTTACGCTGACCTTTGACACGGACAATCTTGACGATATAAAAAACTACACATTTTACGGCAGAAAAATTTTTATAAACGGAAACAGCAAAGAGGGTACGGATATAAGAATGTTTTTGTCTGAATTTGTCGATAAGTTAGAGGTAGTCGAATAAAGCATTGACACTTTGAGCCTCAAATGATAAAATATCTTTAATTTAATACCAAACGCAGTGAAGAAGTTAAGATTCGCTCCCACAGTTTCAGAGAGTTGCCGTCGGGTGTAAGGCAATACAGTGTGCGTTTCGCCGTCGCTTCGGAGCGGTTCCGCCGACATTTAAGCGGGAACGGCTTATTTCCGTTATAAAATACAAAAAGCGGTCGCTTTGCGGCAATTTGAGTGGTACCACGGAATTTTTCGTCTCATACTTTGTATGGGGCGTTTTTATTTTACAAAGGAGATACGATATGTCTAAAGAACTTGAAAAACAGTATAACCCTAAGAATGTCGAAGAACGCATTTACGGCACATGGGTTAAAAACAAGTATTTTCACGCTAAGTGCGAGCAGGGGAAAGAGACCTATACAATAGTCATTCCGCCCCCCAATATCACAGGTCAGCTTCATATGGGACACGCCCTTGACAATACATTGCAGGATATTCTTATCCGTTATCACAGAATGGCGGGTTACGATACCCTTTGGCTTCCCGGCACTGACCACGCTTCTATTGCAACCGAGGCAAAGATAGTCGAGGCTATGCGCAAGGAGGGGCTTACCAAAGAGGATTTGGGCAGAGATAAATTCCTCGAAAGAGCGTGGAAATGGAAAGAGCAGTACGGCGGCAGAATTATCGAACAGCTTAAAAAAATGGGCTCTTCATGCGACTGGGACAGAGAGAGATTCACCCTTGACGAGGGCTGCAGCAAGGCCGTTCGCGAGGTGTTTGTCCGCCTGTACGACAAGGATTTGATTTACAGGGGCAACAGAATGGTAAACTGGTGTCCGCACTGCAATACATCAATTTCGGACGCAGAGGTTGAGTACGAGGAAAAGGACTCTAACTTCTGGCATCTTCTCTATACCGTAAAGGAGACGGGCGAAAAGCTTGAGCTTGCCACAACAAGACCCGAGACAATGCTCGGCGATACCGCGGTTGCAATAAACGGCGACGACCCGAGATACGCTCATCTTCACGGCTGTCATGTTATTTTGCCGCTTCTTAATAAGGAAATCCCGATTGTATGCGACGAGCACGCCGATATGACCAAGGGAACGGGCGTTGTTAAAATAACGCCTGCGCACGACCCGAACGACTTTGAGGTAGGACTTCGCCACAGTCTTCCGATTGTAAGAACCTTTACCTATGACGGACATATGACCGGTGCTAAGGACAAGGCGGAGGCTGACGAGCTGCGTGCTTCGGGAAAAATCGCACAGAACGAGCCTGAGGTTCTTGACTGCGGTAAGTATGCGGGTATGACAACTCTTGAAGCGAGAAAGGCAATCCTCAAAGACCTTGAAGAGGGCGGATATATTAAGGAAATCGAGCCCATCAAGCACGAGGTCGGCACCTGCTACCGTTGCCACACAAGCATTGAGCCCATGGTTTCAAAGCAGTGGTTCGTAAGAATGGAGCCGCTTGCAAAGCCGGCGATTGAGGCTGTCGAAAAGGGAGATATTAAATTCATCCCCGAAAGATTTACTAAGAATTATATGAACTGGATGCACGGCACAAGGGATTGGTGCATTTCCCGTCAGCTTTGGTGGGGTCACAGGATTCCTGCGTGGTACTGCGACGACTGCGGCGCAACAACCGTCTCAAAGACCGACATCGATGTTTGCCCCAAGTGCGGCAGCAAGCATATAAATCAGGACCCCGATACGCTTGACACATGGTTCTCGTCGGCTCTTTGGCCGTTCTCAACTCTCGGCTGGCCCGAGCAGACTGAGGATTTGAAGCATTATTATCCAACCAATACGCTTGTAACAGGCTATGATATAATCGGCTTCTGGGTTTCGAGAATGATATTCTCGGCGCTTGAATATACGGGTAAGGCTCCGTTTGATACGGTGCTTATTCACGGACTTGTCCGTGACGCACAGGGCAGAAAAATGTCGAAGTCGCTCGGCAACGGTATTGATCCGCTTGAAATTATCGACAAGTTCGGCGCAGACGCATTGAGATTTACCCTTGCCACCGGCAACAGCCCCGGAAACGATATGAGATTTTCCGATGAAAAGGTTGAGGCTAGCAGAAACTTCGCAAATAAAATTTGGAATGCGGCAAGGTTTATTCTTATGAACCTCGGCGAGGATGAAAAGGCTCCGCACATTCCCGAAAATCTTGCTATTGAGGACAAGTGGATACTGTCTCAGTACAACGACCTTATCAAGGCTGTTACGGACTCGCTTGAAAAATATGAGCTCGGTCTTGCCGTTCAAAAGCTCTACGACTTCATTTGGGATGTGTTCTGCGACTGGTATATAGAGCTTGCGAAAATCCGTCTTAACGGCGACGATGAAAACGCAAAGCAGACCGCTAAATCGGTTCTTGTTTATGTTATGAGCAACACGCTCAAGCTGCTTCATCCGTTTATGCCGTTTATCACGGAGGAAATTTGGCAGACGCTTCCGCACGACGGAGAGTCGATTATGATTTCCAATTGGCCGAAGTATTCTTCGGCACTTGAGTTCAAGTCCGAAGAGGCGGAAATGCAGAGGGTTATGACGGCTGTCAAGGCTGTCCGCAACAGAAGAAGCGAAATGAATGTCGCTCCGTCTAAAAAGGCGCAGATTATAATTGACACACCATATGTCGATACATTTACAAACGGCGCCGAGTTCTTTACAAGACTTGCTTTTGCAAGCGAGGTCAGAATCGTACCCGGATATGAGGACGACACGGCTGTTACGGTAATTACCGCAGACGCCAAGATTTATATCCCGATGGACGAGCTTGTTGACTTCAAGGCGGAGCTTGAAAGGCTTGAAAAGGAAAAGAAGGGTGTACAAAAGGATATTGACTTTATTTCAAACAAGCTCAATAACCAAAGCTTTGTCGCGAAAGCTCCCGCAAAGCTTGTCGAAGAGCAGCGCGAAAAGCTCAAAGCATACACCGAAAAGATGCGTATGATTGACGATTCAATCGAAAAAATCAAGTCAAGATGATTTTGTTGCCGCAGGGAAGTCCCTGCGGCAATTTCTGTAAAATAATTCTTGCAATAATGAACAGTTTATGTTAAACTGTTTTGTGTAAAATTAAACTTGTTCAGGAGAGGATTCTAATGGCAAAATTAAAAGACATTGATAACGCAGCTGCCGAAAAGGGCAAGGGGCTCAAAACACTTTGGCAGTTTGTAAAGTTTATTTTCGTTTCACTTATCGCATTTGTGGTTCAGACATTTTTACCGCTTCTTATCAAGCTCTTTATGAGTGATGAATTTCTTACGAAGGCATATGACATTTGGGGAATTTTCAAATCGTCCGTTGACGCAAAAACAGGTGTCGTTCTCGGTCTCGGCGTATTTATCGCAGCCAATGTTTCAAATGTAATCGCTCAGATAGTTTCGTTCTTCATCAACCGTGAAAAGACCTTTAATTCCGATGCGAATATTGCTGTAACGCTTCCGATTTACATCGTTTTCACGATTGCGCTTATCATTTTCTCGGCATGGCTTTCAACAAAGTTCATTCCGCTCTTTACAAGACTTACGGGCTCTGCGGACGCTGCAATTTCAATTTCCGGCGCATGCTGCGGTGCTGTTCAGTTCTTCATTTACTTCCCGTTTGATAAGCTTCTTTTCCCCGAAAAGAAAGAGGATAAAGAAAAAAATGCTGCCGAAAAAGCAGACAAATAATAAAATCTACAAAAGCGGCTTGAAAAAGTCGCTTTTTTCTTCGCTTTGGTGTTGTAAATCCTTCCGGAATTTGGTAAAATAAATAGACTGTAAAAATTGAAAACAGGAGAATTTTATGGCGAACACGCTTATTGTAATAGAGGGACTTGACGGTAGCGGAAAGTCCACGCAGATTGAGCTTCTTAAAAAGAAGCTGACGGATAAAGGTATATCGGTAAAACAAATTAAATTGCCCGATTATGATGATGAATCGAGCACGCTTGTGCGTATGTATCTTGCGGGTGAATTCGGCAACAAGCCCGAGGATGTGAACATTTACGCAACCTCTTCCTTTTATGCTGTTGACAGATACGCAAGCTATAAGCGTCATTGGAAGAATGAATATCTTTCGGGTACGGTCATTTTAGCCGACAGATACACCTCGTCAAACGCCGTTCATCAGACCGTAAAGCTCCCCTGTGAAAAATGGGACGAATACCTTTCGTGGCTTACGGATTACGAATATAATAAAATGGGTATCCCGAAGCCCACGGCGGTAATTTATCTTGATATGCCCGTTGAAATTTCGCAGAGGCTTATGTCAAAGCGTTATGAAAACGATGAGAGCAAGAAGGATATTCACGAGGCAAATGTGGAATATCTCAAAAAATGCCGCGAAAGTGCAATGTTCGCCGCAGAAAAATTCGGCTGGTCGGTAATTGAATGCTCTGACGGAAAAGAGCCGTTTTCAATCGAAGAAATCGGCAATACTGTTTATGCAAAAGTTTTAGAAAAAGCAGGAGACATATTAGGTGATTGAATTTAAAAAACCGGAAATAACGGATTTGGCGTGGGTAAAAAAGGCAATGGAGGAGTCCGAGGAAATATCCTGCGAATACTGCTTCGGTAATTTATATATGTGGTCGCAGGTGTATAACACAACCGTTACTGAGTACGACGGTATGTTCCTTGCAAAGAGCGAGGTAAAGGACGAGGTGTCGTTTCTTTATCCTTGCGGCAAGGGAAATAAGAAGCATGCAATCGAGGAATTGATTGAAATTTCACGCCTTGAGGGAAAACAGCTTTCAATGTACAGTCTTTCCGAAAACTCTGTAAAGGAATTAAACGAGCTTTTTCCCGAAAAATTTGAAATTATCCCGACAAGGGATTATTTTGATTACATTTATACCTCTGAGGATTTGTGCGAGCTGAAAGGAAGAAAATACCACGCAAAGCGTAACCACATTTCATATTTCAAAAATAATTTTAATTGGAATTACGAGACGATAACTCCCGACAATATCAAAGACTGTATTGAAATGAATAAGAAATGGGAAAAGCTCAACGATGACAACGAGGGACTTGACAATGAGCTTATTGCGATAAACAGGGCGTTTGACAAGTATTTTGAGCTCAGCTTTACGGGCGGACTCGTAAGAAAGGACGGCGAGGTTGTTGCGTACACCTTCGGCGAGCCGATAACAAGGGACGTCTTTTGTACCCATGTCGAAAAGGCGTTTTCCGATGTCCGCGGCGCATATCCGATAATAAACCAGCAGTTCTGTGAAAACGAGCTGATGTCATACAAATATGTAAACCGTGAGGACGACACGGGCGACGAGGGCTTGCGACAGGCGAAGCTTTCATACAACCCCGCAATTTTGCTTAAAAAATTTGACGCAGTGCTAAAGGAGTAATCGGTTTTGATTTACAGACTTGCCGAAAAAGAGGATATGAACGCCGTATGCCGCTTGTGGCAGCGTGTGTTCGGCGACTCCGAGGAAACCACAAAGCTTTTTTACGATACTTTTCCGAATACGGAAAATGTGCTTTTGTGCGAAGTTGACGGCAAGGTTGTTTCGATTTTAACGCTTATTGAGGCGGAAATCATTTCTCCGAACGGCAAAAACAAGGCGTTTTGCGTATATGCCGCCGCAACGGATGAAAATTATAGAAAAAAAGGAATAATGTCGGGGCTTTTATCCTTTGCCGGCAAAATTGCGGCAGAGCGAAAGGCAGACTTTTTGTTCTTGAAGCCTGCAAGCGAAAAGCTGTATTATTATTACGAAAAAAACGGCTTTCAAAATGCCTTTTACAGGAAGAAAACAGCCGAATATACAGGCGGCGAAAGATATCCGTATTCTTATGTGAAATGGGACGAAAAGGCAATAAGCGTTGATAAGGCTTTTTCGGAGCTTAATTCATACGAGAGCAAAAACGGCTATTTAAGCTTTTCGGCAGAGGGCAAAATCATTACGGTCGACCGCTTTGTCAGCGGAGATGTATTTTCACTGCTTGACGAAATGAAAAAAGATTTGAAGCCCGAAAAAATATATGTTAATCTGCCGTGCGGAGCAAACGAAACGCAAAGGGAAGTCACGGGAATGATAAAACCCCTGACGGACAAAAAAACACCCGATAATATCTATCTCGGGATAACTTTGGAATGAGGCGAAAATATGATTTATTTGTTTTTGGCAAACGGATTTGAAGAAATTGAGGGCTTGACTCCTCTCGATGTTTTGAGAAGAGCGGGGGAAGAGGTTATGACGGTAGGCGTAGGCTCCGATAAAATAACAAGCTCGCACAAGGTGACCGTGATTTGCGACACCACGGTTGACAAAATTGAGAAAAGGGATGACCTCAAGGCGGTAATTCTTCCCGGAGGTATGCCGGGAACGCTCAACCTTGAGGCTGATAAAACCGTTCAGGAATACATTGATTTTGCAAATGAAAAGGGAGCGTTTGTCTGCGCTATCTGCGCCGCTCCGTCGATATTGGGTCACAAGGGACTTTTGGACGGTAAAAAAGCGATAAGCTTCCCAGGCTTTGAAAAGGATTTGAGTGGAGCGGAAATATCCGAAAAAGGCGTTGTAAGAGACGGCAATATCATAACCGCAAAGGGTATGGGAGTTTCGCTTGACTTCGGACTCGAAATCCTTTCGGCATTACAGGGAAAGGAAAAAGCCGACGCTGTCAGGGCGGCGGTTCAGGCAAACTGAAATTCAAGTGAACGACATAAGACCCGTTAAACAAAAGCTGCGTGCCGAGTCGAAGCTTTACAGAAAGCTGCTTTCCGAGCAGGAAAAGAAAACACTCGACTCGAAAATATCAAACCGATTTTTCAACACTTGGCAGTACAGGAGCTGCAAGGTGCTGTTGAGCTATGTCTCAACGGAAATTGAGGTCGATACGAGAGCGATAATTTCCCGTGCTCTGTCGGACGGGAAGCGCGTCGCCGTGCCGAGATGTATCGATAACACCCGTCTTATGGATTTCTATTTCATAAAAAGCTTTGACGACCTTGAAAGCGGATTTATGGGTGTGCTTGAGCCCGTCCCCGAGAAATGCGAGAAAATGACCGATTTCTCCGAGGGGCTTTGCATCGTACCTGCGCTGATGTTTGATGTGCGCGGATACCGCCTTGGGTACGGAAAAGGATATTACGACAGATTTTTGTCAAATTTTTGTGGCGAAACGCTCGGAATATGTTATAATAGTTGCATTAAGGAAAAATTGCCGCACGGCAAGTTTGACAAATGCGTGGAAAGAATTATCACGCAAAGTAAAATGATAACCGTAAATGAAGCGAAGGGAGGCGGAGCTAAGTGAATAATGACGAAAAAAAGCCGTACAGACGCATAAGCAGTGATGAGCAGGCTTATGACGATTTGCTGGAGTCTTATTCGTCTGTAACAAAACCTCAGAGGACGGCTCCCCGTTCAGCTGCTCAACCCACTTCCGAAAGACCTGCCTCGGGACGCTCCTCAAAAAGCTTTAAGCTTGATATAAAGGACATTGACTCGGAATTCAATCAGCCCGTCAGACGCACGCCGACAAAGCGTGAGCAGTCGGCATCGCACGCACAGATATATAAAAAGCCGGAGCCTGCGACAAAACGACCCACGCACCGCTATTCCGACAGACCCGTTGAACGCCCGGCGGACGAAAGCAACAAAATCGACCTTATGCCGGCTTTTGATGAGGACAAGCGTTATACCCCGAAAAGGGAAGCGCCGAAGCCCGAGTACAGGCAGACTGTTCCCGAAAATAAAAAGCCTGTTCGCAATACGGCAAAGAAAGCACAGAAGAAAAAGTCAAGCCCGTTTTCAAAGCATAAAAAACAGACGCAGGGCGATGTTCCCTACAAGAAGCCCGAAATTGTTCATGACGAAAACGGCAAGGCTATTATTGTCAAGAAAAACGAAATACCGCCAAAAAAGAGAATTGAGCTTTTCTTTAAGCAGAATAAAAAGGCGTGGATACTTATCACGGTTTGTATAGCGGCAGCTGTGCTCATCTCTACTTACGCAATAAGCTGTATGAACGATATTCTCGCAATAGGCAGAGACAGTGAAACCGTCATTACCGTAAATGTTCCGGCGCAAACCGATACAAAGGGCGCAATAGATATTCTCAAGGATAACAAGCTTATCAAGCACAAGTATTTTTGCAGGTTTTTTGCTAAGGTACTCCAGTACAGGGACGATAACTATTTAACGGGAATTTATTATCTTACCGAGTCTATGGGACTTGAAAATATGCTCTCGTCCTTCAAAAAGCCGACCGTTACGGGTGAAACGGTAACACTCACATTCCCCGAGGGATATACGGTAAGCCAAATTGCCGAAAAGCTTGAGAAATACGAGGTGTGCTCGCAGACCGCATTCTTTGCGACCGTAAGGGATGTCGATTTCAGCACAGAATATACATTTATCGCACAGATAGACAATAAGGACAAGCGCTATCAGGTGCTTGAGGGCTATCTTTATCCCGATACCTATGAGTTCTATATCGGCGAAAATGCTTCGAGCGTTATCCGTAAATTCCTTGATAACTTCAAGAACAAGTGGACGGACGAGTATCAGGCGCAGGCCGATAAGCTCGGTATGAGCGTTGATGATGTAATCACTCTTGCGTCAATTATCGAGAAAGAGGCTTACGGCGCAGATCAGATGCCGCTTGTATCGTCGGTATTCCATAACAGACTTAACAAGTCGGGAATTTATCCGACTCTCGGTTCTGACGCAACAAAGGAGTATGTCAGCGAATATATTTCAAAGAGCGTTACAAACTCCTCGGAGCTGAGCGTTTATCAGAAGAACTATGACACCTATAAATGCGAGGGACTTCCCGTCGGCGCCATATGCAACCCCGGTAACGACGCAATAAATGCGGCTCTTTACCCAGCAAGCACGGGATATTACTACTTCCTGCATGACAATGACAAGAAGATTTATCTTGCGGCTACGGACGCCGAGCATAATCAGAATTCCCTTGCGGCATTAAAGGCAAACAGTAAAAAATCCAATTAAATAAAGCGGAGACATTGTTCTCCGCTTTATATATATATATAACAGGAGAAAACTATGACAAGACCCGAATTATTGGCACCTGCGGGCGACAGAGAAAGATTTGACGCGGCTTTAACAGCAGGGGCTGACGCAATCTATGTCGGCTCGACTATGTTTTCAATGAGAGCCGCTCCCAAAAATTTCGACTCTGACTCTTTAAGGGAAATTTGCGAAATCGCTCACAAAAAGGGCGTTAAAATTTATCTTACGCTTAACACCGTTCCCACAAATGCGGAAATCGACAGACTTCCCGAGTATATCAAAAATACAGCCGCCGCAGGAATTGACGCATTTATTGTGGCGGACATAGGCGTGCTCTCATACTGCAAAAAATATGCGCCCGATGTCGATGTTCACATTTCCACACAGGCAGGAATTGTAAATTATCTTTCGGCAAACGAATTTTATAACCTCGGTGCAAAGCGGATTGTTACCGCTCGTGAAATTTCACTTGATGATATTGCCGAAATAAGAGCAAAAACTCCTAAAGACCTTGAAATCGAGTGCTTTGTGCACGGAGCTATGTGCGTTTCTTTTTCGGGCAGATGTCTTTTGTCGCATTATCTTGTCGGCAGGGACGCAAACAGGGGAGCGTGCGCTCAGCCGTGCAGATGGGAATATGCCCTTGTGCAAAAGGACAGGCAGGGCAATTTCTTCCCGATAGATAACAACGAAAACGGCACATACATTCTCAATTCAAAGGATATGTGTATGATAGAGCATATACCCGACCTTGTGAAAGCAGGAATTGACAGCTTCAAAATCGAGGGCAGGGCAAAATCGGCATACTATACGGCGGTCATCACAAACGCATACCGTGCGGCAATAGACGGCTACCTTAAAAATCCGAGCGACGACTATATGCCCGAGCAGTGGATAATCGACGAGACGAGAAAGGTCAGCTACCGTGAATACGGAACGGGCTTTTTCTACGAGGCACCGAGGATTGACGCCAATGTTTCTTATGAGGGCGGCTACCGCAGAGAATGGGATGTTATGGCGGTTGTCGAGAAGTGCGAGGACGGATATATTTATATCGAACAGAGAAATAAGTTTTCCGTCGGAGACACGCTTGAAGCGCTTGAATTCGGCAAAAAGCCCGTGTCTTTCGTTGTCACGGAAATTATAAACGCCGACGGCGAGCAGGTGGAGAGCGCACCGCACGCCATGATGAAGGCAAGGCTTAAATCAGACCTTGTTTTCCCAAAGGGAACGCTTCTTCGCAAGCAGGCGGACTGATTATGGATATGCGCTTTATTTTGGAGCTTGCTAAGCGTATTTCACTTGATACGGCGGCATTTGACAAGGCAAAATATGAGCTTGAAAACAATTATGAAGAGGTTCTGTACATTAAAGAACACTCTTCGCTTGACAACATAAAGCCGTTTCTTTGTGCTCTTAAAAAGGACAGGAAAAGGGGAGCGGCGGTTTGCCTTGCGGCGGCGCTTTTGATAAGCGAGGACGCATATGCATCTTACCGAAGAATGGGTATTCCCGATGAAATTTTTTACGATACCTTCGGCGATATTTCCGTATGGGTCGATACCGCAAAGCGCGAGGAAAGAATTGACGGACTTTTGGAAATTTCGTGGATAAGGCACTGCCTGTATCTCAACATATTCAAGCTCGGCAGAATGCAGTATCAGTTTTACAAAACCGATTATATCCCGTCGGGGCTGTCTCCGTTGCAGATTGCGAAAGCGCCGATTAAAAACAAAAGCCGTGTTCTCAACATTCATATACCCGAGGGCGGACGGCTCGGATTTTCGGAATGTGAAAGCTCTATCTGTACGGCAAGGAAATTTTTCGCCGAATATTTTCCCGATTACGATTACAAGGGATTTGTCTGCGACAGCTGGCTGCTTGACCCGAGAAACGGGGAGTTTATGAACCCCGAGTCGAATATAATGAAATTTCCGAACCTTTTTTGCACGGTTTTCAAAACCCATAAGACGAACAAGGAAATTATAAGACGGCTTTGGGGCGCGCAGAACGAAAAGCGGAATTACATTCTCTTACCCGAGGACACCGATTTGCAGAGAAGAACGAAAAAGTATCTTCTCTCGGGCGGTAAAACGGGAAACGGATACGGATTTATTCTTAAATAAATTTCACACCTTTGCCAATAATAAGGCAGAGGTGTTTTTATGTATAAACGCATTGCCGAAATGTTCTTTTTGCTTTGCCTGTGCCTCGGCGTGTTGCTGGCAAGGCTCGTTATAATTAACTCTTCCGATGTGCAGTCAGCGTCAAAAACATCAAATTCCGTAAGCGTTACCGCCGATACGAGCAGGGGAACGGTTTACGACTGTAATATGCAGCCTCTTGTAAATGTCGGTAAAAGCACATATATTGCGCTTAAGCCGTCAATTTCAGCTCTTTCACAGGCAAGCGGAGTAATTTCGCCCGAGGAACAAAACAGCGTATACGGGCAGATTTCGGGCGGGAAAATCGGTATTGCAAAAGCAACGGGCAGCTTTTCGGGAGAAAACGCAGTGACATTTTCGCTTGTCAACCGCTATGACGACGACGGAATTTGCGTACATCTGATAGGTTACACAGACTCTGACGGTAACGGAGTGAGCGGAATTGAAAAGTATTATAACAGCTTGCTCAAAAGCTGTTCGGGAACGCTTAAAATCACCTGTCCCGTCGACGCTAAAGGAAATATTTTGACCGGCGGCGAGATAAGGGCGGTGTCCGACGGTTACGGCACATCCGCAGGGCTTATGCTGACGATTGACAAAAGCATACAGTCCGTGTGCGAGCAGGCAATGTCCGAGTTTTCAATTGAAAAGGGCGCAATAGTTGTCCTTGATGTTGCCACCTCGGAGATTAAGGCGATGGCGAGCGCACCCGAGTTCAGTCAGAATTCGCCCGCCGACAGCCTCAATGATGAAAACGCACCGTTTATCAACAGGGCAATCACGCCTTATTCCGTGGGCTCGGTTTTTAAGGCTGTTACCGCTGCGGCGGCAATAGAAAACGGAATACCGCAGAGTACGGAGTTTGACTGCACTGGGTCTGTGTCCGTGGGCTCGTCGGAATTCGGCTGCCATAACCGTTCGGGGCACGGCACACTCAATATGTATTCCGCTATGGCGCAGTCGTGCAACCCGTATTTTATAAATCTTGCTTTGCTTAACGGCAAGGAAAGCATTTGTACTCTCGGAGAAAATCTCGGCTTGGGAAAGAGTATTGAGCTTTGCGATGGTTGGTTTACGCAGAGCGGAATTATGCCCGCGGCAAACGAAATTGTGTCCTCGCAGGACCTTGCAAACCTTGCGTTCGGTCAGGGCGAGCTGCTGACTTCTCCGCTTCAGATGGCGGCGGTGTATGCGGCGATTGCAAACGGCGGAGTTTACCGCGCTCCGAGCCTTATGAAAGCGGTGATTGACAAAAACAGGCTTGAATATATGCGTGCCGAGTTGCCTGCTTCACGGCGTGTTATGTCGCAGGAGACCGCACAGGCTGTCGGAGAGCTTTTGAATTTTGCAACGGAGAACGGAAGCGGAAGCAAGGCAAAGCCCGATAATATGAAGGTTGCGGGCAAAACGGCAACCGCACAGAGCGGACAGTATGATTCTGACAGCAACGAAATAACTCAGTCGTGGTTCTGCGGATATTTTCCGTATGAAGAGCCGAAATATGCCGTTGCGGTTCTGAAAGAAAACGGCAACGGAGGCTCCTCCGACTGCGCTCCCGTGTTCAGGTATATAGCGGAGAATATATAATTTTTTTTGAAAAAACATTTGAAAAAATTATTTCTCTTTGATATAATATAATACAGTGAGTAGCCGAAAAAGGCGTAAGTCCGACTTATGGAC
>CAVFQD010000035.1:525-19587 GCA_963624605.1 Eshraghiella crossota | reverse complement strand
ACCCGATGACGGTTGACGGCGGAATTACCATCATTCCCGTATCAAAGGTTACATACGGCTTTGCTTCGGGCGGTTCGGACTTCCCCTCAAAATCAAATAAGGAGATTTTCGGCGGCGGCGGCGGAGCAGGCGTTACAATCACACCTGTTGCATTCCTTGTTGTTTCCGACGGCGAAGTTACCCTCAAGCACATTACGGCATACGATAATGCGGCTGAAAGAGTTGTCAACCTTGTTCCCGAAATGTTTGATAAGGTTACAAGCGTTGTAAACAAGGCAAAAAAAGAAAAGAACGAGGCTGCAAAGGTTGAAGAGCCCGCAGTCAGTGTTACCGCAGAGTAATAATACATAAAATAATTTAATCGCCGCCTGCATATTTTTAATAGGCAGGTGGTTGATTTGTGTAAAGAGATAAGAATAATATCATTGATTGCGGCGGTTATGTTATTGCTCAATTTAGGCGCTTATGCCGAAATTGAGCCGAAAGACATTTCCGCTTCCTCCGCTGTTTTGGTTATCGCAGGGTCAAATGAGGTTTTGTTTGAAAAGGCGGCGAATGACAGGCGTGCAATGGCAAGCACCACTAAAATTATGAGTGCCGTAATTGCCATTGAAAGCGGAAAGCTTGACGAAGAAATTACCGTAACGGAAGAAATGACGGCGGTTGAGGGTACCTCAATGGGACTTTTACCGGGTGATAAGGTAAGTATATCGGAGCTTGTTTACGGTATGCTTTTGTCCTCGGGCAACGATGCGGCAAATGCGGCTGCAATTGCGGTCGGCGGAAGCGTTGAAAATTTTGTCGCAATGATGAACGACAAAGCCGCAGAGCTCGGAATGACCTCAACCCACTTTTCCACTCCGTCGGGGCTTGACGCAGACGACCATTATTCTACAGCTTACGATATGGCTTTGCTCGGCTCATATGCGCTTGAAAACGAGCGCTTTACCGAGATTTGCTCGTCCTCATCTGCGGTTGTGGATTACGGCAATCCGCCGTATCGGCGTAAGCTTACTAACCATAATAAGCTTCTCAAAATTTACGACGGCGCAATCGGAATTAAAACAGGCTTTACCAAAAAGAGCGGACGCTGTCTTGTTTCGGCTGCGAAAAGAGACGGCATAACGCTTGTTTGCGTTACGCTCAACGACCCGAACGATTGGGACGACCACGAAAAGATGCTCGATTACGGTTTCGGCGTTGTAAAAAAGTTTAATAATTATCAAAAAGACTTTTCCGTAAGACTTGTCGGAAGTGAAAAAACACTTGTCGAAGCACAGCTTCAAAGGGAGCCGCAGGCGGGTTCAGCGGGCGGCGAAATCACGCAAAAGGTGTATATCGAACACTTTTTGTACTCACCCGTCAAGGCAAATGATGTTATAGGGTATTCAACCTTTTGCTATTCAAACGGAAAAATTGCGGACACCGTGCCGATAATAGCAAAATATGATATCACAGAGACACAGACGGAAACGGTTGAACCTGAAAACAACGGATTTTTACACAGACTTTTAAGGAAAATCAAGGGAGAATGAAATGGCTGACGAAAAAATCAGACTTCAGAAATATCTTGCCGAATGCGGTATCGCATCAAGGCGTAAATCGGAGGAGCTTATTGCCGCAGGTAAGGTTAAGGTAAACGGTGTAACCGCTTCAATCGGAGACAAGGTAAGCCCTAAGCATGATAAGGTTACAGTCAGCGGTAAAAAGGCGGTAAGCGTTAAGAAAAGCGTTTATATAATGCTCAACAAGCCCAGAGGCTTCATTACCACTATGAGTGACGAGCATGACAGAAAGTGCGTTGCGGAGCTTGTAAAGGGCATAAATACAAGGGTGTATCCAGTAGGCAGACTTGACAGAGAGTCTGAGGGCTTGCTTATAATGACAAACGATGGCGAATTCGCAAACGCTCTTACTCATCCGTCAAAGCATGTTTCAAAGACATACAGAGTTACGATAAGACCCGAGATTACCAAGGAACAGGCAACAGCGTTCAGAAACGGTATTGAAATTGACGGTAGAATGACTGCTCCCGCCGATTTGAGAATACTTGAAGCGCAGGAAAACAGAACTGTTGTTGAGGTTACTATTTACGAGGGCAGGAACAGGCAAATAAGAAAAATGTTCGAAGCTCTCGGCATTGAGGTTGCAAGGCTTAAAAGGACAAAGGTAGGCAATCTCAAGCTCGGTATGTTAAAGCAGGGCGATTACAGGGATTTAACGCCCGAGGAGGTAAATTCGCTTTACGAGCTTGCAGGTAAGTGATTTTCCCGTCGGTTGGTAAGATGTATTGACATATGTTGATAAAAATAGTAAAATATTATGATTAAATCAGGACGGTATAATTATGATAAAAAGTATGACAGGATACGGCAGGGCGGAAGAAACTGTCGATTCAATGAATATTGTCGTTGAGATTAAAAGCGTAAATCACAGATACTTTGAATTTTCCGCAAAGGTGCCGAGAGTTTACGGATTTCTTGAGGAAAAGCTCAAATCCTTTACAAACTCGCTTGTTTCGAGAGGTAAGGTTGAGTGCTATGTCAGCATTGAATGTCTTGAAGACTCGGACACGCAGATTGTTGTAAACAAGGCTCTTGCCGAAGGTTATCTTAATGCGGTAAAGGAGCTTGCGGAGGATTATTCGCTTGACGGCACAATTTCCGCTATGACTCTTTCACGCTATCCGGATGTACTTTCCGTTCATAAGGCCGCCGATGATGAAGAGAAAATATGGAACGCGGTAAAGGTTGTCGCTAAGAGTGCGATTGACCGTTTCATTGAAATGCGCGAGGTAGAGGGCGAAAAATTAAGGAACGATGTTCTTTCCCGTGCCGATTACATAATCGAATGCGTTGAGTTCGTTGAGCAGCGTTCTCCAGAGACAGTTAAGGAATATAACGAAAAGCTCAAATTGAGAATTAAGGAGCTTATCGGCGACGCTTCTGTGGACGAGCAGAGGTTGCTCAATGAAGCGGCGATTTATGCAGATAAAATAGCCGTTGCGGAAGAGACGGTTCGTTTGAGAAGTCATATTTCACAGCTTCGCACATTTATGGACGCCGACGGAGCAATAGGCAGGAAGCTTGACTTCCTTGTTCAGGAAATCAACAGAGAGGCGAATACAATCGGTTCAAAGGCACAGGATGTTGAAATTGCAAAGCGTGTAATTTCCATCAAGGCAGAGGTTGAAAAGATTCGCGAGCAAATTCAGAACATAGAATAAGGAAGTTATATAATGAAACTTGTAAACATCGGCTTCGGTAATGCGGTAAACGCAAGCCGTGTTCTTTCGGTAGTTAATCCCGAATCTGCGCCTGTTAAGCGTTTGGTTCAGGACGCCAAAGACCAAAAACTTTTAATCGACGCAACGCAGGGCAGGCGTACAAGGGCTGTCATTATAACCGACAGCAATCATGTCATTTTGTCCTACCTCCAAACCGAGAAAATATTGAGCCGATTTAACGAAGATAACGCAACGGAGGAACTGATAAATGAATAATAAAGGCAGACTTGTTCTTTTCTCGGGTCCTTCGGGTGTAGGAAAAGATACTTTACTTGAAATTCTCTTGAAAAAGAAGCCCGAGCTTCGTCATTCCGTTTCAATCACAACAAGAAAGAAAAGGGAAAACGAAGTTGACGGCGTCGATTATTTTTTCATATCCCGTGAAAGATTTGAAAATATGATTGACACAAACGGCGTTCTCGAATATACTCAATACGGCGTAAATCTTTACGGCACACCGAAAGAGCCGATTGATAACTGGTTAAGCGAGGGCGAAACGGTTATACTTAAAATTGAGGTTCACGGTGCTGAGAACATCAAGAAAATGTATCCGGACGAGTCGGTTGCCATATTCATTATGCCTCCGTCGATAGAGGTGCTTGAACAGAGGCTTCGCCTGAGAGGTACCGAAAATGAGGAGGACCTTATCAGACGAATGGAAATCGCGACATCAGAAATTGAAAAAAGCGTTGATTACGATTATATTATTGTAAATGACGACCTCGAAAGCGCAGCCGAAGAGGTTCTTAAAATTTTAGATAAATAATATTTCAGAGAGGTAATATTTATGGTATTCAATCCGAATTTGACAAAAGTTTTAGCAAATCATCTCAGCCGTTATTCTCTTGTTATAGCTACGGCAAAAAGAGCAAGGGAAATTGCCGAGGAGGCTGAAGAAAACGGCGAAATTCTTACGGAAAAGCCTGTAAGCCTTGCGCTTGATGAAATTGTTCAGGGCAAAATCAAGGTTGTTGAGCCGGAAGAGATAAGATATTTATAATTTATACGGTAAATGTTGTCGGGAGGTGGTATATCTATGACCGAAATCATTGCTAAGGTGGCGGTGGAAAACACTGCATACAGCTTTGATGAGGCGTTTGATTATGCCATCCCCGATTTTTTGCTTTCAGAGGTTATTCCGGGAAAAAGGGTAGTCGTTCCTTTCGGAAGAGGCAACACCAAGCGTCAGGGCTTTGTTTTTGCACTGCGCGAAAACAAGTCGTGCGTTGAGCTTAAAAGTATTTCGGCGGTGCTTGATTCGGCGCCGCTTCTTAATAATGAAATGCTCAGACTTGCCGTTTTTCTGAAGGAGCAGACCTTCTGTACCTTATATGAGGCTGCAAAGGCAATGCTTCCGTCTGGCTTCGGATTGAAATTTGTAAATTCCTATATGCTCAATCCGAATTTTGTCTATGATGAGGATTTATGCCTTACCGACGATGAAAAGGCGGTAACCGATTATCTCAAGCCAAAGGATTATGTCTATGAGAGCAAAATACTTAAAGATTTGGGATTTGACAAAAATTCCGGAGTTGTAAAAGGCTTGTGCTCAAAAGGATATATTGTAAGCAACGCATTTACTGTTGAAAGAATCGGCAACGCCTCGGTTAAAATGGCAAGGCTTACGCAGTTTTATTACGAGTCAAACGCACTTCCGAAGTTTTCCGCAAAGCAAAAGTCGGTTATAAAGCTTCTCGAGGACATAGGTTCTGCGAGCGTAAAGGAAATCTGCTATTTTACCGGCGTTACATATGCGGTTGTTGTGACTTTGCAGAAAAAAGGTATAATTGAGGTTTTTGAAAACGAAACCTACCGTAAGCCGAAGATACAAAAAGGACTGCACAAAAGCAAGGAATTAATCCTGTCGGACGAACAGGAAAAGGCTTATTCGGAGCTTTCCCGTAAATACCGTGAGGGTAAAGCGCACACGGCACTTTTGTTCGGAGTTACGGGCTCGGGCAAGACCACGGTTTTTATGAAGCTTATCGACGATGTTATAAAGGACGGCAAATCCGTCATAGTTATGGTTCCCGAAATATCGCTTACTCCGCAGATGCTCTCGATTTTCTATGAAAGATACGGCGACGAGGTTGCCGTGTTCCACAGCGGTCTTTCGATGGGAGAACGCAAGGACGAATGGAAAAGAGTTTATGAAAAAAAGGCGAAAATTGCCGTTGGAACACGCTCTGCGGTGTTTGCTCCCGCTGAAAACCTCGGACTTATTATAATCGACGAGGAACAGGAATCGTCATATAAGTCTGAAATGACTCCGAGATATAACGCAAAGGATGTTGCAAAGTTCAGGACAAAGTATAACAATTCATTGCTTGTCCTTGCTTCTGCAACACCGTCAATATCCGATTATGCTGCGGCTAAAAACGATACGATGTCGCTCTGCGTGCTTCATGAACGCTACGGCAACGCTGTATTGCCTGAGGTTATCACAACCGAAATGAAATACGCCGCGGATGTAAAGGTGCGTAAAAATCTTTCGGAAGTGCTTGAAGATGCGATAAGTGAAGCTCTTTCACAAAAGCACCAGTCAATACTTTTGCTCAACAGACGCGGTTTTAATACATTTGCATCGTGCGGAGCGTGCGGCAAGGTAAAGGTGTGTCCTCATTGCAGTATATCGCTGACATATCATTCAAAGAACAGGCGATTGATGTGTCATTACTGCGGATATTCCGAGCCGTTTACGGATACCTGTTCGTATTGCGGCGAAAAAGCCGTTATGTATTCGGGCTTCGGTACTCAAAAGCTGGAAGACGAGCTTCACGAAAAATTTCCCGACGCCCGTGTTTTGAGACTTGATACTGATTCAACCTCTACACGGTATTCCTTTGAAAATTCATTAAAGGATTTTGCCGACGGTAAGTACGATATTTTGGTTGGCACGCAGATGGTTGCAAAGGGTCTTGATTTCCCGAATGTAACCCTTGTAGGCGTTGTCTCCATTGACCAGCAGCTGTTCAATGACGATTATAAAAGCGCCGAGCGTGCCTTTGATTTGCTCACTCAGGTTGTCGGCAGGGCAGGACGGGGAGAATTAAAGGGTAAAGCTGTTATACAGACCGCTTTTCCCGATAACGAAATTATCCGCCTTGCGGCTAAGCAGGATTACGAGTCGTTTTTTAATTCGGAAATAGGTATCAGAAAAGCGCTTATTTATCCTCCGTACTGTGATTTCTGTGCCGTAAATTTTGTCGGTAAAGACGAAGCGCAGACAAAGCAGGCGGCAAAAAGCTTCTTTGAAAGCGTAAAATATCTGCACGGCTACGGCTATCCCGACCTCGGAATTATCCTTTTAAGCCCGATAGCGCCGAGGATTGAAAAGGTTGCCGACAAGTACCGAAACAGGGTAATAATAAAATGTAAAAACAACGCAAGGTTCAGAGCTTTTATCTCAACCTTACTTAAAAATTATATGAACGATAAAAAATTTAAGGATGTAACCGTTTTTGCGGATATAAATCCCGAAAATATGTTTTGAGGTGTGTAAAATGGCTATCAGAAATATCAGAATAAACGACGATCCGATTTTGAAAAAGACCAGCAGAAAGGTTGAAGTCTTTGATGAAAGGCTGGACATTCTGCTTGATGATATGAAGGACACGCTCTATAAAGCGGAGGGTTGCGGTCTTGCGGCTGTACAGGTAGGCGTGCTTAAAAGAGTTGTTGTTGTCGATGTCGGCGACGGACTTTTGGAGCTTATCAATCCCGAAATAATCGAAACCTCGGGAGAACAGTACGAGGTCGAGGGCTGTCTTTCGCTGCCGGGCAAGAGCGGTATTACCAAGCGTCCGATGTGCGTTAAGGTTAAAGCGCAGAACAGAGACGGCAGATGGTGCCAGTATAAGGGCGAGGGACTTAAAGCAAGGGCGTTTTGTCACGAAATCGACCATCTTGACGGTCATCTCTACACGGAGAGGCTTGCTCCCGAGGAAGTTATCGAAAAAATTAAAAGAGAGAACGATATAGATTAAAATCCAACGCCTTGCAAAGCTGTAACATGGCGTTTCAAATATCCGACAGCGGAAAGATATTGAATATGAAAATTGTTTTTATGGGAACTCCCGATTTCTCCGTACCGTGTCTCGAAAGGCTTATTTCGGACGGCGAAGATGTTGTCGGCGTGTTCACTCAACCGGATAAACCCAAGGGCAGGGGCTATGAAATGGCTTTTTCGCCCGTAAAAGAATGTGCTTTGAAGCATAATATTCCTGTTTTTCAGCCGAAGTCAATGAAAGACGGCGAAGCGCTGAAAATTATGGAGGAATTAAACCCCGATTTGACGATTGTCGTCGCATACGGCAAGATACTTCCGAAGGAGATACTTTATTTCACGAAATATAATTCAATAAATATTCACGCCTCGCTGTTGCCGGCATACAGGGGAGCCGCACCGATACAGTGGTCTATCCTCAACGGCGAAAAGCAGACGGGAGTTACCTCGATGCTTATGAACGAGGGCCTCGACACGGGCGATATGCTTTTGTCGGAGAAAATTGATATAACCGAAAATATGAACGCTGGAGAGCTTCACGACGCACTTTCCGTAATGGGTGCGGAGGTTATGAGCAAGACAATAGAACAGGTAAAAACAAATTCGCTCAAGCCCGTAAAGCAGGACGACTCGCTTTCAAATTATTCGCCCATGCTCTCAAAGGCTCTTTGTCCGACCGATTTTTCAAAGAGTGCGCAGGAGGTTCACAATCATATCAGAGGGCTTTCCCCGTGGCCTGTTGCGACTGCAACGCTTAACGGTAAAAAGTTAAAGCTCCATTCCTCCGTTATAGGCGCAAAAACCGCACTTCCGGCAGGTACGGTAGTGTCGACCGACAGTGTTATTTCGGTTGCCTGCGGAGACGGAGTTTGCGTTGACATTCTCTCTGTTCAGTCAGAGGGCAAAAAGCGTATGAGTTCTAAAGATTTTCTCTTGGGACATAAAATTGAGAAAGGCTCGGTTATGAGCAAATGAACGACAGACAGTCCGCTTTCAAAATACTCAACAAGATAGAAAAAGACAAAGCATACACCAACCTTGCATTGGACTCTTATTTGCGTACCAATGCGGGAGAGGTTTACTCATCATCGTTTGTTACGGCGCTGGTTTACGGCGTTACGGAGCGAATTATTACCCTTGATTGGGTGCTGTCAAGGTATTTGCAAAAGCCTTTGAAGAAGCTCAAGCCCGAAGTGCTGACAATATTGCGTATGGGAGCTTATCAGCTTAAATTTATGGACTCCGTGCCCGATTCCGCCGCCGTAAACGAAAGCGTTAAGCTTGCAAAAAATAACGGCTGTGCCTTTGCCTCGGGGCTTGTAAACTCGGTTTTGCGAAAGGTGTCTGCGGATGAGCTTGAATATCCCGAAACGGATGACCCGATTTTTGATATGAGCATACGCTATTCCTGTCCGCGTTCTTTGGTTTCGCATTATTGCGCCGATTACGGCACGGAAAATGCCGAGGGAATTCTCTCTCAGTCAATCGGAAAACAGAGCATATTTGCGAGGGTAAACACGCTTAAAACCGATTTTGACAAGCTTAAAATATCTTTCGTCAAGGACAACATTGAAATTACTCCTTGTGACGGTATTGAAAACCATTTTGAGCTTAAGACTCATTGCGCCGTAGAAAGCTTGGCACAATATTCTGACGGGCTTTTCCATATTCAGGATATTTCGTCCGCAATTTGCGTAAAAAGCCTTGAACTTAAAGAAAATATGACTCTTATTGATGTTTGTTCCGCCCCAGGAGGAAAGACCTTTACCGCCGCACAGTATATGAATAACAAGGGAAAAATCCATGCCTTTGACCTGCATGAACACAGGGTAAAGCTGATTTCCGACGGTGCAAAAAGGCTCTGTATCGATATTGTATCGGCACAGCAGTGGGACGCGCTTGCCGTAAAAGATGATTTGAAGAACACAGCCGACAGGGTGCTTTGCGATGTCCCTTGTACGGGACTCGGCGTAATCGGAAGAAAGCCCGAAATACGCTACAAGGACCTCGGTTCAATTGACAAATTAAATCAAACACAGTATAATATTTTAGTCAATGCATCCGAATATCTCAAGCCCGACGGCTTGCTTGTCTACTCGACCTGCTCGCTTAATAAGGCTGAAAATGAAAATGTCTGCGATAAGTTCTTATCACAGCATCCGCAATTTGAGAAGCATAGGGAGTATTTGACGCTGTTTCCCCACATAAACAATTCCGACGGATTTTTTATTGCGGTATTTAGGAGAACATAATTTGGAAAAAACAGATATACGCTCATTAAACTACGAAGAGCTTGCCGAGGAAATCAAGACACTCGAGCTTCCGAAATTCAGAACCGACCAGATATATTCATGGCTCTATGAAAAAGGTGTTCGGGATTTTTCGGAGATGTCCAATCTTTCAAAGGATTTAAGGCAGACCCTCGACAACAGATTTGTTATAAAAAACTGCACAATCGACACAAAGCTTTGCTCAAAGCTCGACGAAACCGTCAAGTATCTTTTTGAGCTCGGTAAGGGCGAATACATCGAATGTGTTGTTATGAAGTACAAGTACGGATATTCAATCTGCGTTTCTACTCAGCTCGGCTGCAAAATGGGCTGTAAATTTTGCGCTTCGGCAATCGGAGGCTTTAAGAGGCACCTGACCGCGAGCGAGATACTCTCGGAAATCTATACGGCGCAGAGGGATCTCGGAATTAAAATATCCCATATAGTTTTGATGGGCACCGGAGAGCCGCTCGACAACTTTGACAATGTTATGCGTTTTTTGGAGCTTGTAACCGACGAAAAAGGCTTGAATATCAGTATGCGCCACATCTCGCTTTCCACCTGCGGCGTAGTGCCGAGGATTTATGAGCTTGCCGAGAAAAAGCTCGGGCTTACGCTTTCGGTTTCGCTTCATGCACCGAACGACAAAATCAGGTCACAGACGATGCCCGTAAACTCTAAATGGAATATTGACGAGCTTTTGACAGCTTGCAGATATTACACAAAGCTCACATCACGAAGAATTTCGTTTGAATATGCAATGATAGACTCTTTTAACGACTCTGTCGGCTGTGCCGAGGAATTGGCGTCACGGCTTTCGGGTATGTTATGTCATATAAACCTTATTCCTGTCAATAATGTCAGGGAGAACAATTACGAGAGAAGTAACGACAAGAACATAAAAAGGTTCATTTCGGTTCTGGAACGCCACGGGCTTACAGTTACCGTAAGGCGAACTCTCGGCAGTGACATAAATGCCTCCTGCGGACAGCTCAGGGCAAAGAAAGAAAATCTCTAACGGAGGAAACAGAGCATTGAAAATTGTTGCAAAAACCGACATCGGAAAAAAGCGCGGCTCCAATCAGGACTCATACGCTACGGGTGAATTGCCGGGTTCGGTAGCCTGGGCTGTCGTATGCGACGGTATGGGCGGTGCCGCAGGCGGTAATGTAGCTTCTTCGACGGCGGTTAAGGTTATTTCGGAAAAAGTCAATTCGGCGTACAGAACGGGTATGAGCCCGAAGTCCGTCAAAAATATGATTATGACCGCAATTACCGCCGCTAACATAAGCGTCTATGATATGAGCAAGGCTAATGCTGAGCTTGAGGGAATGGGCACCACCGTTGTGTGCTGCGTCATTGCCGACGGCGTTGCATATATCGCTCACGCTGGCGACAGCAGGGCATACTCCGTTAAGGACGATACGGTAACGCAGCTTACCCGTGACCATTCGGTTGTTCAGGAGCTTGTCGAGACAGGTAAACTAACTCAAGAACAGGCAAAATCTCACCCGAGGAAGAACCTTATTACAAGGGCTCTCGGTGTGGATGAGAATATAAAAATCGATTATTGCGAGTATGATATGTCGGAAAACGAGGTTATACTTCTCTGTACCGACGGTCTTACAAACTATGTCGAAAACAGTGAATTCAGCGAAGTAATCAGGAATAATTCGTATTATGAGATAGCCGATTTGCTTGTCGGTATGGCAAACGAAAACGGCGGCGGCGACAATATAACGGTTGTTGCGATTTCTTATTAAGAGGTGTTATTATGGAAAATTATTGTGGTAAAAGGCTTGACGGCAGATATGAAATAAGAGAGATTATCGGCGTCGGCGGTATGGCTGTTGTTTATAAGGCGTATGACAATATCGACGACAGAATCGTTGCGGTTAAAATTCTTAAAGAGGAGTTTCTTGCCAATGAGGAGTTCCGCCGCAGATTCAAGAACGAGTCAAAGGCTATTGCAGTTCTTTCCCATCCCAACATTGTAAAGGTGTATGATGTCAGCTTCGGTGACAGACTTCAGTACATTGTTATGGAATATGTTGAGGGAATAACTCTTAAGGAGTACATTGAACAGCAGAAGGTTATCAACTGGAAAGAAGCTGTCCATTTTGTCAGCCAGATACTTCTTGCTCTTCAGCACGCTCACGACAAGGGCATTGTTCACCGCGACATAAAGCCGCAGAATATAATGCTTTTGCAGGACGGTACAATTAAGGTAACCGACTTCGGTATTGCGAGATTTTCACGCGGAGATACGAGAACCATGACCGAGGACGCTATAGGCTCGGTTCACTATATAAGCCCCGAGCAGGCAAGGGGAGAGTTAACCGACGACAAGGCAGACATCTATTCCGTCGGCGTTGTAATGTATGAAATGCTTACGGGTCAGCTTCCGTTCCAATCGGACAACGCCGTATCAATCGCTATTATGCAGCTTCAGCAGGAGGCTAAGCCTCCTCGTGAGATAAACCCCGAAATTCCGCTCGGTCTTGAGCAGATTACAATGAGGGCGATGCAGAAAAACCCCAACAACCGTTATCATTCTGCCGCTGAAATGATGCTTGACATCGACGAATTCAAGCGCAACCCGTCAATTAAGTTTAATTACAGCTATTTTGTAGACAACGAACCTACAAAGTTTGTTGACGACGCTACGAGGGCAATTTCCGCACCGGTCAAGAACATTCCTAGGGCTGAGGATGAGCAAGCGGCTCCGGCAGAGGAAGAGACCGATGAAAAAGAGCCTAATAAGACATTGCCGATAATTTTCGGCGCTATAGCAGGCGTTGTTGTTATAATCGCCATCTTTGTAGGTGTGCTTCTTTTCAGAAACGGTCAGAAGGTCAAGGTGCCGAATTTTGTCGGACTCAATTACGCAGACGAAATTATGACAAATGAAGAATATACTGCTAATTTCAAGTTCGAAACGGAATCCGTATTTTCCACAGATGTTGAGGCAGGCAATGTAATCAAACAGACGCCGGACGCAGAGACCGAAGTGAGAAAGGGCAAAACCATCAAGCTTGAAATTGCTTATAATGACCAGAGCGTTCAGATAACAGGTATTATGGGTCTGTCTTCAAGCGAAGCCGAAGCGAAGCTTAAGCAGAGCGGCTTCCAGGTTAAAACAATTGTTTCTTATAACAAAAACGCCACTCCGGGTGTAGTTTATGAGATTTATCCCTCGGAGGGCTCTTATGCCGAAAAGGGCTCGCTTGTTACAATTTATGTTTCAACCGATGAAAATCCCGATTCCAAGAATACAACTCAGGTTGTCGGATACAGCAAGGATATTGCTATTGAGCTTCTTAAAGCCGACGGTTTTAAGGTAAAGGTTACCGAAACCGACAGCAGCGAGGCTGCAGGAACTGTTGTTGACCAGTCGCCAAAGGGCGGCGAGGCAGCTGACAGCGGCTCGGAGGTTACAATTTATGTAAGCACCGGCACGCCGGCGGAGAGCACAGCAAAGATTACGGTCGATTTACCGCAGACCGCAAATTCCGCGTCCGGAACAGTCAAGGTTTATCTCGGAAGCGAGGCGTATCAGACTTATAACGATGTTTTGCTTGCAGGCGGCACAAAGACTATTGAAGTTAAAGGCAAGGGTACAACAACATTTACCGTCAAAATCAACGAGCAGACCGTTATGACGGGAAATATTGACTTTACAAAGACTCCTGCCGATCTTTCAAATATAGTTAAGACCGCATATGTGGAGAAATATTCCGTTCCGAATGTTGTTGGAATGAGTGTGTCCGAAGCTCTTAAAACGCTTGAAAAAGCAGGCTTTACAAATGTTGATGTCTTTGACGCAAACAACAACAAAATTTCAAGCGGTACTGTTATCTCACAGCTTCCCGCACACGATAACAACACATATTCCGGCGACCAAAAAATAACTCTTACGGCGGAATAATATGAGAACTCTTAAAGGAACTATTATAAAAGGTATCGGCGGCTTCTATTATGTTGAAGCCGCCGATGAGATATTTGAATGTAAGGCAAGGGGAGTGTTCCGAAAGGAAAATCTCACGCCTTTGGTCGGCGATAAGGTCACGGTCAGCATAAACGACAATGCGGAAAACACCATTGACGAAATTATGCCCCGTAAGAATGTGCTGACCCGCCCTCCCGTAGTCAATATAGATAATCTTATTATCGTTGTATCCACAGTTGAACCGAAGCCGTCAACGCTTGTTATCGACAAGCTGATTGCGGTTGCGGAGCACAAGGATATTGAGCCTATAATCGTTATCACAAAATCCGATTTGGCTTCTGCTCGTGAAATATACGATATTTATACCCTTGCCGGCTTTAATACGATAGCCGTTTCCAATGAGACGGGGAGCGGTGTTGATGAGGTTAAGGCGGTGTTAAAGGGTAAAATCAGCGCGCTGACCGGAAATTCCGGAGTAGGTAAAACCTCGCTTCTCAATAATCTTGACAGCTCGCTTGACCTTAAAACGGCACATATCAGCAAAAAGCTCGGCAGAGGCAGGCATACGACGCGGCAGGCGGAGCTTTACAGAGTGTGCGGCGGCTTTGTCGTTGACACTCCGGGCTTTTCATCCTTTGAAATCGACAAGGGCGATATTATTATGAAGGATGAATTACCTTATTGCTTCAGGGATTTTTCCGAATATATTGACAAGTGTAAATTTTCCCCGTCCTGCACTCACACAGCGGACAAGGGCTGCGCGGTAATTGAAGCCGTAAACGAGGGAAAAATCAGCAAATCAAGACATAACAGTTATGTTCAGCTTTACAACTCGGTTAAGGATATAAAAGAATGGAACTTGTAAACAAAAAGCGCTGTGTTATTGTCGGTGCGGCAAAAATCGACGATGGCGAAATGCTAAAAAAGAATATCTTTTATGACGATTATGTTATCGGTGCGGACGCGGGGTACAGGCGTTTGCTTGCCCTCGGCATCACACCCGACCTGATTGTCGGCGATTTTGACTCGTCCGATATACCTGAGGTTGATGTGGATGTTATCACTCTCAGCCCTATAAAGGACTGTACCGATACCGAATTTGCAGTTGAAAAGGCTGTTGAAAAGGGTTTTACGGAAATCCTCGTACTCGGTGCTACCGGTGGTAGACTCGACCACACATTCGCTAATTTTGCCCTTTTGGGTGATTTTAAGCAAAAGGGCATCAATATAATATTGCTTGATGAAAAACATAAAATATATACCTTAAAGGACGAATCACATTGCGTACAAAAAAGCAACAGGTATCTGTCCGTCTTTGCACTCGGCTCATATGCCGAGGTAACTCTTGATGGAGTATTTTATCCGCTTAACAAATACCGCTTATCGCCTTTTGCTTCACTGGGAGTCAGCAACGAAATTACCGAACCGACAGCAAAAATAACCGTTACCGACGGCACTTTGCTTGTTATGGAGGTTTCAAAAGAAAGCTTTTAACATTTTTCTACGCTTTTGAATATAGTGTAACAGAACACAAAAAGGCGGTGTGGGTTTATGGGTAAACGCAGACGGAAAATCAGTATCGGAACACTCTTTCTCGTCTTTGGATTAGGCTTGATTCTTGCATTTATCATCCCGGCAAAGGCTCTTGTAGTCGTTCTTTCCGTTGCGCTTGCCGTAAGCGGAGCCGCTTTGTGTAAATGCTGTTAGGAGGAAATCAATATGAAAATTATCGTATTTGACAATCCCAAGGTTTTAGGATCTATATTGAGAGTGATGTTCGGAATTAAAAAGAAAAGTAAAATTTAATACATAAACGGCGCTTCGGCGCCGCTTTTTATTGCTTATTTGATATTGATTTACTTGACAGGAGTGATATAATATTTTAAAACAAAAAATTAAGGAATGATGATATGCGTAATTTTGAAAAATCACACAAGCTTGACCATGTTTGTTACGATATAAGAGGTCCGATTATGGACGAGGCGAACAGAATGACCGAAAACGGCGTTAAGGTATTAAAGCTTAACATCGGTAATCCGGCTCCGTTCAATTTTACCGCTCCGGATGAAATTATCAGAGATATGATTTTTAACCTTCGTGATTCCGAGGGTTATTCGGACTCAAAGGGCATTTTCTCTGCAAGAAAAGCGATAATGCAGTATTGCCAGATTAAGGAAATTCCCAATGTGGATATAAACGACATATATACCGGAAACGGAGCGAGCGAGCTCATCACAATGGCTATGCAGGGACTTCTCGACAACGGTGACGAAATCTTAGTTCCTGCGCCTGATTATCCGCTTTGGACTGCTTCCGTTTCGCTTGCGGGCGGTACTCCCGTTCACTATATGTGCGATGAACAGAATGAGTGGAATCCCGACATTGAGGACATTAAGAATAAAATTACCGATAAAACAAAGGGTATTGTTATAATCAACCCCAACAACCCCACGGGTGCGCTTTATTCAAAGGAAATTTTGCTTGAAATTGCCGAGGTCGCAAGACAGCACGGCTTGATTATTTATTCAGATGAAATATATGACAGACTTGTTATGGACGGCCTCAAGCATATTTCAATAGCGTCTCTCGCTCCTGATATTCCCTGCATTACATTTAACGGTCTCTCGAAATCTCATCGTATTGCCGGCTTTAGATGCGGTTGGATGGTTATCAGCGGGGATAAGTCGAGAATTAAGGGGTACATCGAAGGCCTTAATCTTCTTTCATCAATGCGATTGTGCTCAAATGTGCCGTCGCAACAGATTATCCAAACAGCTCTCGGCGGCTATCAGAGCGTTGACGCTCTGTTAAAGCCCGGCGGAAGAATTTACGAGCAGAGAGAATGTATTTATAACGCTCTTTCGGCGATTGACGGCGTAAGCGTTGTAAAGCCCAAAGCGGCGTTCTACATTTTCCCGAAGTTTGATATTAAGAAATTTCATATCAATGACGACGAACAGCTTGTCCTTGATTTCCTTAAAAAGAAGAAAATTTTACTGGTTCAGGGTACGGCGTTTAATTATCCGACTCCCGATCACGCAAGAATTGTCTATTTGCCGACCGTTAAAGAGCTTACCCATGCGGCAAATGAGCTTGATGATTTTCTGAAAACTTATTCCCAGTATTAACCCGTGTTAGATGAAGCCGTAGTTTTCTACGGCTTTTTTACATAACAATATCCAATATCATCATAATTAAAAATCCGCTGGCAAACGATACAACACATATACAGTCATTTTTATTGTCTTTTGCTTCGGGAATAAGCTCGTTTACAGTAACATAGATCATTGCGCCTGCCGCAAAGGAAAGCAGATACGGCAAAACCGCATTAACGGCGCTTGACATAAGTACGGTAAGCAATGCGCCTATGGGTTCGACAATTCCCGATAAAATACCTGCCAAAAAGGCTTTATGTTTTGAATTTCCCTTTGCTCTTGACGGCAGGGAAACAACTGCACCCTCCGGTATGTTCTGTATCGCTATTCCGACGGACAGTGCCAATGCCGAGGCAAATGTTACATTGGGGCTTCCTGCCCACAGCGCAGAAAAAATTACGCCCACAGCCATTCCCTCCGGGATGTTGTGAAGCGTAACCGCAAAAACCAACAGACTGCTTTTGTCGGCTTTTCCTTTCGATTTTTTAATTATCTTATCCGTAAATATCAAATATGCAATACCGACTGCTATTCCCGTAACGGCAGGTATAAACGACATTTTATTCAAATGAGCCGATTGCTCCACGGACGGCAAAATAAGGCTCCATATGCTTGCGGCAAGCATTATTCCGCCCGAAAATCCGAGGATTATCCTATTGAATATTCTGTTTATTTTTCCGTTTATAAAAAATACAGATAACGAGCCGATTGTTGTTCCGAAAAACGGCAAAAGCATCGAAAGAAACGACTTGAACATAAAAATCACCTGTAACAGAGTATATAATCAGTATATTTACGATTAAAATACTTGGTTACAGGTGATTTTATTTTTAAGCCTTATAAAATTTTATGAATATCATACATAAATTGACGAGCTTATAACATCAACGGCTTCGGAAACAACACCTTCGGTGCTGCTGACTGCATAAAACCCAAATACAAAAACTGCAAATAAGTATAATGCAACAAGAACAAGATGAAGTATGAATGCCGTTAAGGCACCTTTACCGGCAGAACGGGCTTTTCCGGGTTCGTCATGCCTCATACAAAGGTAAAGAATCAGTCCGACAATCGGTATAAAAAAACCGACAAGCCACATTAAAAAAGAACCGGAATAATCAAGGGCAGGGGGCTGTATACTCTGATTCTGATAGTTCGGAATATTTTCCTCAAGATCGTTTATACTTTTTCCGCAATTATCGCAGAATTTTGCATCCTCTCTGATTTCGGTGCCGCAATTTTTACAATACATATAACTCCTCCTCGTTTTTAATCCACATTAAGCAGAGCCTGTTTGTTTTGATTTTTAATGTCATAATATACTTGGTTAATGCTGTTGATGAGTTTGCTTATTTCACTGTCGGTCGATGTTTCTCCGATATGTATGACATTAGATTTCATCTTTATGCACTTTGACGGGTCGCTCGGGTCTGAACCGATAAGTGAAAACACACCGATGCCGTTCATATCAAAATATCTTACAGCTGCCGAAAATGCGTCGTCATCGTTACAGTATTTTTTGTAGAGAATGTAAAGCTGTGTGATTTTTTCGCTTAATTCGTTGAGAACATTTTTGTTGTAATTAAGCGTTCTTTTAAGAACATATACTGTATTCTTGTTCTTTTCGGCAATCATTTTTTCCAAAAGATGACCTAAAAACGGATATATAAATACCGCTTCGTCATGTTCGGTTTTAACATTGAATGCGTCTGAAAAATAATCAAGAACCTCCTTGTCCGATTTTGCGACTGCCGCTGTCAGATTGCTGTTTTCACAGCTTTCGTAATCGTCAAGCTGTGAAAATGCCGAATATTCACAAAGATGGTACAGTGCGGGTATTTCTCTTGCTCTCAATTTTGTTAAAAAATAATTATCATTGTTTTTTATTGCCAATGTCACTATGTTTGTTCTTACGGTATCATCACTCACAAGCTCACTGCTCAATTTGTTTGTGTTTCTCGCAATACATTGCATCGCCTTGTTTGCGGGCAAAAAGGTCATTCCGTAATTCTTTGTGCTCTCGTTGTCAACAATGGTTATGTAATTGTTTTCCGTAAGGAACTTAATAAGCCCGTAGTTATCGCACTCAAGCGCATAATCCAATACGGTTTTTCCGTATTCGTCGGCATTGAGAAAAATTTTATCTTCGCTGTCTATATATTTTTTCCAATATTTTTTGTCTGTCGAGTGAGCAAAGGTATAATTTGAATATCTGTCGGGAAATGCAGGCTTTGATTTTCCGGCACTTAAAAGCTCTTCGCATGTTGTTTCCAAAAGCGCTGTGAAGTACCCTAAATCCTTTATCTGAATACCGTATTTACCGGATTTTATTCCCGACAGCCTGTTAGCCTGCTGCTGTATTTCATCGTCATCGGGCTGTTCGCCTTTTTCAAGGA
>CAVFQD010000035.1:0-422 GCA_963624605.1 Eshraghiella crossota | reverse complement strand
AAGATACTGTTTGCAAAAATCTCTGCCCGACTTAAATTTATCGCTTCTTTCATCAATAAGCTTCGACAAATATTCGCCGATTTCCGCATTTGATGCAGTTCTGAACATATAATCACCATTTCCTTTCTTTCACGCTTATTATTTTAACAAGATTTCCCAAATATTGCTATAACATATTTGCATATATAATTTTCACAAAAAATTTTCAAAACAAAAAAATATATGATTTTTCTGTATATCCTTTCAGCTCGAATACGAAATTTTTTTACATAATCCATATATTAACATTTATATCAAGGCGATTTCGACAAATGATATTCTTGCAGACGCAAATAAAGAAAAGGGGTGTTTTTAATGGCTACAGTACCCGAGGCAAAGGAAGCTCTTAACAAGTTTAAGATGGAAGCAGCATCTGAGGTTGG
>CAVFQD010000034.1:0-20655 GCA_963624605.1 Eshraghiella crossota | reverse complement strand
ATTTAACCTGCGTTGCCTGAACAGGCGTGATGGTGATTTCTGCCATCTCAAAATTCTGCCAAAGGCAAATTTTGAGGGCAATATAATTATGATTAGCGTGATTTTTCACGCTAATTCCTCCGCAATTTTTTGTGTGAGTATATCTATCTGCTCTTTTGTTCCGACCGTGATACGGTTATAGTCTTTAAGCCTTTCACTGTCAAAATGTCTTACAAGCACGCCCTTGCTTTTGAGCCCCTCATACAGAGCCTGTCCGCTTATTTTTTCATGCTTTGCGAACACAAAATTCGCCTTTGACGGCAGAACGCAAAAGCCAATATTTTTAAGCTTCTTTGTCAGATATTCTCTGTTTTCGATTATCGTTTTACAGTTGCTTTTCGTGTATTTCTCATCGTCCAGAACGCCTATTCCTGCCGCCTGCGTGAGGGAATTTACATTGTAGGGGTTGGTGGAATATTTGATTGTGTTGAGGTCGGCGATAAGCTCCTTGCAGGCAATGCCGAAGCCGAGCCGCCCGCCCGCAAGAGACCGTGATTTTGAAAAGGTCTGTGTGACGAGCAAATTGCCGTATTTGTGTATTAGACTCACAGCACTTTCGGTGCCGAAGTCAACATAAGCTTCGTCTATCACGACGACCGAATCAGGGTTTGAGAAAACGATTTTTTCAATCTCGTCAAGGCTCAAAGCGATACCCGTCGGTGCGTTGGGATTGGGTATAAAAATCGTCTTGTTTATTCCCACATAGTCGTCAACCGAAATTGTGAAATCATCCTTTAAGGGGATTTCCTCGTACGGCACACGGTTTATCTCGGCAAATACGGAATAAAATCCGTAGGTTATGTCGGGGAAAACCGCAGGGTGCGTCTCGTCGCAAAAAGCCGAAAAGGCGAAATTGAGAATTTCGTCCGAGCCGTTTGTGAAAAGTATTTCGTCCGTGCCTACCGAGAAAACCTCGCTTGCCTTTTTTACAAGCTCACGGCATTCGGGGTCGCAGTAAAGCCGGAGGTTTTTAACCGCTTCGGCAGTTTTTTTCATTGCCTTTTCACTCGGCGGAAACGGCGACTCGTTGGTATTAAGCTTTATGTATTTCATCTCTTTGGGCTGTTCGCCGGGGGTGTATGGCACAAGAGATTTGAATTTTTGTGAAAAATATCTGCTCACTGCTCGTCCTCCACACGGATAACCGCACTCTTTGCGTGCGCCGTCAAGCCCTCTTTTTTCGCAAAAGCCGCAACATCAAAAGCAACTCTTTTAAGTGCGTCCTTTGTGTAATATGTGTATTGCGTTTTCTTTATGAAATCGTCAACCGAGAGCGGACTTGAAAACTTTGCCGTTCCGCTTGTCGGCAGGGTGTGGTTCGGACCCGCAAAATAATCTCCGAGTGCCTCGGGGCAATTCCTGCCCATAAATATCGAGCCTGCGTGGCGTATGCTGTCCAGCTTGTCAAACGGGTTGTCAACGCACAATTCTAAATGCTCGGGTGCGATTTCGTTTGCGATTTCTATTGCGGCGTCAAGCGTGTCGGCAACAATTATCTTGCCGTTTACATCAACGGACTCCCTTGCGATTTCACGGCGTTCAAGCAACGGAATTTGCTTTTCAAGCTCCGCACTGACATTTTTCGCAAGCTCTGCGCTGTCGGTAACGAGCACTGCGCTTGCCATCTTGTCGTGCTCCGCCTGTGAGAGCAAATCAGCCGCAACATACGCGGGGTTTGACTTGCCGTCCGCAACTATCAGTATTTCGCTCGGACCTGCTATCATATCTATCGAAACAACGCCGAAAACCTGCTTTTTAGCCTCTGCGACAAAGGCGTTGCCCGGTCCCACGATTTTGTCAACCTTCGGGATACTCTCCGTGCCGTATGCCAAAGCCGCAATAGCCTGTGCTCCGCCGACTTTGAAAATACGGTCGATACCCGCAACATATGCCGCCGCAAGTATAACGGGGTTTACCTTGCCGTCCTTTGTCGGGGGCGTTACCATAACGACCTCACGGCAGCCCGCTATCTTTGCGGGAATGGCGTCCATAAGAACCGTTGACGGATAAGCCGCAGTGCCGCCGGGGACATAAAGTCCCGCCCTGTCAACGGGGATAATTTTCTGACCGATTACAATTCCGTCCTCGTCGTTTATTATAAAGCTGTTGCGAACCTGACGGGAGTGGAATTTTCTTATGTTCCTTGCGGCCTTTTCGAGGATTTCCATAAATTCGGGCTCCACAAGGCTCAATGCCTCGTCGATTTCCTCTTTTGTTACCGCAAGAGACGAAAGCTGCGCCTTATCAAACTTTTCGCAGTATTCAAAAAGCGCCTTGTCGCCGTTTTCCCTTACATTTTTTATGATTTCCGCAACCGTACCCGCAACATCGGTTTTCGGAACGGAACGGGCAAAAATTTCACTGTTAGGCACTTCGCCGTATTTAATTATTTTAATCATTTTTACATTCCACCTGTTGTTTCAAACAATTTGTTACCCTTTCAATCTGAGCCGTCTTGAACTTGTAGCCCGTCTTGTTTGCTATAAGCCTTGCCGAAATCGGAACGACCGTTTCAACGACCTCAAGGTTGTTTTCTTTGAGCGTCGTGCCCGTTTCGACAATATCGACTATAACATCGGAAAGCCCCAAAATCGGCGCTATCTCGATTGAACCGTTAAGATGTATTATGTCAATGTCCCTGCCGAGCGAGGCGTAATAATTCTGCGCTATGTTTGAAAATTTTGTCGCAACCCTGAGCGTCTTGCGGACATCGTCACGGAAGCCCTTGGGTGCGGCGACAGCCATTCTGCACTTGCCTATATCGAGGTCGAGCAGCTCGTAAATATCGGGCTCGTATTCAAGCAGAATATCCTTGCCCGCAACGCCTATGTCAGCGGCGCCACGTTCGACATATATCGCAACATCCGACGGCTTTACCCAAAAGTAGCGAACGCCTGCCTCTTCGTTTTCAAATATGAGCTTTCGGTTTACCTCTCTTATGGACGGGCATGGGAAGCCTGCCTTTTCAAACATCGAATAAACCTTTTCGCCGAGCCTGCCCTTGGGGAGAGCAACATTAAGCATTGTTTTCAATTAAATTCACCTCTCCGTTCCGAAGCTCGAAAAGCTTACCGTAGGTTGCCTTTTCGGGAAGCTTTTTTGCCGTAAACACACAGCCGTACTCATTTCTCAGGCTCTGCGCCGCATCCTTTACCGCCGCAATGCCGTCCTTTTCCGAATAAAGCAAAACCGCGTCATAGTCAAATTTCTGTTCCTTTGCATTAAAGCGTTCAAGCATATCTATATACACGGCAAAGCCTATCGCCTTTGATTTCCTCGACATACTCTGCATAAGCGAGTCGTATCTGCCGCCCGTAAGCACACTGTCTGGAATTTTGTCGATAAAGCCCTTGAAAACTATACCGTTATAATAGTTTATATCGCTCACTACAGAGAAATCTATGCGAAGCTTGCTCTGAAGCTCTTTGTCAAGCGAGGAAACAACGCTTTCAAATTCCGCAAATTCAGCCTGCGCACCTGTTTTGTCTGCCATAATTTTAAGCCTCGGCAAAACCTCGTCCGGAGTGCCGTTGTAGGAGATAAGCTCCTCCAAAAGCGCCGTGTTCTCGGCTGAAACGGACATATCCGCACAAAGCCGCTTCATCTCGTGAGTGTTTTTGTCGGAGATGAGCGAGGTCATCTTTTTCCTTGCCTCGTAAGAAAGATCGATATAATCGTAAACGGCAAAAAGTATCGCAAGGTCGGAAACATCGACAACGCAGTTTTCACTTATCGTCATAAGGCTCTTTACGGCAAGGCTCAGCACCTCGCACACGCAGTAGGAATCAATGTCTCCGATACATTCAAGACCCGCCTGCTTGATTTCCTTATATGAATGAGTACCCTTGGACACCCTGTAAACATTTTCGTCGTAATAAACTTTCTGAACCGAACCCTCCGAGTCCTTTGTATTCTTGACTATCGACAGGGTAACATCGGGCTTTAACGCCATAAGCTTGCCGTTGGTGTCGGTAAAGGTTATAACGCTGTCGGAAATAAGGAAATCCTTGTTGCGGACATAGAGGTCGTATTCCTCAAACTTACGCATTTTGTATTGCTTGTAGCCGTATTTTGAGTAGAGCGAGCGAAGAAGGAACACCGCCCGTTCGTCATATTTGAGGTTGTCGGTATCGATTATCATTCTTTTTCACTCTCCTCAAGCTTCCTTATTGCGCTCTCGTATCCGCCCGAGCCGTAGCGCAGGCAATTGCTTACCCTGCCTATCGTGGCGGTGCTTATGCCCACTTCCTTTGAAATGGTAAGGTAATTCGCTCCCTTTTCAAGCATTATTGCGGTTTCAAGGCGCTGCGCCATATCGGTAATTTCCTTTTTCGTACATAAGTCGTCGAAGTATTTATAACAGTCGTCAAGGCTTTCAAGATTTAAGAAAGTTTTGAAAAGGCGGTCCGTCGCCTCGGTCCTGAAATCTGCCATTGTTCTATCTCCTTTGTGCTATCGTACTAATATGTTAGCACTTTAGCACGATAAAGTCAATAATCTTTGCAAAAAAATATCTGTTTATTCTCGTATTTTTAGCCCCTTGACAAAACAGGGGATATAATGTATCATTTCAATGCTCCGAACGGGGCGGTCAGTTCGTAACCATCCTGACCGACACCTTGTGTCAATCAAAACTAAGGAGAATTGAATATGAAAAACAAAAAGGTTTACTCACTCGTTTCGGGTGCGGTAATCGCCGCGCTCTATGCCGCTTTGACCTATGTCGCGTCGTCCGTCGGGCTCGCTTACGGAGCCGTACAGTTCCGCTTTTCGGAGGCTCTTACGGTGCTTGCCGCGCTGACTCCCGCCGCAATCCCGGGGCTTACGATAGGTTGCTTTTTGGCAAACCTCGGCAGTCCCTACGGTGCTGTCGATATTGTCTGCGGAACGCTTGCGACGCTTGTCGCCGCATTCCTGTCATATAAGACAAGAAATGTCAAAGTCAAGGGCATATCCGTGCTCGCACCGCTGTTTCCCGTCATCACAAACGCAATTATTGTCGGAGCCGAGATAACAGCCTTTCTTCCGGAGGGCTTCACGCTTTACGGCTACCTGATACAGGCGCTTTGGATAGGCCTCGGAGAGCTTGTTGTATGCTATGCGGCAGGTATTCCTCTTTTGATTGCGGTCGAAAAGACCTCGCTTAAAAAGTACATCAAATAATATTGAACAACACCGTCCTTTGTGCTACAATTTAACCGAAGGACGGTGTTGTTTTATGTCAAAAATCATTGTTGCGGACGATGAACAGCTTATCCGCAGCCTTGTTGCGGACTTCCTTGAAAAAGCAGGGCATACCGTCTTGCAGGCTCAGGACGGCGCCGAAGCACTTAGACTTTTCAACGAGAACAAGGATGTCGCACTGTGTATTCTTGACATTATGATGCCCGAGCTTGACGGCTGGGAGGTTTGCAGACAAATACGCAAGACCTCGGATGTGCCTGTTATGCTACTTACCGCAAGAAGTCAGGATTTTGACCAGATAACGGGCTTTGACTCGGGTGCGGACGACTATGTTACAAAGCCGTTTTCTCCAGTAGTGCTCGTAAAGAGGGTTGAGGCTCTGTTGCGCCGAAATTCGTCTGGTATAAAGTCCGACAAGGACGGACTGTGGGGACTTGTCATTGACCCCGACGCACTTGAGGTACGCCTCGACGGCAAAAAAATAGAGCTTACCGTAAAAGAATTCAAAATACTTGAAAAGCTTTCGCAGTCGGTCGGCAGGGTTTACAGCCGTGAGCAGCTGCTTGACGATGTGTGGGGATTTAACTATTTCGGAGATATAAGAACGGTTGACTCGCATGTCGCAAGGCTTCGCACGAAGCTCGGCAAGTGGGGCGAGGAGCACCTGAAAACCGTCTATGCGGTCGGATACAAGCTTCAGGAGAATTCCGATGAATAAAAAAGCCGATAAAAAATTTATAAGCATCCGTACCCGTCTGTTCTTGCAGGTCGGGGCGGTTGTGTTTGTTGCGGTGCTGCTTATTCTGTCGCTCAACAACTATCTTTTGCCGACCATTTACGCCCAAAACGAAAAGCGCACAATGGTTGAGGTCAAAACTGAAATTGACGGCTTTGATTTTACCGCAGACGACTGCTCCGAGGATTTGAGCGCGCTTGAAAAAAAGCATGGCTTCTCAATCGATGTCTATTCCGCGAGCGGCGAGCCTATATATTTCGGCACGACCGATATTTTCTCTTCATCGGGTAAAATCACCGTCTCAAAGCGTCGGGATTACGACGACGGCTCATTCTTTGAAATACAGACCATTGAAAACGAAAATGTACAGTATATAGTTTACGGCTCACGCCTTACGAACGGCGAGGAAATTGAAATGTATTCCCGTAAAGACGATGTTGACCGCACGGCGAACATTGCCGTTACGATAACAAGCGTCACAAGCGTTGTGGCAATGCTTGCCGCACTCGGAATGATTTATTTTTATTCGGGTAAATTCGCAAAGCCGCTTATCAAAATGAGCAAGGTTACGGGTAAGATGGCTGAAATGGACTTTTCCGAAAAGTGCAAGGTTACGGGAAATGACGAATTAAGCGTGCTGTCTACGAGCATTAACCATCTGTCGGATTCGCTCAACGAGACGCTTGAAGACCTGCACACTAAAAACGAACGGCTGTTAAAGGATATTGAAAAGGAAAAAACGCTTGAAAAAATCAGAAAAGATTTTATTTCAAATGTATCGCACGAGCTGAAAACCCCGATTTCGATAATCAGAGGATATTCCGAGGGTGCTTCGCTTATGATTGAAAACGGCGAAACAGAGTCGGCTAAAAAATATTGCGATGTCATAGTCGGCGAAACCGAAAAAATGAACACTCTTGTTTTACAGCTTTTGGAGCTGTCAATGTATGAGTCGGGAAATGTCGCACTCAAGGAGGAAACCTTTGACATTTCGGCTCTTACGGAAGACTATGCCCGTGCAAATTCCATTAAAATGCAGGAAAAAGGTATCATATTTGATAACAAAATTCCAAAAAACACCCTTGTTCTCGGCGACAGCGTAAAGACTGAAATGATTATAAACAATTATATTTCAAACGCAGTATCGCACGCCGAAAACGAAAAGCGCATTACCGTCAGCGGCAAGGATTTGGGCGGCAGATACCGTATTTCCGTCTTTAACACGGGCAAACCGATAGACGATGAGGATATAGATAAGATATGGATTGCCTTTTACCGTGCAGATAAGTCAAGAAGCCGAAGCGAGGGCAGATACGGCTTGGGTCTTTCAATTGTCAGCGCAATTCAGAAGCTCTACGGTCTCGACTACGGCGTAATAAACCGCCCCGACGGCGTAGAATTCTGGTTTGACATAAAAAAATAATTCAAGACAAATTCAATAAAACAACCGCAGTTCTCCGTAAACAGTGAACTGCGGTTGTTTTATTATTTTTATTCTATTCTTTCAAAAGGTCCTTATAAAGCCTTATATACTCGTTAGCCGACTTGCCCCATGAATAATCGCACTCCATAGCACGCTTGACAAGTATCTTCCAGCCCTTTTTGTTCTGATAGCCGTCAATCGCTCTGTGAATTGTATGAAGCATATCGTGAGCGTTGTAGTTTGAGAAAACAAAGCCGTTGCCCTCTCCGTCGCCCGAGTCCTGAATACTGTCACGGAGTCCGCCTGTTTCACGGACGATCGGAATCGAACCGTAGCGAAGCGCTATCATCTGCGAAAGTCCGCAGGGTTCGGACTGCGATGGCATAAGGAACATATCTGAGCCCGCATATACCTTCTTTGACAGAGGAGGATTGAAGCCGAGATTTATCGCAACCTGGTCGGGATGGCGGCGAGCCATATCCTTGAAAAATTCCTCATATTGCCATTCGCCCGAGCCGAGGACAACTACCTGTACATCGGTCGTAACGATAAGCTCTTCAAGAACCGCCTTTACAAGGTCAAGACCCTTGTGCGAAACAAGCCTTGATACCATTCCGATAAGTGGCGTGTCGGGCTTGACGGGAAGTCCCATAAGCTCCTGCAACGCCTTCTTGTTCTTTGCCTTACCGGCAGTAAAGTTTGAGGCGTTGTAGGTCTTGAATATATCCTTATCCGTTTCGGGATTGTAAAGGTCAACATCAATTCCGTTGAGTATTCCGGAAAGCTTCCAGCTTCTCTCGTTAAGTATCGGGTCAAGTCCGTGAGAATACCACGGGTCGAGAATTTCATTAGCATAAGACGGACTTACCGTGGTAACCCTGTTTGCGGACTCAATTGCGCCCTTCATAAAGTTGACATCGTTGTCGTACTCTACAACAGATGTATATTCCGCAGGTATTCCGAGAACCTCGGGGATAAGCTCCTTGCCGTATGTTCCCTGATACTGAATGTTGTGGATTGTGAACACGGTCTTTATGTTCTCATAGCCGGGGCTCTGCGCATACATCGTGCTGTAATAAACGGGTACAAGAGCCGACTGCCAGTCGTTGCAGTGAATTATATCGGGCTTGAAATCAACATGCGGAAGCATTTCAAGAACCGCTCTCGAGAAGAAAGCAAACCTCTCAGCATCGTCATAATAGCCGTAAATTCCGTCTCTTTTGAAATAATACTGATTGTCTATAAGATAATAGATAACTCCGTTGTACTTTGCCTCAAAGATACCGCAGTACTGCCTTCTCCAGGCAACCGGAACGGTAAAGCTTGTGACAAAGGTCATAGTATCCTTTAATTCCTGCTTTATGGTGTCGTACATAGGCATTACTACCCTACATCCGACCATTCTTTTTCTCAACGCCTGCGGAAGACTGCCCGCAACGTCTCCGAGTCCGCCCGAAGCCATAAAAGGCAAGGCTTCACTCGCTACATATAAAACCTTCATATTCATTCCTCCACTACATATTTGCAAGTTCCGAAAGATAATCGTAATAGCCGAAGATGTTTTTGAGTGCACCCGATGCTATGAGAACAATAAGCATTATCACTACGAACACTATCGGCAAAACTATCGACAGAATTTTTGAAAGCAGATAGCCTTTCTTAAACGCTTTAAGCTCGTTTGAAAGCTCCTCTACCCTCTTTTTGAGTTCCTCAACCTCTGCCGACTGCGTATTTCCGCTTACAGCGGTGCCGGTGTTATCAGTAATTCCGACGCCCAAGACGGAAAACTGCTTTTCAAGCAAGCTTTGAGTCTCCGGTGTTCTGTTGCCCTTTGTGTCCCGTGAAAGCATATTTATTGCGCTTGCGGAATTTTCAACGGGGTTCTTTGCTATCAGGTCGAGCTGCTTTTTACAAAACACGCACACCTCACGCTTTTCACCCGACAGTACATATTCCTTTAGCTGCTCCCGCTCGGTTTTGCAGCCGCAAACATCACAGCGACCGTTCATTAAATCACGATGCCCTTTCCGATATAGAACGGATAATTCTCCGCGCCCGACAGGTTCTTGTTCGGAGTAATTACCGCAATTTTGTCCATTATAACATAATCAAGCGACGAGCCCGACGCAACAAAGCTCTCCTGCATAACGATAGAGTTTCTTACGACTGCGCCCTTTTCAATTCTGACGCCCTTGAAAATTATCGAATTTTCAACCTCGCCTTCGATTATACAGCCGTTTGCCACAAGTGAATTTTTGACATTTGAGCCGATACCGTAGGTTGACGGCATATCATCTCTTGTCTTTGTATATACGGGTCTTTCGCTGTTGAAAAGCTCGTTGCAGTTGTTGATGTCAAGCAAATCCATACTCACCTTGAAGTATGAGCTTAAAGAGTCTATCGTTGCGGAATATCCCTGCGCCTCGAAGCCGTATATATTGAGCTTTCCGACATTGCGCTGGATTATATCGGTTTCAAAATCGGTATATCTCTTGCTGATAGCCTCGTTCATAAACCTCTCAAGCAAGGACTTTTTCATAAGCATTACGCTCAGTGAATAATTGCCGTTTTGCTCCGAAACGGGAGTTACCTCAATCTGCTTTGCTTTTCCGTTTTCGTCCATATCAAGCACGATAACATCGGAGAGAGAGGGAATTTTTCCGTTCTTGTAAACAATCGTAATATCAGAGTTTTTCTCGGTGTGATAATCCATCAACGCTTCAATGTCTATATTTGAAACTGTATTGCAGTCTGAGAGAAGAACATATTCCTCCGTTGCCCTGCTGATAAAGCCCATAATTCCCTTTAAGGAAGCTATTTTATCATCGTTGCCGCCCTGCTCCGCAGTTGAATACGGCGGAAGAATTATAAGACCCTTTGTCTTTCTCGAAAGATCCCACGGCTTGCCCGTGCCGACATGATCCATAAGCGAATGATAATTTGCCTTTGTAATAACTCCTACGCTCTCAATTCCGGCATTCACCATATTTGAAAGTGTAAAATCTATAAGGCGGTATCTGCCTGCAAAAGGAACGGAGCCCATTGTACGAAGCCCAGTAAGCTCCGGGAGACACTCGTCATATGAATTTGAAAATATGATGCCTACTATGTTTTTTCCCGTCATATCAGTCAGCCTCCTTTACTCTGTCCGCGTCAATCATTTCCTTTGGCTTTACCGCCGCGCCCTTGCCGACATTGACATTTGCACCGACTACGGCAACGCCCCATTCGTCTCTGTTTTCAATGTCCTCGGGACGGGAGCCGACCTTTGCATTTTCGCCGATTACGGCATTTTCCGCAACGATTGAATACTCGACATCGGCGCCTGCCTTAACTGTTGCGCCCGGCATAATTATTGAATAGCGTACCGTTGCGCCCTCTTCCACTGTAACATTGTCAAAGAGTATCGAATAGTCAACCGCTCCGAATACCTTTGAGCCCTCAGCCACCATTGAGTTCTGTATATCCGCGCTCGGCGCAATGTACTGCGGCGGAGCAATGGGAGTTTTCGAATAAATTTTCCAGCTTGTGTCCGACAGGTCAAGGTCAACCTTGGGATTGAGAAGGTCGAGGTTTGCCTCCCAAAGCGAGTCTATCGTTCCGACATCCTTCCAATAGCCGTCAAACAGATATGCGAACATCCTCTCGCCCGCCTTATGCATTGCGGGTATTACATCATGTCCGAAATCGTTGGACGAGTCGGGATTGTTTTCATCGTCGATAAGATACTGACGAAGCTTTGACCATGTGAATATGTAAACGCCCATTGACGCCTTATTGCTTGTGGGATTCTTCGGCTTTTCCTGAAATTCGGCGATTGAATTGTCGTCGTTCAAGACCATAAGTCCGAAACGGGAAGCCTCCTCCCACGGAACCTCAAGCATGGCAATTGTGCATGCCGCATCGTTCTTTTTATGATATTCAAGCATCTTGTTATAATCCATTTTATAGATATGGTCGCCCGAAAGGACGGCGACATACTCCGGATTGTAACGGTCAATGAAGTTTATATTTTGATAAATGGCGTTTGCCGTGCCCTTGTACCATTCCATTCCCTTAATCTGCTGATACGGAGAGAGCATATGCACTCCGCCGTGAGCACGGTCAAGATCCCACGGCTGACCGTTGCCTATGTAATCGTTAAGCTCAAGCGGCTGATACTGTGTGAGTACGCCGACCGTTGTTATACCCGAGTTTACGCAGTTTGAAAGCGGAAAATCGATGATTCTGTACTTGCCGCCGTAAGGAACTGCGGGTTTAGCGATATTCTTGGTCAGAACGCCCAGTCTTGAGCCCTGTCCGCCTGCAAGAAGCATCGCAATACATTCCATTTTGCGTGCCATAAAAATTCCTCCTTGAATTTCAGCAAATATATTCGGTAATTATATATTTTATCTCGTCTTTTTCAAATAAATTGTCGTCATTGGCGGAAGGTCGAGAGAAATGCTCTGCTCGAAGCCGTGCATATTGATGCCGTCGGTATGAATAACCTCTCTGTCGCCCTTACCCATGCCGCCGTAGCACTCGTCGTCGGAATTGAAAACAACCTTGTACTTTCCCTTTTGCGGAATACCTATTCTGTACTCTTTTCTTTCGACATTTGTAAAGTTGCAGACAACAATTATTTCCTTGCCTTTTTCATCTATTCTTCTGAAAGCGATAACAGAGTTGTCGCTGTCGTCGGACGAAATCCACGAAAAGCCCTCCCAAGAGTAATCGACCTGCCACATCGGGGAGTTTTTCTTATAAAATTCATTGACCGCCTTAAAATAAGACTGAAGCTGACAATGCTTGTCAAATCCGAGCAGGAGCCAATCAAGCCCCTTTTCATAGTTCCACTCGATAAACTGACCGAACTCCGAGCCCATAAACATAAGCTTTTTGCCGGGATGAGCCATCATATAGCCCACAAACGCCCTGACGCCTGCGAACTTTTCATCGTATGTACCGGGCATTTTGTTTATAAGCGAGCACTTGCCGTGAACGACCTCATCGTGCGAAATCGGAAGAACAAAGTTTTCCGAAAAAGCGTAAAACATTGAGAATGTAATACAGTCGTGATTATACTTGCGGTGTATGCCGTCAAGGCTGAAATAGCGAAGAATATCGTTCATCCAGCCCATATTCCACTTGAAGTTGAAGCCGAGACCGCCCATATATACGGGCTTTGAAACCATCGGCCAAGATGTGCTTTCCTCGGCTATCATCATAGCGTACGGGAACTCGGCAAAAATATGCTCGTTGAGCTTTTGCAAAAATTCAACCGCCTCTAAGTTTTCCCTGCCGCCGTTTTTGTTTGCGACCCATTCGCCGTCCTTGCGGTCATAGTCAAGATAGAGCATTGAAGCCACGGCGTCAATCCTTATGCCGTCAAGATGGAACTCCTTAAGCCAATAGGTTGCGCTTGACATAAGGAAGGAGCGCACCTCGTTTCTGCCGAAGTCAAACACCCTTGTTCCCCAACCGTAATGCTCGCCCTTTCTTGGGTCCGAATACTCATAGAGCGGAGCACCGTCAAATTCGTAAAGTCCGTTTTCGTCCTTAGGGAAATGAGCGGGAACCCAGTCAAGAATTACGCCGATACCCGCCTCGTGGCACTTGTCGACAAGATACATCAAATCCTCCGGCGTGCCGTAGCGTGAGGTTGCGGAAAAATAACCGGTTACCTGATAGCCCCAGCTTCCGTCAAACGGATACTCCGTAAGCGGCATAAATTCAATGTGAGTGTATCCCATTTTTTTAACATAAGGGATAAGCTCACCGGCAAGTTCCCTGTATGAATAGAAGTTTCCGTCCTCATGCTGCTTCCATGAGCCCGCATGAACCTCGTATATGTTCACCGGAGAGGAATAGATGCTCGTCGAATTGCGTTTTTCAATCCACTTGGCATCCTTCCACTCGTGGCAGTTTTCAATTTCATAGAATTTTGAAGCCGTTCCGGGTCGCGTCTCCGAATGAAATGCATACGGGTCGCTTTTAAGAACGGTCTTTCCCGATTTTGCGGTTACGGCAAATTTGTACGAGTCAAACTGCTTGACGCCGTCAACAACACATTCCCACACTCCGCCGGTGTCGGGAAGCAGAGCCATAGGCGTTGCGCCCGTGTCCCAGCCGTTGAAATCGCCGACCAAGCCGACCGCTTCGGCATCGGGTGCCCACACTCTGAAAACAACCGATTTTTTTGTTTTCCTGTGTGCGCCGAAATATTCATAAGCGTGCGAGTTACTGCCTTCGTGGAAGAGATAAAGCGGCACTTCACGCTCTTTTTCATCTTTTTTTGCATAGGTTTTTGACATACATACTACCTCTGTATTTATTATCCTAAATATTTTATCAAAATTGTGAAAGAATTTCAAGTAATGTTTGACTATTTTATTCAATAAATAAACGAAGTTTACCGACAGTATTTGTGCAAATCCACCAAAAATTGCGCTGCTTGACAAAAAACTCCCGTACGACGAAAGACGCACGGGAGTTTTCAGATTTAATTTTTTATACTACGGCGGATTCAATTATCTTTCCTCTTAAAATGAGAGAGTCGTATGTTCTGTCATATTCCACTCCGCCGTGTTCGAGGCTGACTATACTTTTGTCCTCATCGAGGCTGAGAAGATATGCACACAGGATGTTAAACAAATTGTACATATCCTTAGGCTTTGAGTTTTTCTCAAAGTAAATTCCAACGCTTACGCAAGCCGTATACTGACGCTTATTCGTAATTACGATAGTGCCGTCATCCGCTGTTTCGGTAATATGCTCGCCGTAAACAAAAGACTCTATTCCGACGCATATACACGGCATATCGTCTAATTTCGGAAGGTTTTCCCTGAGCGTATGCGCCTCAACCACATTTGCGGGGAAACGGTTTATAACGCTCGCTGTACTTGCCGCTGACATAACATCCTCAATAAGCTCATTTGCGTTCATATTTCAGTCCTTACCTTTTCCTTTATTACCGCCCATACATACCAGGCATTTTCGCCGTTGTATATCTTTTCGCTTTTGTGTACCTCGTAATTTTTTCCGTCCGCCGTATGCAGCATAAGCAGACCTCCTATCTTACGCAAATCCTTTTCGGCAGGACCTATGTAGAGATAGTAGTTTTCCTCCGCAAGCCCGATTTCCGTATTCGTTCCCGCGACATACATCTTATTCTTATACCTCAACGGCTGAACAAGAGCCCTGTATATCTCCGAGGTGTAGTTTTCGCTTGTTATATACACCGAGCGGCCGAATTTTTCGAATATTTTTTCCAATGCGTCCATACTTACACCTGCCTGAACACAAAATCCATATCCCGAAGAAGCGGCGCGGCGGCTATAATCGCCTCGTCCCGCAAAGCGGCAGCCTGTGAGAGTGCAAGCGCGGGGCTCTGCGAAACCGTAACATCGCCTGCCTTGAAAGAGGTCGGTGTGTCGTCCTGCGCCGCATTGCGTAAAAGAAGCCTGTAATAGCTCAGATACACTGCGGCGTTGACAACTCTCGGGTCGCTTGCCTTTTCGGGCTTTTCGAGTCTGTCGGAAAGCTGTGCGCACGCCACGGAAACCGTGGGCATAACATCAAATGTCTCATCCTCTGTGAGCTTCATTATTTTCCTTACCGCCTTTGCGACCTTGACAACATCAATCATTTTTGCCCTCCGCTCAGACCGTCAATACCTTTGACGCGTCCGTAAAGATTTTTGCAAAGCCCGAAATTTCGGTAATTGCCGCACGCTCAAGCTGACGGTCAATGAGCTTGTCGTACTCGGTTGTAATTCCGCCTGCCTGAACCATTTCTAGCGCATAATTCTTATCAAGACCTATAACCTTACCCGACGCCACAGCGGAGCTCTTGAGAAGATTTGCTCCAAGCGGTGTAACGACCTTGCCCGTGCCGTGAAAATTGAGACCCGCAACCGAGTCCTTCATTTCCGAAAGAACAAGGATTTTTGCCGCAACATCCGGGGAAACGATCATGGTGTTAAGCGAATAGGGGTCAAAACCGTTCCAGAAGTTTACAAGGTCCTGATATGTAATCTCGCCGGCTTTAGCGACGGAAGATGTCGAAGCGGCGTTGTCATTGCCGTCGCCATCCGTAATTACCGTAACTGCGTCATTGAGCTGAGTTGTCGCAATGTATGCGCCTATCTGTTTGAGCATCACGGTGAACAGGTCAAGTCTCTGAAAACGCAAAGCCTCATAGGAAGCGACAAGCATTCTGCCTCTCTTTTTAAGAGTTACAAGATTTGACTGCACATTTACATTTGTTTCGGGGATTGCCGCACCCTCGGCAACCTCCTTGAGCTCCTTTTCAGCCTTTGTCGGAACGGAGGCAATCGTTCTGTAATCCATACCGTTTATCTGCGTTTTTGCCGCAACGATAAGCGGGAGAATGTCGGCTTCCTCCTTGCCCTTTTTGACGGCTCTTGCGACATATTCGGGAAAGAGCGCCGCAGAATCGGTTGTCTTGAAGAACTTTTCGATTGTATCGCTGCCCGCACCGCTTACCTTGATGTCAAAACGCTTGAGCTGTCTTTCAAATGCGTCAAGACCGTCAAGCGAGGTACCCTTGTAGTTTTCCGACGGGTCAACGCTTTCAAGCTCTGCGGTAAAGCCCTTACCGGTTGAATAAAGTCCTTTGTCAAGTTTAATGTTTTCGTAAATTGCCATAAATATACTTCCCTTCTTTTAATTAAAATCTGAACTGTGAATTTTCGGCTGAATTTTTCTGCGGCTTTTCCTTTGCAAGCTGAGGAACAACAACGCTTTTCTTTTTTTCTTTCAAAGCGGCGTTGAGTTTTCTCAAATCGGCTGTCGAAATCGAGCCGCAGATGCTTTTTGCTATATCGTTCGAGAGTGTTTCCACTGTAAAGGCAAAGCACTTTACAGTATCCTCTTCAAGACTTTCACGGAATGCCTCAGCGTCCTTTGCTTTTTCGGTCAAACCGTTGATATAGCGTGATATTTCCCGTGCCTCCTCAACTGAAACAGTGATGTCTCCCTGTGCGGAATTTATCGCTTTAAGCACCTCGTTCATCTGTCTTTTCTCCCCTAAATCAAATTTTTTGGTAACGCCCGCATTTCTCTGTGCAGGCACTGCCACAAACGACCATTCGTAGGCGTCGGTCGGCGAAACAAGCTCGTGGAAGCAGAGCTTGCCGTTATATTTTCTGCCCTTTTTGTGAGTGCACACGCCGCTTCTCACATCCTGCGAGCAAACGGAGCAAACACTTTTTTCCACCGAACATCCGATACTGACTTCCTTTTTAATGCCCGTCTGAATTTCCTCGATAAGCGTTTCGTACTTCTTGATTCTCGGAATATAGCAGTAAGCCTTTAAGTAAACATAACGCTCGCCGAGAGAGTTAAGCTTTGTTTCGTCCGTAACGACCTCGGTCTTAAAGGTTCTTGCCGACTGGTCCTCACTGTTCATACTATGGTTTTTAATCGCGGTTTTCCCGACAAAAAGCTCTGCAAGCTTTTCAATCGAGTCTACCGTGAAGCGCTCAAAATCCCTATCAATTTCGTTATCACAGAGTATTACGGAAAAGACGAAAACCTCATCCTTTTTAAGCTTTTTCTGTGAAAAACCGTTGATAAGCTCCATATCCCCGTCCGTGATTTCGGGCACTTCCTTATCAAAAACAGAGTCGTAATTTTTATTCATTCTTTCCTCCTTCCCCGCCGTTGAGACGGCTGTAGATTTCATCCGCCTGTGCGTTAATATGTCTTGCATTCGCTTCCTCGAGAGCGTCACGCAGCATAATATCGTCCCAGACCACCTCAATGTCATTTGTATAGCCGTAGGCTTTCAAATGAGTTTTGCATATCTTCTCGATTACGGGAGTCAACACACGGCGGTAATGCTCAAGCTCCGTTGTGAGTGCGTCTGCCTGCTGTTCCGACATTCTCTCCGTGGTTGACCAGGAGAGACCGAGCATAAACGGCGGAATTGCCATTTTTGCGATTATCTGTTCAAGCATCTGCCTTACGGGAACCTCGCTGTCAAGTATCTGGTTGTCCGCACCGATTACCTTTATATCGACATCGCCGACGGCAATAAAGTCCCGCACCTCCGAGCTTTTCATAGCAGAGCCCCACTCTTCGGCAATCTGCATCGCCCTGTCCTTTGCATACGCACCCGACATTGCATCATCCTTAGGCTTGTATGTCACGGCAAACCTGACATTACCTACCCTGTCCCAGTTCTCGCCTATGGCATTGTAAATTTTCAAAAGCACCGAGCTCACAAACGGCAAGCCCCTGAGTATTGAAGTCCCCGTAAGCGAGCCTGCCTCCGCATTGAGCGTTGAAAAAACAAGCCTGTCCTGAAATTCAAGCGGTTCCGAACCGAAGTCCTCCGAATAGCAGACATCGACCTTGCGAAAATCGGTTTTGTTACGCTTCAATACCACGCTGTTCTGCGGAGCGTTGTAAAGATAAACAACTCTTCCCTCTTCATCGGTTACCATTTCGGCAACTGCCGTGCCGTATGTCAGAAGCCTGTCGAAATACATATCTATAAAGCCCTGCAATGAAATCTGACCCGAGTCCGCAGGCACATTTTTGAGGAAATCCTCCATAACCTTGTCGAAGCGTTTGTCCGTCGTCTGTATCTTAAAGCCGCCTATAAGCCTCACCGTTTTGTAAATTGCGGCGTCGATTACGGGCACCGACTCACGCAGACTGCGAAACAGCTCGTTGCTTATCGGGTCAAACGACGAATATCCGCTCAAAAGCGAAAGTCTGTTGGCGTTTCTTCCGCCTCCGCCCGCAAGAACAGGCACGGAATACTCCGTCCGATTCTTTTTCTGTCTGAATATCGCCAAATTAAAACCTCCTTTCCCTTGAAAGGCTGACCGCAAAAAAATTATTTGAATTTTCCTTTGTCACGGCAGCCGTAAAATACCTCATATCATCCATTGCGTGATCGTTTTCTTTTCTCGGGGCGTCATACTTTGCGTTTTCGTCCCAACGGTAGAGCGAAAATTCCCTTATGATGTCGGGACATGTCTTGCAAATTCTGATTTTCCCCGTTTTCAGCGCATCGGAGGTCTTATGAATACCTGCGAGCACATCATTTTCCGCTTTTTTGACATTGAACTTACCGTGGCGCCTGATACATTCGATAAACGATGCCGCAGACGGGTCTACAACAATGAATTCCGTTTTTCTTTTTCCGACAAGCGAGACGAGTGAACGGTAATACTCCTCGTCGGTCATCTGAAAGCCTTTTTGCCTTGAATCGTGGTAGAATTCGTCTATCCTGTACCAGCTGTCGCCATGCTTGCCCCAAAGTCCCATTGAGGTGGGATTGACTGTTCCGTAGTCACACGAGACGCAGAACTTTTCAAAGCTTTTCGGCACTTCGTATATGTATTTTTCGTCGAAGAACGGATACACAAGTCCGTCCGCCGCAACCCACTTCCCGAGCACAAACCTCTCGTAAAAGGCTCCGCTGTACAAGGCTTTATACCTTGCAATCATATCCTCGGAAAGCGACGGGTTATCCTCCATTACGAAGTGAAGATAGAAGCAGTTCTTTTTGTCGCATTTCTTTATCCACTCTTTGTAAAACCAATGAGACGGGTTTTCGGGGTTACAGTTGAACCAGAGCTTTGAGCCCTCAACCGAGCAGCGTGCTATCGCCTGTTCGCAAAACGAGCGGGGCATCAACGCCACCTCGTCAAGCATTACTCCCGCAAGGGTCATACCCTGTATGAGAGCCGCCGAGGACTCGTCCTTTCCTCCGAAAAGGTAAAACCTGTTTGTCACGCATCCCAATGAGATTTCAATAAGGTTTTTTGACACCTTTTCCTCGCACTTGAACCCCAAATCACGAAGCAACGGCAAAAGCGGAGTAATTACATTGCGGCGAAGAGATGTGACCGTTTTTCCGCAAAAGGCAAACGAGCAGTCCGAAAACCCGTAAAATGCCCACGATACGAAAGAGATACACATACACACCGTTTTTCCGCTTCTTACCGCTCCGTCGCAGATAATGGCGTCGCAGGATGAGAAAGGACTGTTCTTGCACCACCAGGTCAGGAGAGTCAACTGCTTTTGCGAAAATGAATTGAATGAGCTAATCTTCATCGTCGTCATCTCCGCCGTAAGAGGCATATTCGGGTGTTCCCGACAGGAAATCAACGGATTTTTCGAGTGCCTTATAGAACGGAATCGCAGAGCCCACGCTTTCCGAAGTTTCAAGCTGCGCAAGACTTTCGAGTGCTTTCTGACGGTCGTAAAATTTGATTTCCATACCGCCGCCCTTGGGAATTTTTATATCGGATACCGAAAACAAATCCATTTCCTCCAGGTTTTCACGCTCTCCGTCAAGGAGCCTTACAGCGTCGCTCACAGAGCCGAACGCCAGCCTGCGAAAGCCTGCCGCTGCCTCGTTTACAACGCTTTCGAGATGTGAAAGTCGGGCGATTTCCTTGGCGACCGCTTCCTTTGAAAGCAATCTTATTCCGCTTAACTGCGGCATTACCTTAAATCCGGCAAGTGCCGCCGCTTCCCTTGCATTTCGGAGCTTTACATAAAGTGCGCAAAACTCCTTTTCTTTTTTTGTAAGCTTGGTTGTCATACATTTCTCCTTTCCTTTCGTGAAAAATGTCCTTTCATAAATAGTTATAACTCGGGGGCAATGTAAACCAAAAACGGTTACATTTTTACAAAATTTGAAAAAATTTTTTATAATCGGCTCATTATTTGATTTTTAGAGAAAAAACTATTGACAACGGACAGGCAATATATTATAATATCAAAGCCGCAATCAAAGGCGGCGTATATTTGGCGGCATAGCTTAGTTGGCTAGAGCGTTCGGTTCATACCCGAAAGGTCGTAGGTTCGAATCCCACCGCCGCTACCAAACTAATGCTATTTAGTTTTAAAATTTTATGGTCCCATGGTCAAGCGGTTAAGACACCACCCTTTCACGGTGGTATCAGGGGTTCGAGTCCCCTTGGGACTACCATTAAATACTATATATTGTCTAATTTTTGTCGTTTTTAAACAATATATTGTGGTTAAGATAGTGCTTTTGCACTATTTTTTTTTATTCGTGAGTAGAATTTGAGTAGAATTTTGTTTCGTTTAATTTATTTATATTAAATAAATTAGCATCTTCAGTAATATGTGTATACACTGTGCTCGTAACTTTCGACCCAATTTGATGTCCTACCCAATTCTGAACTATGTGTTCAGGTATTCCAGCATTTTTACAATTTGTTATAAATGTATGTCTTAAATCGTGTAAAGATATTTCTTTTAAGTTTAAATGTTGTAAT
>CAVFQD010000033.1:0-20745 GCA_963624605.1 Eshraghiella crossota | reverse complement strand
ATAAACTTGAATTTATATCTTTTTAAAAAACTTACACACTTTTATTGACAAAGCCTCTGTAAATATTTATCGGTTTACAACACCGCTGTATCAATCTATATTCTCCGCGTCTTTTTTGGCTTCGAGCGCCTTTTGTTTTGCTTCCTCGGCTCTCTTTACCGCTTCTTCTGCATCACGCTGAGCCTTTTCGATTTCACGCTTGATTTTCTCTTCCTTTTCGGCGTCTTTCTGCGCTTTCTCGGCTTCCTTGCGAGCTTTTTCCTCTGCCTTTTCAGCCTCTTTCTGCGCCTTTTCTGCGTCCTTACGGGCTTTTTCGGCAGCCTTTTCAGCCTCCTTGCGAGCCTTTTCCTCCGCATCGCGCTGAGCCTTTTCAGCCTTTACCTGCTCCTTGCGGGTTCTCTCCTCAGCCTCTTTTTGAGCTTTAAGAGCCTTCTCCTCGGCGTCTTTCTTTTCCTTTTCAAGCTTTTCGGCTTCCTTGCGTGCTTTTTCCTCGGCGTCCTTTTGTGCCTTGAGAGCTTTTTCGGCAGCCTCTTTCTGTGCCTTTTCCGCATCACGCTCTGCTTTTTCAGCCTCACGCTGCGCTTTCCTTGCCTTGTCCTCGGCTTCCTTGCGAGCCTTTTCGCGCTCCTTGGACTGCTCGTACTTAGCCTCACGCTCTTCACGCTCAACCTTGATTTCTTCCATATCAATGTCGTCTGTGCCGCCGTCTTTCCATGTGTGGATGATTTCGGGCGCTTCAAAGATTTCGTCGAGGCGTTTTATGAACGGAACGATTTCGCCGAAGTCGAGCGCTCTGTGGTCAAATGCGATACAAAGCGGCATAACCTGACGGATTGCAATTTCCTTTTCGCCGTTTTCGTTTACGATAACGACGGGCTTATCCTGAACGGCGCCGAGCGCTATTGCGCAAACCTGCGGCGGAACGATTTCGAGCAGGCAGGTCTCGCCCCTCTGCTGACGGTATGTCGAGCCGATGTTTGAAACCGTAATTGTGCCCTGTTCGATATCCCTCTTTGTAAGTCTGTCCTTCTCGGGGATAGCCTCGTACTCTCTCTTCGCCTTGCCCGAAAGAGTCTTTACCTTGTGCTTACCCGTTTTTGAACCGATAAGGCGGTAAAGCGTCTGCTTGATTTTACCGTGCTTGAGGGCGGTAAGGGTGTTATCAAGCGAAACATCGAACATAACCTCGTTGAGATTTGTGTTTGCAACTCTTCTGTTGACATCTTTAATGTAGTCAACCATCTGGTTTAAGTTCTTGTTCTCGAAATTGTGAAGATTTATCGTCATCATTTCGCCGTTAGGAAGCACCATGGGCATTGAAATGTTGATGTCCTGAAAGGTATGAATTTCGCCCCTTACAAGCTTTCGGTCAAACTCAATATGCGCATTCATGGCGGGGTCGGCTTTCAAGCCCTCAACGATAATTTTAAGCATAATCGTGTTGAGCGTGATTTTATCCTCGGGCGCACAGTTTTCGTTGAGCCGCTTGTACTCAATCATAAATTCCGTTACATCCGGCTCATAGTTATATGTTACATGAGGTATTGTTTCCCAGCTTTCCGCCGTCATATTTGCGACGATTTTACGCTGAATTCCGAAATGAGTTGTGCTCGTTTTTTTCATTTCCTGCTTTTTTGGCATAAATAAAACTCCTTTTCCTCGAAAATACAATTTATTATAATACTTTAGAAAAAATAAATAAATAGTTTTTTGACAAAATTTATTGTTCGTTCACACCGACCGCACATAAAGCGGCATATATTACGGCGTTGATTTTTATTCAATTTTATGTAAACCTGTCAATTAACGGACGGTACACGCCCTTTTACTGTACAATTCAACCATATTATCGGCAAAAAATATGTAAAATATGATTCATTGTAAATAACTTGCGCTTGTGGTACAATATATTTATTGCCGTAATTACCATAACACGGTAAGGTATAAATGTATAGGGGGTTCACATTAAAAATGAGCTTAACTCAAAAGGCTAAGGGAATAGTCAGCGATGTGAAAACATACTGGAGAGTTCCCAAGGTAGGTCGCTATATGACCTTTAAGGAAATTGCCGCTTACGCAGGCGGCGGTATCGGTGCATATTTTATTATTACACTCGGTTCGACGCTCCTTGTCGGAACGCAGAATATGATTATCGGAGGCGCCATCGGCGTTTCCCCCACGGATATGTACATACTTTATCTTATTTCCACTCTTGCCAACATTCCTTTGACGGGAATCAGAGCGAATATTATCGACAACACAAGAGGTAAGGGCGGTAAGTACAGACCGTACATTCTTTCAATGGGTATTCCCACCGCATTGATTGCCATAGCCTATGTATGGTTCCCGTATAAGGAAATGTACAGTCTTTTCCCGTATATGCTTTTCGGAAAAGAAGCGGGTTATGTAATCAAGTGCGCAATGGTATTGATTTTCAGCTTGCTGTTGCAGTTCTTCTATAACTTCTTCAACGACGCATACACGAATCTCATCCATGTTCTTTCGCCCAACACACAGGAAAGAACCGATGTTCTTGCCGTTAAATCGGTTGTATATTCGCTTGCGCCCTCAATCATCAATATTATTCTTCCGCTTGTTGCGCAGTGGGTTGCAAACGACGACTACTATGACATAAGAGTTTACAGATATACCTATCCCGTATTCGCAATTCTCGGTATTGCGCTTACGATTATCGTTTACGCACATACCGAGGAGAAGATAGTTCAGGCTAAAACGCATACAATTCAGATTAGCTTTATGGACTCGCTTCGCGAGGTTGCGAAGAACAAATACTTTTGGATTATTGCGTGCGCAGGCTGGCTCGGCTTCCTTGAGAGCGCATACGGCGCAATTCTTCAGTGGTCATACACCTACGGACACACCTGTAACGGTGCGACTTACGCACTTATCAGTACGCTTACCGGTAACGCCTCACTTTGGGGAATGCTCCTTGCACCCATCTGTATCAGAAAGTGGGGCAAGAAAAAGGTTCTTATCGGCGTAAATATGTTCAATGTACTGTTCATTCTTTCAATGATAGTCGATATGAGAAACATCTGGTGGCTGTTTGCCTGTGTTTATCTTAACTGGCTTGTCGGCGCATTTGAGCAGATTACAACACCCGCTATTCAGGCGGATATCAGAGATTATCAGCAGTATCGCTCGGGCGAGAGAATCGACGGTATGTTTGCGGCTGTTACGACAATCGGTAACATTGTAACGCTTGTTACATCGTCCGTTATCCCGTTCGTTCAGAAGGCATACGGCGTATATGACGGTAACGGCTATGAGCAGCCCTATGATATTCTTGACGCAAACAACGACGGCGGAGAATTGCTCTATAAGCTTATGGGCGTTATGATAGTCATGGCGGCTGTCGGCGCGTTCCTCAATGTTGTACCGTACTTCTTCTATGACCTTGATGAGAGACATCAGAAGGCTATCGTCCGTATACTTAAAATCAGAGCACTGTTTGAGGATTACGGAAACGGTATCCTTGATGACGGCAACCTTGTCGAAGCGGTTGACATTATCAGAGAAGCAAAAGAGCTTGTAAACGAAGAGCCGCAAACGGTTCATCCGGCTTACAAGTCGATAAAAGACAAGGAGCAGAAGAAAGCTGCTAAAAAGGCTTACAAGGAAGCGCTTAACAGAAACGAAGAAATCGAGATTTCAAAGCTTGTATGCGCAGAGCTTGACAAGTTCCAAACTCCGTTCTATAAAATGCAAGTTGAAGCAAATAAGGTCGTTCTTAAAAACGGACTCGCAGGCTTGCTTGAACAGGATGCCGACAGCGTAAGAGCGGAGCTCCGTGCGGCGAAGGCAATGCCCAAAAACACGGCGGAGGAAAAGGAATACCGCAAGTTTGCAATTGAAATTGCGCAGAAGAAGCTTGACTCGTGTAAGGCTATCAAGGAATATTACTCAAACGGCGAAGAGCTTGTTGCTCCCGACTTCACCGCTCTTGACGAATTGTTCGCTCAGGAGGATGAGTGCGAAATGAAGCTCCGCGAGTTCAATGAAATGCTTGCAAAGGCGAGAAAAGAAAAGAACTCCGATGAGGTTAAGAAAATCAAGGGCGAAATTAAAGCCGTTATGGCAAACAAAAAGATTATTCTCAAAAAAGAGAAGGTCGAGATGGATATGCACGCTCGCTACGGCAGAGCCGCAAAGCCCTATCTCTATGCGGAGAAGCTTATCAACCAGCAGGAAAACTATGCTCATCTTGAGGATATAGAGGCACTTTATGACGAGGCAAAGGCTCGCCATGAGGCAAAGCTTGCAAACGACAGAGCGGAGCTTGAACGCCTTAAAGCGGAAGAGGACGCAATGACTGCAAAGCTTAAAGCCGAGAAGAAGGCGAAAAAAGCCGCTAAAAAATAACTGATTATCAACAGGGGCTTTGCAAAGGCTGAGCGTTAATAAAACAGTAAATATTTGAAAAAGACAGTTTCCTGTAATAAGGAAACTGTCTTTTTGTATGATTCGGTGCTTCACACGAACCGAAATTCTATATTGTATCGTATTTTTCTTGATTACCCGACAATCCGTTTTATCCGAAAATTCCGGTCAGGAATATCTCAAGACCGATGGCGATGAGGATAACTCCGCCTAAAATGTCAGCCTTGTTCGACAGCTTTGTGCCGAATTTTTTGCCGATGGCAAGACCCGACATACATATAACAAATGTAACTGCGGCGATGATAAGCGAGGCGGTCAACGCCATAACCCATCCGTACTCTGCTATGGTAAAGCCTACGCTGAGCGCGTCGATAGAGGTTGCAATACCCTGAACGAGCAATGCGCCGAAGCCGAGACCCGGCTTTTCAACGACCTCGCCCTTGTTGCGAATGCCCTCGATAAGCATTTTGCCGCCGATATAGAGCAGAAGCACGAGCGCTATCCAAGGTATAAACCTTTCAAATTTTGTGAAATACCGAACTATCGTATGAACGCATATCCATCCGGTCATAGGCATAATCGCCTGAAAAGCACCGAAAACGCCTGCGATGCCGCACATTTTACCCTTGCTCATCTTCGGTTCGTTGAGTCCGTTCGCCATTGAAACGGAAAACGCGTCCATTGCAAGTCCGACTCCGAGCAGCACGCTGTTAAAGAAAAACATAAATCCCCAATCCATTTTTCATTCCTCCAAAAAATAAAAAGACCCGTATGCAGCCGCAAATGCTGCACACGGGTTGAAGAAGCGAAAAAACAAGACTACAAGTACAGCGCGCGGTTATACATGAGTCTCGCGATTTGAAGCAAGCCAGGTCAATAAGACCAGTATGTTGACTTGCTACGCAGTAAGCCTGCGCTCGCTACTCCCTCACAGGAAAAGTATTTCGAATATAATACTACGCTCAGGCGTGTTTGTCAACAGTTGTTTTTACAAATTTACTGCTCGGTGCAGGTGCTCCTGCATCTGAAGGCGGCTCTTGTTCGAAATTTCAGTGTTAGCTTAATCTTCAGCCGAATTCCGTTGCGTTAACGCTCCTTTGAAAAGAACAGGTCCGACGGAGTGTAGCCGCAATTAGCCCATTTTCTGCAATTGTTGTGCATATTCTGCATTTTGAAAATCAGCTCGTTTGCCTGTTCTTCGTCCTCAAGCTCAATTCCGTGGCTTTCCACAAGGTGCAATAGCTCGCCAAACGGTTCTTCGATCCGCACACGCCATTCAATCTGTTTGACAATAACGCTTGCAATAATCGGGGACGCGTCCATATCATCGACAAAAAAGTCGCATAACGCCTTGGTATACTCATTTTCAGGGGAATAATTCGGATCCGCATATTTCAGTATTTCCTCTTGGGTCGGAGTATAATACTTTTTACCCTCCTGAAGATATGCAATTTGCCCGATTTTTTCATCGGAAACTCTTTTGTTCACAATTGCATTTGAATAAATGTAATAGCTGTCGTACGAATAGCGCATCAGCTTCATACCGCAATTGAGAAGGTCGTCCTTGCGGATTTTGGGTGTATTGTATCGATTATATACTTTCAAAAACTGCCTCGGCGTAACAAAACCGTACAGGTTAACGCAACCCTTCAAATATGTATCAATAACCTTCTGCTGTTCGGTAAGAGTGTACCTGTTCGCCATATATCGCACCTCGCTGATTTATTTATTATATATTACTATATCGGTGCGAAAAACGCAAACGAATTATTTTGAAACACGGGGAACAAACACAGGGGACGGTTCTCTGTGTTTCATCATATGGATTACCACGCCTTGACATTGACGGCGTTATGCCGTATGATTGCGTTAGATTAATTATCATCGACGAATGGTAAGCTTGCAAAACATTTCGGATTTGTGGGAGGGTAAACGAATGATAAACATTTTACTTGAAGGATATGAAATAAATGCCCCTTGGCTTTATGATGACTTAAAAAAATATATATTGCCGAATCAATCGATTGCAGTAATGGCTTTTTCCTTTCGTGACAGCGAGGTTAAGAACCTAAAAGATTGGGATTCATTATACAGCAAGGAAAAAGGTATTTATTATAATGGCATTGTCGGCGGCTTTACCGACTACGGAATATCGGAAGATAATATTACATTTGTTAACTATTTTAAGGATACAAAGGAGTCTGCCATACAAAAAATAGAAAAGGCGGATATTCTTTATTTCACCGGAGGTCGCCCTGACAGAATGATGGACAGAATCAAGGAATTTGATTTGACAGATATTTTAAGAAAATATAAAGGAATTGTTATGGGGTATAGTGCAGGTGCAGTTATTCAGCTTTCCGAATATCATTTATCGCCTGATAAGGACTATAAAGAATTTCAATACTATGACGGATTAGGTTACCTTGATGATTTTTATCTGGAAGTTCATTATGAAAATACAAAGGTACAAAACAAAGCCATTTATCGTGTATTATCTGAAAGAGGCAAAACAGTTTATGCAACGGCTTTCATGGCAGGGGCTGTTGTTGTAGATAACGGTAATGTCAAATTGCTTGGAGATGTAAAAGCGTTTAACAAATAGAGAGGTTAATGAATGCAGGGCAAGCACAGGTTCAAACGCAGAGAACCGTCCCCTGTGTTTCCCGGCTTCTATCAAATGAAAATGCTTGCAGAGCTAAGCCTTCCTCTGACGAGGAAGGTGGCGCACCGAAGGCGTGACGGAAGGAGAGAGGCAATATATATCAAATTTTCGTTATCTCTCCCTCAGTCATTTTTCAAAAATGAAAAATGACAGCTCCCTCGTCAGAGGGAGCCTATGTCGGACAGCCGCGAGTGAAACGCAGGGAACGGTTCTATGTGTTCGCTCGCCTAAAGTTTGCTTCGCAAACTATCCGATTGTAGACTTCTTTTGCCAAGGCTTCGCCTTGCAAAAGATTTTAGGGGTTCGAATCCCTTTCTAATTTCATATTCACACAAAAAAGAAGCACAGACGGAAATCTGTACTTCTTTTTGGCGCGCTGCAAGGGACTCGGCTCGCTTCGCTCGCCTAAAGTTTGCTTCGCAAACTGTCCGATTATAGATTTCTTTTGTCAAGGCTTCGCCTTGCAAAAGATTTTGGGGGTTCGAATCCCTTTTTAAATTCATATTTACATAAAAAAGAAGCACAGACGGAAATCTGTACTTCTTTCTGGCGCGCTGCAAGGGATTCGAACCCCTGACCTTTTGGTTCGTAGCCAAACACTCTATCCAGCTGAGCTAGCAGCGCATATTTTTTTGTGCCCGATTATATTATCACTATTTAGACAAAAAGTCAACCGAAATCGTAAAATATTATGTGATAAAAATAATTTATTTTTTTGCATATTTATGGTATATTATATACAGTCAAAAATTGATAAGTGTAAAAGAGATGTTTTTACTTATGGAAAAGAAATATGATGTTCTTATAATCGGAAGCGGAGTCGGCGGACTTTACACCGCGCTTTCACTTCCCGAAGATGTTTCGGTACTTGTCCTTTCCAAAAAATCGGACACGCTCTCGAACAGCAATCTCGCTCAGGGCGGCGTTGCGGCTGTTTTGAGCTTTGAAAACGACAGCTTCGACCTCCACTATGAGGACACTATGATTGCCGGCAGCCGTGAAAACGACCCCGACGCGGTAAATGTTCTTGTTCACGAGGGTCCCGACGATGTGCGCAAAATAATGCAGTACGGCGTTGATTTTGACAAGAACCCCGACGGTACGATTCAGAAAACTCTTGAGGGCGGACACTGCCGCAGGAGAATTGTGCATCACAAGGACACTACGGGCGCCGAAATCGTCAAAAAGCTGCTTGAAGAGGCTCGCAGGAGGAAGAACATTACTCAGGTTCCGAACTCTCTTGTATATAAGCTTGAAAAGGTCAAGGGCGGTTTTTGCGCCGATATTCTTGACGAAAACGGCAAGCCCTTCAGCGTATTTTCGGATTACTGCGTAATTGCCACGGGCGGTATCGGCCGCGTATACAAGTACACCACCAATCCTGCAGTAGCTACGGGCGACGGAATACGCCTTGCATACGAATTGGGCGCCGCCATAAAGCATTTGAGCTATGTTCAGTTCCATCCGACGGCTTTCAACGGTCCCGACAGGGAACAGTTCCTTATAAGCGAGGCTGTCAGGGGCGAGGGCGCATATCTTCTCAACTGCAACAAGGAGAGATTTATGCACCGCTACGACAAGCGCCTTGAATTAGCGCCGAGAGATGTCGTTTCAAGGGCGATTATCCTTGAAAGCAGAAAGACGGGAAGCAATAATTTCTATCTTGACATAACATACAAGGACAGTGATTTTGTCAGGAACCGTTTCCCCGGAATTTACGCAGGCTGTCTTGAACACGGCGTTGACATCACAAAGGACCTTATCCCGATATTCCCCTGCCAGCACTATCTTATGGGCGGAATTGATGTTTCGCTTGAAGCGAAAACCACGGTTTCAAGGCTCTATGCGGTCGGCGAATGTTCACATACGGGCGTTCACGGCAAGAACAGACTTGCAAGCAACTCACTGCTTGAAGCGCTTGTTTTCGGCAGGCGTGCCGCAGAGGATATTACAAAGTGCATAAAAGCAGGATATTCCCATGTTACGGTTGAGGACAAGCCGCTTGACATTTCGGGCGCTCCGATGCCAAAGGGTATGCGTACGGAAATCCGTTCGATTATGCAGAGGGCATATTTTGTTATCCCCGATACGGACGCCGTACATACAGGTCTTAAAAAGGTTGACAAGATACTTTCCCGCCTTAAAAACGGCAAGTTTGCGATTACGCCCGACTATTGCGAAGCGTTGAGCCTTGCGAGCGTGGCGCACATCATATTAAAGGAGGTTGACGAGGGATGAATGTTCCGCAGTTTTACATTGATGAAATAATCCTCTCCGCACTTAAGGAGGACATCAATTATATAGATGTTGCAACCGATTATCTTATTGACGAAAATCAGCGCAACGAGGCATATTTTGTTTCAAAGGCCGACGGTGTGCTTTGCGGACTTGATGTCGCAATGCGTGTTTTCCGTCTGCTTGACGACACCTTCGAGTGCAAAACTTATTTTAAGGACGGCGATGAAATAAAGAAAGGCGACCTTATCGCCGAATTTTCCGGCAAAACCGTTCTTTTGCTCAAGGGTGAACGCACGGCGCTCAATCTTCTTCAGCATATGTCGGGAATTGCGACAGCCACAAACAGGCTTGTAAAGCTGTGCGAGGGTACAAATGCACAGATTACCGACACAAGGAAAACTCTCCCGTCTTTGAGAGCTCTCCAGAAATATGCCGTTACCTGCGGCGGCGGTAAGAACCACCGTTTCAATCTTTCCGACTGCGCTATGCTCAAGGACAATCACATTGACGCAGGCGGCGGAATTACAAATGCGGTAAACACGCTCCGAGGCAAAATCGGTCACACGACCAAGATTGAGGTTGAAACAAGAAATCTTGACGAGGTGCGTGAGGCGGTAAATGTCGGAGCTGATATAATTATGCTCGACAATATGACAAACGATATGATGCGTGAGGCTGTCAAAATAATCGACGGCAGAGCGAAGACCGAGGCTTCGGGCGGAATTACCGACGAAACCATCAGAGGAGTTGCCGAAACGGGAGTTGACATAATCTCCGTCGGCGCTATCACACATTCCGTAAAAGCGTTCGACATCTCGATGAAAATGAAATAATTAAAACAGAAAATAAGAAATACCCCGATGAGCGCAGGTGAAAGTCCAAATTCATCGGGGTTATTTTATGTTTGCGCCGAAGGACACAGCGGTACTGATTTTTGCGGATTTTGGAACAGCCGCAAGGGATGTCCCTACGGTAAACCAATGCGAAGCGTTATATATCGTCAACCGCAGGCTTGAGTTGATTTAGTTCAATAAAAAATCGTCGCGAATGATATAAAATCCGCGACGAGATGGTGGACCTGATCGGATTCGAACCGACGACCCCCACAATGCGAATGTGGTGCGCTCCCAGCTGCGCTACAGGCCCGTATTCAGTTAACAGGGTATATTATAGTACCAAGGCAGTAATTTGTCAATTGCTTGCTTGACATTCTTTGCTTAATATTATAAACTTAATTGTTACTATTTATATTTTTATCTGTAAGGAATGATACTATGATGAAAAACACTGAAAAAACGCTTGAAAAGCTTGTCTCTTTAAGTAAGACAAGGGGCTTTGTTTTTCCGGGAAGCGAGATTTACGGCGGTCTTGCGAACACTTGGGACTACGGCCCTCTCGGTGTTGAAATTAAAGAAAACATCAAAAGAGCATGGAGAAAGAAATTTATTCAGGAGAACAAATACAATGTCGGTCTTGACAGCGCTATTCTTATGAACCCGCAGACATGGGTGGCATCGGGACATCTCGGCGGATTTTCCGACCCACTTATGGACTGCTGTGAGTGTAAGACGCGCCACAGAGCCGACAATCTTATCGAAGAGTTTGACGGCACAAATGTTGCGGGCTGGACAAACGAGCAGATGACCGACTATATCAATGAGCACAATATTCCCTGCCCGAACTGCGGCAAGCATAACTTTACCGATATCCGTCAGTTCAACCTTATGTTCAAGACCTTCCAGGGCGTTACGGAGGACTCAACATCGGAAATTTATCTCCGTCCCGAGACCGCTCAGGGCATTTTCGTAAACTTCCAGAATGTTCAGAGAACAACAAGGAAAAAAGTACCGTTCGGTATCGCTCAGGTGGGTAAGTCGTTCAGAAACGAAATCACTCCCGGCAAGTTCATTTTCCGTGTGCGTGAATTTGAGCAGATGGAGCTTGAATTCTTCTGCAAGCCCGGCACAGACCTTGAATGGTTTGATTATTGGAGAGGCTTCTGCCGCGATTGGCTCTATTCTCTCAACATCAAGCCCGAAAATCTCCGCTTGCGCGACCACGATCCCGAGGAGCTTTGCTTCTACTCGAAGGCTACGACGGACTTTGAATATATGTTCCCGTTCGGCTGGGGCGAGCTTTGGGGCGTTGCGGACAGAACCGACTACGACCTTACCCAGCATATTAAGACAAGCGGCAAGTCGCTTGAATATTTTGACCCGACAACAAACGAAAAATATGTTCCCTATGTTATCGAGCCCTCGCTCGGCGTAGAGCGTCTTTTCCTTGCGCTTCTCACAGAGGCGTATGACGAGGAGGTTGTCGACGCGGAGAAGAACGATACAAGAATCGTTATGCATTTCCATCCGGCAATCGCTCCCGTCAAGGCTGCAATCCTTCCGCTTTCAAAGAAGCTCGGCGACAAGGCGGACGAAATTTATCAGGAGCTTTCAAAGCACTTCAATGTCGAATATGACGACGCAGGCTCAATAGGCAAGAGATACCGCCGTCAGGACGAAATCGGTACGCCGTTCTGCATTACCGTTGACTTTGAGACGGTCGGCGATGACAACACGCCCGCGGACAACTGCGTAACCGTTCGTGACAGGGACACTATGGAGCAGGTAAGAATGCCTATATCGGAGCTTGTCGATTACATTTCCGAAAAGATTGAATTCTGACGGACACGGGAGGCTGTATTATGACGGAGATAACGGGTAAGAAGTTATTTCTTGTGGTAAATCCTGTTTCGGGCAAAAAGCTTGCAAAACAGTATGCAAAAGGTATGATTGAGAGGTTCGGCGAGGCTGGTTTTGTCGTTACCTCCGTATATACTCAAAAAAATGAAAACGCTTACGAAATTGTCAGAAAAAGAGGCTCGGAATTCGACCTCATAGTCTGCGTGGGCGGCGACGGAACTCTTAAAGAGACCGTTTGCGGAGTTATGGAGCTTAAAAAGGATATCCCGATAGGATATATCCCGATGGGCTCTACAAACGATTTCGCACATTCGATAGGTATTCCCACAAAGGTCGAAAAGGCGGTCGAAAATGTCATAAACGGTGAGCCGAGACCGGTCGATATGGGACTTTTCGGCGACAACACATTTGTTTATGTCGCAGGCTTCGGCAACTTTACCGCTATATCGTATTCCGCAAGTCAGAGGCTTAAAAACATATTCGGCAAAAACGCTTATTATCTCAATGCCGTCGGCGAGTTTTTCAAAATGAAGGGCTACCACGCAAGAGTTGAGGCGGACGGCGAGACCTTTGAGGGGGATTATTTCTACGGCGAGGCGTCAAACTCATATTCGGTCGGCGGAATGCCCGTTTTGCACAATATGGGCGTCAGATTCGACGACGGGAAGCACGAGCTTATACTTGTTGAGATGTTCAAATCTCCTGCGGAACTGCTTTCGCTTGCACACGATATGATTCATAAATCCGTAGCAAAGAACAAGCTGGTTACCTTCCGCCATTGCGATAATATTAAATTTTCCTTTGACGAGCCTACGGCATTTACGCTTGACGGCGAGTTCGGAGGCGATCAAACCAATGTTACGGTGCGGACAATTAAGCACGCAGTAAACATTATCACGGAAAATCCGCTGCCTGTCGAGGAGGACAACTCCGAGCTTCCCGAAAAGGAAGAAGCCACGGTTTAACGGCTTTGATTTTAATTTCCCTTGCAACAGCAAGGGGAATTTTTTGTCGAAAAAAGAATGTTAACCGATTAAATGTTAACAATATTTGAACAATTAAAATATTTGTTGACATATATTTCTTTTTGATATAAAATTGCTTAACCGGTTGAATATAAACCGGCTAAACTATGATTTGAGGAAGTAATATGTTTGAATTAAAGGATTTAACACATTCTTTTATCAGACTTGAATGTGCCAAGCGCTTTACGATGCACAATATGCTCAAGGACAGCGGCGTGTATTTCGGTCAGCCGCCGATTCTCGACTTTTTGGAGAAAAACGGCGAATGTACGCAAAACGAGCTTGCCAAGGCGCTGGAGGTTTCACCCGCATCGATTGCGGTGTCTGTGAAAAGAATGCAGAAAAACGGCGTCGTTGAAAAAATAGCGGACGACAACGATTTAAGGTGCAACAGAATATCCCTTACCGAAAAGGGTAGGGAAATGACAAAGGAAATGCATCGAAAATTCGACCAAATTGATAAAATGATGTTTGCGGGGTTTGACAACGAAGAGCTTGTCGAGCTTAAAATGTATCTTGACAGAATTTACAACAACCTTTCGTTTGACGAGAACGAAAAAGGCTGTGCCTTAAAGCCCGAAAACAAAGCAAACGGAGGAGATAACCGATGATAAAACTGTTCAAGTATGCAAAAAAATACCTTTTTTATACCATTGTAAGTCCTATGCTTATGATCGGAGAGGTTATATTTGAATTGCTTATTCCGCAGGTTATGGCGGATATAGTCGAAACTATACGCCTTACCGAAACGGCAGACCCTGTTGCACAGCAGGAGGCAATACAGACAATTTTCTCGCTCGGCGGAAAAATGCTTGCGTTTGCGCTGTGCTCTCTTTTCTGCGGCGCTATGGCGGCAAGGCTTGCGTCTGTTGCGGGTATGGGCTTCGGTGCCGGCGTCAGAAACGCTCTTATCGAAAAGGTGCAGACCTTCTCGTTCTCGAATATCGACAGGTTTTCCACAGCGTCGCTTATCACAAGAATGACAACGGATATAAACACGGTTCAGAACACATTCCTGATGCTTATCAGAGGCTTATTCAGAGCACCGATAATGCTTGTTACGGCACTGGTTATCTGTATCCGTAAAAGCAGACAGGTTACAAGTGTGTTCGGTGTCGTACTGCCGATAATCTTAATCGTTCTTGCGATTGCGGGACCGATATTCATAAAGCGCTTCAAAGCCATGCTCAAAAAATTCGACGGCTTCAACGCTTCCATACAGGAAAACTTTATGAACATCAGAGTCGTAAAGTCGTTTGTCAGAACGGACTATGAGAAAAAGAAATTCAAGACCTCTAACGATGACCTTTACAACGCTTCGGTATATGCCGAAAGGCTTATGATTCTCGGCGAGCCTATGCTTATGATTTTGCTTTATGCGACAATCCTTGCGGTGCTTATCGTATCGACAAAGGTTGTTGCGAGCGGAGATTTGCTTGTCGGAGAGTTTACTGCGATATTCACTTATATAATGCAGATTATTATGAGCTTCCTTATGACGATTGCAATGCTCGCACAGTTCTTTATGTCGGAGGCGAGCGCAAAGCGTATTTCCGAGGTCCTCAATGAGGAGCCGGACATCAAGGACCCCGAAAACGGTCTTGAAACCGTTAAGGACGGCAGTGTTGAGTTCAAAAATGTTTCGTTCTGCTACAATGAGGGCAAGAATATCTTGAATAATGTTTCGTTTAAGATAAACAGCGGTGAAATGATAGGCGTTATGGGTGCGACGGGCAGTTCAAAGTCCTCGCTTGTTCAGCTTATCGCAAGGCTTTATGACGCAACCGACGGCGAGGTTATTGTCGGCGGCGAAAATGTAAAGAAATACAAATTGCATTCACTTCGCGAAGCGGTAAGTATGGTTCTTCAGAAAAATGTTCTTTTCTCGGGAACAATAGCCGAAAATTTGCGTTGGGGCAAAAAGGACGCGACTGACGAAGAGGTTCGCAAAGCCTGCAAAATTGCAGACGCCGACGACTTTGTCTCATCCTTCCCCGACGGATATAACACCGACCTCGGACAGGGCGGCGTAAATGTATCGGGCGGACAGAAGCAGAGGCTTTGTATTGCGAGGGCAATACTTAAATCCCCGAAGATTCTTATTCTCGACGACTCGACAAGTGCGGTTGACTCCGCTACCGACGCGAGAATACGGCAGGGACTCAGGGAAAGTCTTCCCGACACCACAAAAATTATAATTGCACAGAGAGTTTCTTCAATTTCCGATTGCGACAAGATAATTCTTCTCGACAACGGAGAGATAAAGGACATCGGTAATCACGAGGAGCTCTTTGAAAGAAATGAAATTTACCGTGATATATATACTTCTCAGCAAAAGGGAACGGATGATTTTGACGAAATCGGAGGTGAGCAATAATGCCGGGACCGAATAACAGAACTCCGATGCAAAAGCCTTCGGACACAAAGGGAACAGTAAAAAGACTTATAAAATATATCGGCAAACAGAAATCGTTGCTTGTCGGAATGATAGTGTTCGTCATCATAAGCTCGCTTGCAACAGTTTCGGCTTCGATTTTCATTCAGCCGATAGTTGACGATTTGCTCATCCCCGCAGTGGGACAAGAATTTTCGTGGGCGCTTTTCAAGCCTGTTTCAAAGATACTCATTATGCTTGTCTGCGTTGCAATTGTGGGCGCGGGCGCTTCGTACGGAAAATCGAGATGCTCGGTTTATCTTACGCAAAAAACCTTGAACAGCTTGCGAAAGGATTTGTTTGATTCTATTGAGGATTTGCCGATAAGCTTCTTTGATACAAGACCCAACGGCGAGATTATGAGCCGCTTTACAAACGATGTCGAGTCGCTCAGAGCGTTTTTGAGTCAGGGACTTACGCAGCTCATTTCTTCATCTATTACCATAATCGGCTCGTTCTGCATTATGCTTTACTACAGCTGGAAGCTTACAATCCTTGTAGTGCTTATGGTTATGGTAATGCTTCTGCTTATAAAGGTGCTCGGTAAAAAGAGCTCCTACTACTTCAAAAAGCAGCAGAAGGAATTGGGTGAGGTAAACGGCTATATCGAGGAAATTATCGAGGGACAAAAGGTTGTAAAGGTCTTTAACCACGAGGACGAGGTAACGGAGCGCTTTAAGGGCATTAACGAAGAGCTCCGTAAGGCTTCAACGGGTGCGAACACATTCGCAAGCATACTTATGCCGCTTATGAACAACCTCTCATATGTAAACTATGCCGTTACTGCGGCTCTCGGCGGTGTGATGGCTGTTAAGGGACTGATGACCGCAGGCGGAATAGTTGCTTTCCTTACAAACTCGAGAAACTTCTCGCAGCCGATAACTCAGGTGTCGCAACAGTTTAACAATGCGATATCTGCCATTGCCGGTGCGGAGAGAATTTTTGAATATATCGACGAAAAGCCCGAGGTTGACGACGGCTATGTAACGCTTGTAAACGCAAAATTCAACGAAAACGGCGAGCTTGAGGAGTGCGCCGAGCATACGGGAATTTGGGCATGGAAGCATCAGCATACCGCCGACGGCACTGTAACCTACAGGCAGTTAAAGGGCGATGTTGAGTTCGAAAATGTCACATTCAGTTATGACGGCAAAAAGACCGTGCTCAAAAACATTTCGCTTTACGCAAAGCCCGGTCAGAAAATTGCCTTTGTCGGCTCGACGGGCGCAGGCAAGACCACAATCACAAACCTGCTTAACAGATTTTATGAGATTGACGACGGCAAGATAAGATATGACGGCATTAACATCAAAAAAATAAAGAAGGACGATTTGAGGCGTTCGCTTTCAATGGTTCTTCAGGATACGCACCTGTTTACGGGTACGGTTGAGGACAATATCAGATACGGCAACCTTGACGCAACTCATGAGCAGGTAGTCGAAGCGGCTAAGCTTGCCAACGCACATTCGTTTATTATGACACTTGAGAACGGCTACGATACCGTGCTTACGGGCGACGGTGCAAACCTTTCGCAGGGCCAGCGTCAGCTTTTGAGCATTGCGAGAGCTGCGGTCGCAGATCCGCCCGTGCTTGTTCTTGATGAGGCGACAAGCTCCATCGACACAAGGACGGAGAAGCTCATAGAGCAGGGCACGGATAAATTGATGCAGGGCAGAACGGTATTTGTCATCGCACACAGACTGTCGACCGTCCGCAATTCAAACGCAATAATGGTGCTTGAGCACGGCGAGATAATCGAGCGAGGCGACCACGAAGATTTGATAAATCAAAAGGGCAGATACTATCAGCTTTATACGGGACAGTTTGAGCTGTCATAAAATATCTTACGGTATGGCGGGGTTACTCCCGCCATATTGCTTGTTACGACAAGCCTTGCCAAAAAAATGCCGTTGTGATAAAATATCAAAAAAGCAAAAATTCAGGTGCGAATATGGATTATAAGTTTTCAGACAGAATTTCATCTCTTCAGCCGTCGGCGATAAGGGAAATACTCAAAGCGACCTCCGACCCGTCGGTAATTCCGTTTGCGGCGGGCAATCCGGATGTTGCGGCGTTCCCCGTTGACGATGTAAGAGTGATTTCAAAAAGAATATTTGACGAAATGCCCGTTACCGCCCTTCAGTACGGTATAACAGAGGGCTACACTCCCTTGCGTGAGAGCATAAAGGAATATGTCAAAAAAAGTAAGAATATAGGCAGGGGCTTTGACAGCGTTATCATAACCTCGGGCGCAACGCAGATAATGGACCTTATGACAAAGGTTTTCTGCAATTTCGGCGACACGGTAATATGCGAAACGCCGTCGTTTATCGGCTCGCTCAACTGTTTCCGCTCATACGGCTGTAAGCTCAAGGGCGTACCCGTTGAGGCGGACGGCATGAACATCGAGGCACTTGAAAAAGTGCTTAAAGAGGGCGAAAATGTCAGGTTTATCTATACAATAACCAACTTCCAGAACCCGTCGGGCGTTACAATGAGCCTTGAAAAGAGAAAACAGGTTTACGCTCTTGCCAAGAAGTACGGCGTGCTTATTCTTGAGGATAATCCATACGGCGATTTGAGAGTTGCAGGCGAGGATATTCCGACAATCAAGAGCATGGATGAGGACGGAATTGTCGTTTACGCAGGCTCTTTTTCAAAAATTCTTGCGCCGGGTATCCGTATCGGCTATATTGTTGCACCGTCGGAAATTATCGCAAAAATGACGGTCGGCAAGCAGGCGGCGGACACACATTCGACAATGTTCTCGCAAATTCTTGTTGACGAATGGATGAAAACCACGGATTTTGAAGCGCATATTGCAAAAATCAGAAGAATATATAAACGCAAGCTCGATCTTATGTGCTCGCTTATCGACGAAAAACTCGGCGACTTCGTAAAATATGTCCGTCCCGAGGGCGGTCTGTTCGTGTGGTGCGAGCTGCCCGAAAGCGTTGATATGCTCGACTTTGTCAAGCGCTGTGTAGATAATAAGGTTGCGGTTGTTCCGGGTACGGCGTTTACCGTTGAGGACGGCGAAAAGACAAACTGCTTCAGAATGAATTTTTCAACACCCACGGACGAAAAAATTGTCGAGGGTATGAATTTGATTGAAAAGGTAAAACAGAGCTATGTATAATCTTTCGGATATAGGTACGGTAAAGACCATACTTGAAAAGCACGGCTTCACCTTTTCAAAGGCTCTCGGTCAGAATTTTTTGATAAATCCCGAGGTCTGCCCCGAAATGGCAAGACAGGCTGTAACGGGGGAGAACGACGGCGTTATAGAAATAGGTGCAGGCGTGGGCGTGCTGACGGCGGAGCTTTGCAAAAGGGCTAAAAAGGTTGTTTCGATAGAGCTTGACAAAAGGCTTTTGCCCGTGCTTGACGAAACCCTCAAAGAATTTGACAACTTCGAGGTCGTGAACGAGGATATATTAAAGGTCGATTTGCACAAGCTTATAAGAGAAAAATTTTCTGACTGCGAAAATGTTTCGGTCTGTGCGAATTTGCCGTATTATATCACCTCTCCCGTCATAATGAAGCTGCTTGAGGACAAGCTTCCCGTAAAGCAAATAATCGTTATGGTGCAGAGGGAGGCGGCGGACAGGCTGACAGCTCCCGTAGGCTCGAGAGAGTCGGGTGCGATTACGGTTGCGGTCAATTATTATGCCGAAGCCGAAAAGCTTTTCAATGTGTCAAAGGGTTCGTTTGTTCCGAGTCCCAAGGTTGACTCTGCGGTCATAAGGCTTACCGTTTACGAAAAGCCGCCGATTGAAACCAAGGACGAGGAGCTGTTTTTCAAAACAGTAAAGGCTATGTTTATGCAAAGACGCAAAACGGCACTCAACTCTGTTTCGGCAGGGCTCGGAGTGCCTAAGGACGCAGTTGCGAGGGCTCTTGAAATGACAGGGCTTGACATAAACATAAGGGCTGAAAAGCTTACGCTTTCACAGCTTTGCGAATTTACAAACAATTTGAAAGAGGTAATGTAAAATGTATTCATACACAACTAAGGGAACCTGTGCGGGTCAGATTGATGTCGAACTCGACGGAGATATTATAAAGAGCGTACAGTTCTACGGCGGCTGCAACGGAAATTTGCAGGGCATTTCAAGAATTGTTGTCGGCAAAACCGTTGATGAGGTCGAAGAGGCTTTCAAGGGCGTAAAATGCGGCTTCAAGCAGACATCCTGTCCCGACCAGCTTGTTTGCGCCTTGAGAGAAGCGCAGGCGCACGGCGAAAAATAATTGCTGTTGACTTTTAATGCCTAAAGTAATATAATCTTGTCGAAGCCAAGCGAAAAATCAATATACAGGGGTGCTGACAGCAGTCGGCTGAGATAACGGTAGCCTCCGTTGAACCCTCAAACCTGATGCGGATAATGCCGCCGTAGGAAGCCTGAACAAGCAATTCTGCCTTACGGTATTTGAAGTATCGTAAGGCTTAATTTTTTGTCAAAGGACGGTTTTTTATGAAAAAAGAATCAACTGTAAGATTGGTTGAAAGCGCATTACTTATCGCAATTGCGGCTGTTATCGAGCTTATTTCAAAGGCTCTCGGTCTTGAATTGCCTTTCGGCGGAACGGTAACTCTCGCAAGTATGTTCCCGATAGTGCTTATCGCTTACAAATACGGCACAAGGTGGGGACTTCTCAGCGGCTTTACCTATTCTATCGTTCAGATGCTTCTCGGCGTTAAGGTCGTTTCGGCAATGTTCCTGCCCGGCGACGGTCAGATGGCTGTATGGCAGGCAATCTGCGTATGCCTTCTTGACTATGTTCTCGCATACACGGTACTCGGCTTCGGCGGTATCTTCAAGGGCAAATTCAAAAAGCCCGCAGGCGAGCTTGCTCTCGGTGCATTCGTTGCGTTGCTTCTCCGCTATCTTGTACATATCGTATCGGGCGCAATCTTCTACGGTGCGTGGGCTGAATGGTTCTTCTCACAGGAGGGCTTCTATTCAATAGGTGAAAAGATACTCGGCACCTTCTCGGGAACCTCGCTTTCGATAATTTACTCGATTTTCTACAACGGACTTTATATGGTACCCGAAATTATCATTACGACCGTTGTTGCCGCTATCCTCGGGGCTGTTCCGCAGATTACAGGCAAGAAAAAGGTTAAATAACAATCAGAACAGAAATGTATGCTTACGCTCCGTCAGCTGTCGGGGCGTATTCTTTTTGACCTTTAGCAAAGACAAATGAAAAACGGAGAGGTTGATGCCGAGTTTGTAAAATAAAGTGTGTAAGTTAGAAAAACAACTTGCACACTTTTGCAAT